>NZ_JAHWXK010000001.1:602083-903125 GCF_023091155.1 Microbacterium sufflavum | reverse complement strand
CGGCCTCGCGACCCTGCACCACCTGGAGCACGAGCGCGGTCTCGGTCTCGGCGAGCACCGACTCGACCCCGGCGATGAACGCGGGGAAGAACGAGTCGTTCGCGATGACCTCGGGGTCGCGCGCGAGGACGACGGCGATCGCGTTGGCGCGGCGCGTGGCGAGGGCTCTGGCGCTCTGGCTCGGAGCCCAGTCGAGCTTGCGGGCCGCGGCGAGCACCTTCGCCCTGGTCTCCTCGGAGATGGGGCGATTGCCGCTGAGCGCGTGCGACACGGTGGCCTTGGTGACGCCGGCCTCGCGGGCGACGTCGGCGATCGTGGTGCGGCCCATGCCGCCTCCTCGCGGGTGTCGGGCTCACTCGGGTGCGTGAACCGGTTTGACGAGTGTAAACCGGTTTGACGACAAGCGTCAAGAGCGGGATCGCGGACGAGCGGAGGTCAGACGAACCGGACGGTCTGCTGCAGGCGCGTGCGCACGTCGAACAGCTCGTTGCCGCCGATCGCCCTGGCCCCCGGCACCCCCTGGCGCAGCACCATCGCCAGCGCACTGCGCCGCACCACCACGACCGGAACCCCGCGGCTGCTGCCGAGCGGGGTCACCGCCTGCGCCAGATCGTCGTCCGGCAGCACCACGATCGCGCCGCCGAACCTGACCTTCGCGGCCTTCGCCACCTGACGCATCCGGCCGAGCGCCGCCGTCACCGGAGCCCTGGTGCCCAGACTCGGGCCGGTGATCTCGCCGCGGCGGAAGCCCACCACCCCGCCGAAGTCCTCCGACATGATGCCGTACAGGCCCGAGGGGCTGAGCACCACGTGGTCGAGCTTGTCGTCGGGCGTCTGCCCGGCCGCGACGTCGTGCCACACGGTGAAGCCCATCCCGAGGTCGGACACCGTGCGCGCGGTCGCCTCCTCCGCGAGGGCGTCGGCCAGCATGCGCCGCAGCTCCCGCGGCGCGGCCCGCACGAGAGCCGGCGCGTACGGGTCGGGCACCTCCACCCCGTGGCCCGCCCACTCCCGGATGAGCGTGAGGTAGCGCTCGCGGCGCCATCCGCCGGGCTGTCCGTACGACCGCGCCCGCGGACGGGTGTCGGTGCGCGCGGTCTGCGGTCGCCAGCCGCTCCACTCGGCGCCGTCGTCGGTCACGCCCGTGCGGCGGTCGTAGGCCGCGCGACCCTCCGCCGTGCCGATCAGCTCCCACGCCCGCTGCACCTGGATGAACACCGCGGCGTCGCCGCCCGTGTCGGGGTGCGTCTGGCGGAGGCGGAGGCGGTAGGCCCGGCGCAGCTCCGCGTCGTCGACGGACGGGTCGACCTCGAGGATCTCGTACGGCGAGGCCGAGAGCGGACTGTCGAACATCGCTCTCCTTCCGCGACCGCGGCGTCCAGGATAGCCGCCGCGCGTATGCGCCCGCCGGGAGTGCCGGTCAGGCGGGCACGTCGACCACGCGCTCGACGCCGGTCTCGAGGCGCACGGCTCCGGCCGACGCGGCGGCGAGGTCGTCGGACAGTCGCGGCAGCTCCTCCGCAGGAACCCACAGCTCTAGGCGCGCAGCCTCCCCGTAGCGCGGCGTGCCGAGGGTCGCGCCGTGCTGCTGCGCCCACTCCCGCAGCAGGTTGTCGTAGCGCCCGGCGTCGGCGTGGGGCACCTCGACCGTGGTCTGGGTCAACGCCCGTCGGTGCACGAGCGCCGCGCGGTCGAGGGCTTCCGACACTGCGGAGCCGTACGCGCGCACGAGCCCGCCCGCCCCGAGCTTCACCCCGCCGAAGTAGCGCGTCACGACCGCGACCACGTCGGTCAGTTCCCGCCGGCGCAGCACCTCCAGCATCGGCACTCCCGCGGTGCCCGACGGCTCGCCGTCGTCGGAGGAGCGGGCCTGATCGCCGCGCAGCCCCGTGACCATGGCCGTGCAGTTGTGGTTCGCGTCCCACGCGCGCTTGCGCACGGCCGCGATCACGGTCTCCGCGTCGGCCACCGACGCCACGGGCGCGACCAGCGTCAGGAAGCGCGACTTGCGGATCACGAGCTCGTGCTCCACCGGGGCCGCGATCGTCGCGGGGTAGGGGTGGGCGGCGGTCACGGCCTCACGATACCGAGGTCGTCCGCCGCCTCCGTCGAACGATGGACGCACGGGCGGGCCGTCGGGGGAAGAATGTGAGCATGTCGTCGCCAGAGCCCGCACCGCGCCCCGGCACCGGTCGGTGGTCGTGGGCGACACTGGTGGGCTCGATCCGCGTGGGTCAGGCGGTCATCACCGCGGTGCTGCTCGCGGTCGGCGTGGTCAGGGCGGCGATCGACGGCGTGCCGCTGCCGTGGGTGCTCGCCCTCGGACTGGTGTTCCTCGGGTGGTACGGCGGCGGGCTGCTGCTCGGCGAGCGCACGGCCGACCGGAGCCTCGCGACCTGGTGGCTGCTCGGCCTCACCCTCATCTGGCTCGGGGCCGTGGTCGTGTCGCCGGAGTTCGTGTGGCTGGCGTTCGCGCTGTGGCTGCTCGCCGGGTTCATCCTGCCGCTGCGGTGGGCGGTGCCCCTCAGCGTGCTCGTGCTCGCGGTGGTGATCCTCGCCCCGGTCGTGCACACCGGAGAGACGACGTACGCCAACGTGATCGGTCCTCTCGTGGGCGGGGTCTTCGCGCTCGGCATCTCCCGGGGCTACCTCGTGCTGGTGCGCGACGGCCGGGAGCGACGGCGGCTGATCGCCTCGCTCGTGGCCACGCAGGAGGAGATGGCCGCGGTGCAGGACGAGCTCGCCCGCATGCAGCGCGAGTCGGGGGCGAGCGCCGAACGCACCAGGGTGTCGCGCGACCTGCACGACACCGTCGCGCAGAGCCTGTCGTCGGTGGGGATGCTGTCACGCGCGGCGCTCGCGGGCGACGACCAGGAACAGCGCACCAGGGCGCTCGAACAGATCGGTGCGCTCGCAGCCGAGGGGCTGGCCGACGCGCGGCGCATCGTGAACGACCTGATGCCCGCGGAGCTGGAGTCCACCGCGCTCGCCGACGCCCTCGCGCGGATGCTCGACCGCCTGTCGGACGAGACCGGCATCGACACGACCCTGCACGCCGACAACGAGCTGCCGCCGCTGGGCATCGACGCCGAGATCGCGCTGCTGCGGACGGCGCAGTCGGCCCTCGCGAACGTCCGCACGCACGCCGGCGCCTCCCGCGTCGTGGTGACCCTGGCGGATGCGGGCGACGCCGTGCGGCTCGACATCGTCGACGACGGGGCGGGTTTCGACGCGTCCCGGTGGGATGCGCGCGGCACGACGGGGGCGGGCGGCGGCTACGGGTTGCGCTCGATGCGGGCGCGGCTGCGGGAGCTCGGCGGAGGCCTCGACGTGGAGAGCGCCCCGGGCGACGGGACGGCCCTCTCGGCGCACGTGCCGCTGCGGACCGCGGGCCCCCGGGAGACGGGAGCGCTGCGGTGACCGCGGTGCGGGTGCTGCTCGTCGACGACCACCCCATCGTCCGCGCGGGGGTGCGGTCGCTGTTCGACCACCGCGACGACGTGGAGGTCGTGGGCGAGGCGGCGTCGGGGGAGGAGGCGGTCGCCCTCGCGCGGCACCTGCACCCCGACGTGGTGCTATGCGACCTGCGGCTGGGCGCGGGCATGGACGGCGTGCAGACCACGGCGGCATTGCGTGCGCAGGACCCCGCCCCCGCCGTGCTCATCCTGACCACGTTCGACCGCGACGCCGAGATCCTTGGGGCGGTCGAGGCGGGCGCCGCGGGCTACCTGCTGAAGGACATCGCCCCGGACGACATCGTGCGTGCGGTGCGTGCGGCCGCGTCGGGCGGGCTCGTCCTCACGCCGGAGCTCAGCGAGCGCGTCGGCCAGGTGCTGCGGGCACCCCGGGTGCGTCTGACCGACCGGGAGCTCGACGTGCTGCGGCTGCTCGCCACGGGCGCCTCGAACCGCGAGATCGCGAAGACCCTGTTCGTGACGGAGGCCACGGTCAAGACCCACCTCGTGCACGTGTTCGAGAAGCTCGGCGCGGACAGTCGCGCCAGGGCCGTGGCGATCGCGCGCGAGACGGGCGTGATCTGAGCCCCGCATCTCCACCGTTCGATGGATCCGCGGATTCCCGGCCCGACGGAGGCTGGGGGTGACCCGAAAGGAACACCCATGCGCCGACTCTTCTACGCCGCGTTCGCCTCCATGCTCGCCGGGGTCGCCTCCGGCCTCTTCTACCGCGAGTTCACCAAGCTCAACGACTTCCCCGAGGGCGCCCCGACGCAGCTCGGGCTCGTGCACACCCACCTGCTGGTGCTGGGCTTCGTGGTCTACCTGATCGTGCTGCTGCTGGAGCGGGCGTTCACGCTCTCCGCGAGCCGCCTGTTCGGCTGGTTCTTCTGGCTCTACACCGCCGGACTCGTGCTCACCTCGGCCATGCTGCTGTGGCACGGCTCCCTGACGGTGCTCGGCCTGGAGTCGTCCAAGATGATCGCCGGCATCGCCGGACTGGGCCACATGCTGCTCACGGCCGGGATGGTGCTGCTGTTCCTCGCTCTGCGCAAGCGCCTGCCCGCCGCGCGACCCGTCGCAGCACCCGTGTCCGCCACCGCGAGCGTCTGACCTCGCCGCAACTCCCCAGAACCGCGGCGTCACACGCGAATCGGCGGGCTCCCCTCCCGGGGGCCCGCCGATTCTGCGCAGTCGCGTGCGTCTAGTGTGCGTCGATGGTCTCGTCGCGCAGGTAGGCGATGTGCGCCTCGTGCCGGGCGATGTGATGGGGCGACTTGCGCACGAACACCCACGCGACGATGAGGATCGCGAACCAGATCGGCGTGACCAGGAGGGCCGTCAGCGTGTCGGGCTGGGTGGTGAGCGCCCACAGGATGAAGACGAAGAAGGCGAGCACCACGAGCACCATGAACACGCCGCCGGGCATCTTGAACGCCGAGGCCGCGGCCTTCTCCGGACGGGTGCGCCGGTACTTCAGGTAGCTGCACAGGAAGATCGTCCACACGAACATGAAGCACACCGCCGACACCGTGGTCACCATGTCGAACGCGGTGCCGATGTCCTTGCCCGCATAGAGCAGCACCACGCCCGACAGCAGCAGGATGCAGGAGAGGAACAGGGCGTTCTGCGGCACGCGGCGCTTCGACAGGCGGGCGAACATTCGCGGCGCATCGCCGTCCTGCGCGAGGCCGAACACCATGCGCGAGGTCGAGTAGATGCCCGAGTTCGCGCTCGACATGGCCGAGGTGAGCACCACGAGGTTGACGACGGTCGCGGCGATGCCGAGGCCGGCGAGGGCGAACATCGCGATGAAGGGGCTCTCCCCGGCCACGTACTCGGTCCACGGGGTGACCGCCATCAGCACGATCAGCGCGCCGACGTAGAACAGCAGCACGCGGATCGGGATCGCGTTGATCGCCTTCGGGAGGTTGCGCTTCGGGTCTTTGGTCTCGGCGGCGGCGGTGCCCACGAGTTCGATCCCGACGAACGCGAACACCGCGATCTGGAAGCCCGCGACGAAGCCCATGAACCCGTGCGGGAACATGCCGCCGTGCTCCCACAGGTTCGAGAAGCTCGCGGTGCCGGCGTCGTGCTGGAAGCCGGTGAACACCATCACCAGACCCGTCGCGATGAGCGCCACGATCGCCACGATCTTGATGAGCGCGAACCAGAACTCCATCTCGCCGAACGCGGCGACGGTCGGCAGGTTCAGCGCGAGCAGGATCACCACGACCAGCAGGCCGGGGATCCACAGCGGGATGCCGGGGATGAGCGCATCCGTGTACCCGGCGATCGCGATCACGTCGGCGACACCGGTGACCACCCAGCAGAACCAGTAGGTCCAGCCGGTGAAGAACCCGGCCCAGGGCCCGAGCAGATCGCTGGCGAAGTCGCTGAACGACTTGTACTTGAGGTTCGACAGCAGCAGCTCACCCATCGCCCGCATGACGAAGAAGAGCATGAACCCGATGATCATGTAGACGAAGATCACCGAGGGCCCGGCGACCGAGATCGTCTTGCCGCTTCCCATGAACAGGCCGGTGCCGATGGCGCCGCCGATGGCCAGCAGCTGGATGTGCCGGTTGCTCAGTGCCCGCCGCAGGTGCTGCTCGCTCCCCGCATCGGCGGTGGCCCCCGTGCTGTTGATCGCCCCCGTGTCTTCCTTCGTCACGCTGTCTCCTCCGGTCTTCGTCGACACGCCGCGACACTCGCGTGCCGGCGACTGATGCAGAGTAACCACCGCGGTGCGCTCGCCCGAAATCGGCAGAGAAGCTCCGGCATTCCGCCCCCCGGTGTTCCCTCGTCCCGAAACGATTCGATAAACTGGTCGCTCCCCGATCCGCCCTTCGTCTTCTGCGAGCCGCTCTTCATGGCCACCACCCTCACCACGGGCCGTCCGTGGCGTGTCATCCTCGCCTTCTCGATCCCCCTCCTGCTCGGCAACGTCGTGCAGCAGCTGTACCAGTTCGCCGACGCGATCGTGGTCGGGCGTCACCTCGGCGTCCAGTCGCTCGCGGCGGTCGGCGCGACCGGCAGCCTCCTGTTCCTGCTGCTCGGGTTCGCGTGGGGCCTGACGAGCGGTTTCGCGATCCCGGTCGCCCAGGCCTTCGGCGCCCGAGACGATGCCGCCGTGCGCCGCTCGGTCGCGACCGGGGTGCTGCTGAGCGGCATCACCAGCGTCATCCTCACCGTGGTCGCGCCGCTCATCGCCGGGCCGATCCTGGCGCTGCTGCAGACCCCGTCCGAGCTGATGCCCGAGGCGACGGTGTTCACGCAGATCAGCTTCCTCGGCGCGGGCGCGACCATGTTCTTCAACTACCTCTCCGCGATCATCCGCGCGATCGGCGACTCCAAGACCCCGCTGGTGTTCCTCACGGTGTCGTGCGCGCTCAACGTGGGGCTCGTCGTCCTGATGGTGGGGCCGCTGGAGTGGGGCGTCGCGGGGGCCGCCCTGGCGACCGTGGTCGCGCAGGCCGTGTCGGTGATCCTGTGCCTGGAGTTCGTGCGGCGCCGCCTGCCGATGCTGCACCTGCGCCGCGCCGACTGGCGCATCACCGGCTCCGACATCGCGGAGCATCTGCGTCTCGGCCTGCCGATGGGCTTCCAGGCGTCGATCATCGCGATCGGGACGCTCACGGTGCAGGTGGCACTGAACACCCTCGGCGCCGACGCGGTGGCGGCGTACACCACGGCCTCGCGCGTGGACAGCCTCGCGGTCGCCCTGCTCTCGTCGCTCGGGCTCGCCGTGTCGATGTATGCGGCGCAGAACCACGGCGGACGGCGGCCCGACCGCATCCGCCGCGGCGTGGTCGAGGCGACGTGGATGGCGGTGGCCGCCGCGATCGTGCTCGGCGGACTGCTCATCGCGTTCGGCGCTCCCATGGTGCGGCTGTTCGTCGGAGAGGGCTCCGACGGCGTGGTCGACATGGCGCACCGGATGCTCATCATCAACGGCTGCGGCTACTGGGCACTGGGCATGCTGTTCGTGCTCCGCGGTGCGCTCCAGGGGCTCGGGCACACGCTCGTGCCGACCGTGACGGGCGTGATCGAGCTGGTGATGCGCGTCGGGGCGGCCGTGGTGCTCGGGGCCATGATCGGCTTCGACGGCGTCGCGCTCAGCAACCCGCTCGCCTGGGTCGGAGCGATCCTGCTGCTGGTGCCCGCGTACGTCCGTGCCCACCGCGGTCTCGCGAAGCTCCCGGTCGCTCCGGCCGAGGCGACCGAGACCTCGGCGATCGCGATCGTCGGGCCCACCGACGGCTCGATGGTCGTCGACGCCGTGGTCACGCAACCGGTGCGGGTCGTGCGCCCTCGGCGCCTGCGCTGGCCCGTTCGCCGCTGACCGCATGCCTCCGGAGCGCCCCGCGGTCCTCGCCAGGGCCGCGGGGCGTTCGTGTGCGTTGCCGATCCAGCCGATATATCCCTCTGGAGGATGATGCGGATCGGACTTGAGACGGATGGCCCGGAGGGGACACACTTCTAGTGTCGAGAATGCGGGAATTCCGCAGACCGGGGGGTCAACATGACGACATTGAGGGTGGCCAGCGAGCTGGCAGCGGTCCTGATTCCGATCGGATACGTGGGCGCGGCGATCGCCGTGATCTGCGCGATCGTCGCCGGGATCGCGATCGCGCGGGGTGCCGGTGGTCTCACCGGCGGGGCCGTCGGGGTTTGGATCGTCGGGGCGCTGCTGAGCGTCACCGCGTCTTTCGGCAGCCAGTGGCTGCCGCTGATCATCTCGGGCTCCGCGCTCGTGCTGATGCTCACGATCGGCGGCGTCGTGCGCGGCATGGTGGGCGCCGCGGGGCTGACGCGCCGCAGCGAGGCGCCGGCCGAGGCGCTTCCGGTGGCCGCGGCTCCCGCGAAGACCGGGACGCCGAAGGTCGCCGCGGTCGTCAAGGCGGCGACGTCGTCGACGCCCACGTCGCCCGTCGCCGTCGTCTCCTGAGCGCTCAGCGGTAGTCGCGGTCGCGGTGCTGCCGTGAGTCGTCGCCCGACGCGACGCGCTCGGCCTCGCGCGCCCGCAGCTCCACGCGACGGATCTTGCCCGAGATGGTCTTCGGCAGCTCCGGCACGAACTCGATGATCCGCACCCACAGGTGCGACGACAGGCGCTCGTGCGCGTACGCGAACACGGATCGCGCCGCGGCCGTCTCGTCCGCCGCATCCGCGGTCAGGCACACGTACGCCTTCGGCACCGCGAGCCGCGTCGGGTCGGGGCTGGGGATCACGGCCGCCTCGACCACGAGCTCGTGCTCCAGGAGCACCGACTCGAGCTCGAACGGCGAGATCTTGTAGTCCGAGGCCTTGAACACGTCGTCGGAGCGCCCGATGTAGGTGAGGTAGCCGTCGTCGTCGCGCACCGCGATGTCGCCCGTGTGGTGGTAGCCGCCGGCGCGTGACTCCGCCGTCTTCTCCGGGTCGTCGTAGTACCCCGCCATGAGTCCGAGCGGCGCGCGCGACAGGTCGAGCGCGATCTCGCCCTCCCGCTCGACCACCGCGCCCGTGGCGGGGTCGAGCAGCACCACCGGGTATCCCGGCAACGGGCGGCCCATCGAGCCGATCTTCACCGGCTGCCCGGGGGAGTTGCCGATGCACGCCGTCATCTCGGTCTGGCCGAAACCGTCGCGGATGGTGCCGCCCCACGCCTCCCGCACCCGGTCGATGACCTCGGGGTTCAAGGGCTCGCCGGCGCCCACCAGCTCGCGCGGAGGGTGCGTCAGGCGGCCCAGGTCGGCCTGGATGAGCATGCGCCACACGGTCGGCGGGGCGCAGAAGGTCGACACGTGGTGGGTGTCCATGACCTGCATGAGCGTGTTCGCGTCGAACCGGGCGTAGTCGTAGACGAACACGGTGGCCTCGGCCAGGAACGGCGAGTAGAAGCTCGACCACGCGTGCTTCGCCCACCCGGGCGATGAGATGTTGAGGTGCACGTCGTCGGGGCGGACCCCGAGCCACCACATGGTCGACAGGTGCCCGACCGGATACGAGACGTGGGTGTGCTGCACGAGCTTCGGCCGGTTCGTGGTGCCCGAGGTGAAGTACAGCAGTGCGGTGTCGGACGCGGGGGTCGGGCCGTCCGGCTCGAACGCGGCGGGCGCGGCGGCGGAGTCGGCGTAGCGGGCCCAGGCGGGCGGGGCTTCGCCGACGCCGATGCGGAGGATGTCGGGGCCGAGACCGTCGACCCGTTCGGCGAGAGTCCCGAGGGTGACGACGGCGCTGGCGCGGCCGTGCTCCACGCGATAGGCGAGGTCGGTGGCCGACAGCAGCGTGGACGTCGGGATCGACACCGCCCCGATCTTGGTGATCGCCAGCATCACCTCCCACAGCTCGATCGTGTTGTTGAGCATCACGATCACGTGGTCGCCGCGGCGGATGCCGAGCCCCGTGAGCCAGGACGCGACCTGGTCGGAGCGGGCGGAGAGCTCGCCGTACGTCCACGACCGCAGGCGAAGGTCGGCGTCGACGATCTGCACGGCGGGGCGCTGCGGATTCTCGGCGGCCACCACGTCGAACCACTCCAGGGCGAAGTTGAATTCGTCGACCTGCGGCCACGCGAATCCCGCCCGCGCGGCGGCATAGTCCGTGGCGTGCTCGAACAGGAAGTCGCGCATCTCGCGGACGGCGTTCGTGGCGGCGGTGGCACTGCGGCTCATGGTGCTCCTTTGCTGGCGTGCACTCCATCTTTCCGCGTCGGCCCGCCGGACGGCACGCCCCGCGCCGCTGAGCTAGCGGGGGAGCAGGCCGGTGCCGTCGCGGAGCTCGAACACGAGCTGGGTCTCGGTGCCGCGCACGACCGGGTGGATCGTGATGTGTTCCAGCACGATGTCGCGGAGCGCCGTCGCATCCTCCACCGCGACGTGCACCAGGAAGTCGTCGACGCCCGCGACGTGGAACACCTGCAGCACGCGGGGCACCGCGACGAGGGCGTCGAAGAGCGCCGTCACCTTCGGCCCGGTGTGATTGGCGAGGCGCACCTTGATGATCGCCTGCAGCGGGTATCCGAGCGCCGCGCCGTCGACCCGCACACGGGTGTCGCGGATGATGCCGCGCTCGCGCAGTGCCCGCACGCGGTGCGCGCACGTGGACTCGGCCAACCCCAGCCGATGCGCGAGAGCCTTGTTCGTGATCTCCGCGTCGCGGGTCAGCGCCGCGAGCAGCTCCAGATCGGTCTCGTCGAGTTGCGCTTTCGCCAAGGTGCCGCCCTCCCACCCGCCGCATGTTGCACAGAATATCGAATGAGGCCTCCGTTCCCGCGGATGCTGTCGAATTCCGGCGATTCTCTCACGTTTCCGGCAACGTTGACGCATGACCGCACCGCTGCATCCCGACACGATCGCCGTCCACAGCGGCCGCTCCGACCTGGAGGGGCTCGGCGTCCACGCGCTGCCGATCGACCTGTCCACCACCAACCCGCTGCCCGATGTCGAGCGCGGGGGCGACTCGTACGAGGCCATGGCCACCGGGGGCCGTCCGCCCGCCGACGGCAGCATGGTCTACGCCCGACTCTGGAACCCCACGGTCGCGCGCTTCGAGGAGGCCCTCGCCGAGCTCGAGCACGCGGAGGCCGCGGTCGCGTTCGCGTCGGGCATGGCCGCCATGACCGCGGTGATCCTCGCCCGCACCGGTGCGACGGGCACCCGCCACGTGGTCGCGGTCCGTCCGCTGTACGGCGGCACCGACCACCTGCTGGGCTCGGGGCTGCTCGGCGTCGACACCACGTACTGCCGCCCCGAGGAGGTCGCCGCGTCGATCCGTCCCGACACCGGGCTCGTGGTCGTCGAGACGCCCGCCAACCCCACGCTCGACATCGCCGACATCGCCGACGTGGTGCGCCAGGCCGGCGGCGTCCCGGTCGTGGTCGACAACACGTTCGCCACCCCGGTGCTGCAGAACCCGATCGACCTGGGCGCGGCGATGTCGCTGCACAGCGCCACCAAGTACCTCGGCGGCCACGGCGACGTCATCGCCGGTGTCGTCGCCTGCGACGAGGAGACCGCAGAAGCGCTGCGCCGAGTGCGTGCGGTGACCGGGGGGCTGCTGCACCCGCTCGGCGCATATCTCCTCCACCGCGGGCTCACGACCCTGCCCGTGCGCGTGCGGCAGCAGCAGGACACTGCTCGCCGCCTCGTGCAGTGGCTGATCGACCGACCAGAGGTCGCCGAGGTCTTCTACCCGGGGCTCGACGGGGATCCCCGCGGGATCCTCGGCCGGCAGATGCGCGGCACGGGCGCCATGATCGCGATGCGGATGCGGGGCGGGTACGCGGCGGCGTCGGCGGTGGCGTCGGCGACCTCGCTGTTCACGCACGCCGTGTCGCTCGGGGGCGTGGACTCGCTGATCCAGCACCCTGCCGCTCTCACGCATCGTCCGGTGCCCCCGGAGGCACGACCCGCCGCCGACGTGCTACGGCTGTCGATCGGCCTCGAGAATGCGGACGACCTGATCGCCGACCTGGACCGCGCGTTCGCGGTGCTCGCCGAGCGCTCGACGGGCGAGGGCGCCGGCCCGGTCGCGGTGGCCGGCCGCGGCGCCTCCCTGCCGGGCTAGCGGCGACGGCGCGGGGCGGCGTTCGCGGGGTGGGGGCGCGGACGCCGCTTTGTGCATCCACCACAAGAAACTGAGTCCCGCGTGCGCTGGGACTTGGTATCGTCCGGCAATTCCGGTGCGGCGAGGGACCGGGGCCCTACAGTCGCCCGTGGCAACGACGCCACACACCACCCGGGAGTCCTCAATGACGAGTGCAACACCCCACGCGCACGGCCTCGGCATGCGCATCGCCGTGATCGTGCTCAGCCTGCTGCTGGCCGCCATGATCCTGCTGTTCTTCGCCACCACGAGCAAGATCGCCGCCGGTGCCGCGGAGCTCGCCGACGGCACCACCGCCGCGGAAGACGGGTCGGCGCAGCTCGCGGCCGGTGCCGCCGAACTGTCCGACGGCGCGCAGACCCTCGCCGACGGGACGCAGGACCTCGCCGCGGGTGCCGCGAGCGCCGAGGACGGCTCGCAGAAGCTGAGCGATGGTGCCACCACCGCGGCGGCGGGAGCCACGGCCCTCGCTGCGGGTGCGGGCGACCTCGCCGCGGGCGCCGCGAACGCCGAGGCCGGTGCGAGCCGCCTGAGCGGTGGCGCGCAGACCGCGCTCGCCGGATCGCAGGACCTCGCGGCCGGTGCCGCCGCAGCCGATGCGGGCGCGCAGCAGCTCGTCACGGGCGCCACCCGGCTGTCGGCGGGCGTGACGGGCGCGCACCAGTACACGACCGGCGTGCTGGCGGGTGCCACCACGCTGAGCGACACCCTCCGCGCCGGAGTGACGACCTCGGTGCAGACGCTCGCCCATCCCGACACGAAGACCGCGCTGCAGAACGCCGCGACGGCCGCCCCCGGTCGATCGCAGCAACTCGCGGACAGCCTCGCCGGGATGCTCGCCGCCGACCCGACCAACGTGCAGCTGCAGCAGCTCGCGCAGCTCGCGGCCGGAGTCGATCAGGCCGTCGACGCCCTCGCGGCCCCGGCCGCCGCCGCACCCTCGCTCGCGCAGGGACTCATCGGCGCGGCCGACGGTGCCGCGCGCGTGACGGCCGGGGTCAACGCCATCGCCAACGGCGACCCCGCACTCGGCTGGCCCGGAACGGTCGCCCTGGTCGCCCCGGAGGGTGCCCCCGCGCTCGTCGCCGGCACGCAGGCGCTCCAGGCCGGAACCGCCCAGCTCAGCGCCGGAGCGACGAAGCTCACGCAGGGCCTCGGCACGCTCTCGACCGGTGCTTCCACGCTGCACGCCGGCACCGTGCGACTCGACGACGGCGCCGGGCGGCTCGACGAGGGCGCCAGCACCCTGGCCACCGGCATCGGCACGCTGCAGTCCGGCGCGAGTGCCCTCCACACGGGCATGGGCGAGCTGAGCGCCGGAGCCGACGCGGTCGCGGACGGATCGGGCGACCTGGCCGCGGGCGGCGGGACGCTCGAAGCGGGCGCGGCCGACCTCGCCTCCGGCAACGGGCGCATCGCCGACGGCTCCGGCACGCTCGCCACCGCCACCGCGGGCGCCGCGCCGTCGATGCTCCCGTGGATCCTCGGGGTCGCGCTCGCCGGGCTCATCGCGATCGGGTTCTGGGTGGGGCACCGGATCACCCACCGCCGCGCGCTCGCCCTGGCCGCCTGACCCCTGACCCCTTCTCTTCTGAGCGGACGCCGTTCCCCCCGGCGGCGTCCGCTCAGAGCTTCGGCAGCCGGACCGTCCCGGTGGCGATGCGCTCCGTGGGCATGCGATCGCGGTTGTAGGTGATCTCGCGATAGCCGTGCGGGGTCGGCATCCCGTCCTCGTCCAGGCTCACGAACACGATCTCGTCGATCGTGAGGATGCGCTTGCGGGTGATCATGTTGCGGGCGACCGCGCGCATCGTCAGCGACGTGGTGCCGAACCGCGTGGCCTGCAGGCCGATCTCGATCAGGTCGCCCTGCACCGCCGACGCCTCGAACGTGATCGCGGAGATGTGCTTCGTCACGGCGCGGTAGTTGCCCAGCTGCACGATCGCGTAGATCGCCGCCTCTTCATCGATCCACTTCAGCAGGCTGCCGCCGAACAGCGTGCCGTTCGCGTTGAGGTCTTCGGGGCGCACCCACTTGCGGGTGCGGAAGTTGATCCCGTCTTCCGACCACTGCCATTCCGGTGCCTTCTGTCTCGCCATGTGCTCGAGGCTAGGAGCGTCGTGAGTCGGGGGTGTTACGCGCGGCTTTCGGGCAGCGCACACGTCCTCCGCCCACGGCGGATCCGCCCACGGCGGAGACCGACCCACCGGCTCCCGGAGCGGCGGAGGCTGGGGTCATGAGCGACGAGAAACCCATACCCCAGTTCAGCCAGGAAGCCCGGCGCGCGCTCTTCCACGAGCGCGTGCTCGTGCTCGACGGCGCCCTCGACGACGACAACGGCACGCTGCTGATGACGCAGCTGCTCAGCCTCTCGGCAGAAGACCCCGTCGCCGACATCGCCCTGTGGATCCACTCTCCCGGCGGGTCTGTGCCGTCGATGCTCGCGATCCGCGACCTCATGCGGCTCGTGCCCAACGACGTCTCGACCCTCGCGCTCGGCCTCGCGTGCAGCGCCGGACAGTTCCTGCTGTCGGCTGGCACACCGGGCAAGCGTCGGGCGCTGCCGCACGCGCGCATCCTCATGCATCAGGGCTCAGCGGGAATCGGCGGATCCGCGGTCGAGATCGAAGCGCAGGCGGACGACCTCCGTCACATGCGCGACACCGTGCTCGGACTCATCGCCCACGACACCGGTCAGCCCGTGGAGCGGATCTTCGAGGACTCCCTGCACGACCGCTGGTACACCGCCACGCAGGCGCAGGAGTACGGCTTCATCGACCGGATCGTGGAGTCGACGGCCGACATCATGCCGCGACGCCGCGCGCGCGTGGGACTGGGGGCGGACGCATGAGCAGCTACACGATCCCCAACGTGATCGCCCAGCACCCCCGCGGCGAGCGGGTCATGGACGTGTACTCGCACCTGCTGGCCGAACGCGTCACCTACCTCGGCACCGGCATCGACGCAGGCGTGGCGAACGCGCTCATCGCACAGCTGCTGCACCTCGACGCCGACAGCCCCGACTCCGCGGTGCAGTTCTACATCAACAGCGAGGGCGGCGATCCCGGGGCGGCGCTCGCGATCTACGACACGATGCAGCACATCCGTCCCCGCATCGCCACGACCTGCGTCGGCCAGGCCATCGGTCCGGCGGCGCTGCTCGTCGCGGCAGGGGCGCCGGGGGAGCGGGCCGCTCTCGCGCACGCGCGCATCGTGTTGCATCAGCCCGCCGGGCAGTCGCGGGGTGCGATCCCCGACCTCATCCTCGCGGCCGACGAGGTGGTGCGGGTGCGGTCCGACATGGAGGCGATCCTGGCCAGGCACAGCGGTCGCACCCTCGAGGAGCTCCGCGTCGACACCGACCGCGACCGGGTGTTCACGGCCGTGGCGGCGAAGGAGTACGGCCTGATCGACACCGTGCTCGGGCCGCGCGACGCGGGGTGACGCCCGGACCCGGGGCCGGCGCCGCGGTGCCGCGTCGGCCCCGGGGCTCCACCGGGCGGCGCGTGCGGGCGGGGCAGGCGTCGCGGGCGACGGCGAACCCGGGCTCCACCGGGGAGGTCAGGCCGCGAGGGCGAAGGCGCCGCGCGAGGCCGAGACCGCAGCCGATGCCGATGCCGAGGCCGCAGTCGCGCGCAGGTCGTCGGCCACGGCGCTGGTCAGCTCGACCAGGCTCGTGTCGAGGGCTCCGGCGATCGCGGCGATCATCTCGCTCGACGGCTCCTTGAGCCCGCGCTCGACCTCGGAGAGGTATTGCGGCGACACCCCGGCCTTCTCGGCGGTGGCGGTGAGGGTCTCCTCGCGGTCGTGCCGCCGACGGCGGAGCTGGTCGCCCAGCAGCTGCCGCCACAGCGGCTCGGGGTCGCTCGGCTGGGGACGGGCGGGACGGGGAGCGCGGGGGAACGGGACGATGTCGGCCATGCCTCACGATAATCCGGGCGCTCGGCGGGGTTCGAGGCGTTCTGCTCAGAGCAGAACGCCTCAGAGCGCCGCGGTCACACCCGGGAGCAGCTTCGTGAGGATCGACTGGAGCTGTTCGCGTTCCGCGGGGGTGAGCGGGTCGAGTACCAGCTCGCGCACCTGCTCCACGTGCACGGGGGCGGCGGTGCGCAGCATCTCCCTGCCCGCGGGGGTGAGCGCGGCCGACAGCGTGCGCTTGTCAGTACTGCACGACGTGCGCTCGACCCAGCCCCGCTCCTCGAGGGAGTCGAGCGCGTGACTCAGCCGCGAACGGCTCAGACCGGCGATGCGTGCGAGTTCCGTCATGGTGACCGCGCCGTCGTCGCGCCCCGCGAGCGTGACCATGATCGCGTAGCGCGCGTGATTCAGGCCCACCTCGTCCTTGAGCGTGCGGTCGAGCACCTGGGGCAGCAGCTGCACGAAGCGGATGACGGGCAGCCACGTCGTCATCTCCGTGTCGTCGAGCCGACGCTCCGAGCGCTGGGCCGTCATGGTGTCCTCCCCGCCGGTCACGCCGCCGACAGGTCGATCGTGTGCGCGGTGTGGTCGCGCTTGGCCTGCAGGTAGCGCGAGTTCGACTCCGACAGGTGCACGCCGGTGGGCACGCGCTCGGTCACGCGGATGCCCAGCGCCTCGAGCTGCACGGCCTTGTCGGGGTTGTTGCTCAGCAGACGGATGCCGTCGACCCCGACGGCGCGGAGCATCTGGGCGGCGACCGTGTAGTCGCGCTCGTCCTCGCCGTGACCCAGGGCGACGTTCGCCTCGTACGTGTCGAGACCGGCGTCCTGCAGCGCGTAGGCGTCGAGCTTGGCGTAGAGGCCGATGCCGCGACCCTCCTGGCGCAGATACAGCAGGAACCCGCCCTGCTCGGCGATCCGCTCGACCGCTTCGCGCAGCTGGGGGCCGCAGTCGCAGCGCTCGGAGCCGAACACGTCGCCGGTGAGGCACTCGCTGTGCGGGCGGACGAGCGGGGCATCGCCGCCCTCGGCCGCGCGGTCGAGCGCCGCGCGCCAGTCGCCGAGGCCGAGCAGCAGGTGCTCGCGTCCGTCGACCAGTCCGTCGAAGGTCACGACGTCGGCCGTGGTGGTGTACCCGTCGCCGAAGCGCAGCGGCACCCGCACGCGGGTCCGTTCGGTGGCAGCCGGCGCGACGGTTGAACTTTCAATCATGCGGGGTGCAACGCCCGCCGCCCGCTTCTATTCCCGACGGGGTCCGCGAATAAACCCGGGCATCTCGCTACTCGAAGGAGAAGCGACGTGACATCATCGGCCCCCGACGGCGGAACCGAGGAGCGGATGGTCGGGGTGGAACGCGGAAGCATCATGCTCGGAGCGGGCACTCTTGCTTCCCGGGTAACCGGTCTCCTGCGGACGGTCGTTCTCGTCGGTGTGGTCGGCTCGAACAGATCGGCGGTCGCCGACGCGTTCTCCGTGGCGAACCAACTTCCTAACAGCATCTTCGGGCTGATCTCCGTCGGTATCCTCACGGCCGTGATCGTGCCCCAGATCGTCCGAGCATCGCGGCGCCAAGACGGCGAGGAGTTTGTATCGAAGCTGGTCACGATGGGCGGAGCTATTTTCCTGCTGATGACGGGCGCGGCCGTCGTTGTGGCACCCTGGCTGGTCTCCTTGCAGTTGCGCCCTGAGAACACCGCTCAGATCGCCCTCGCCACCGCGTTCGCGTATTGGTGTCTCCCGCAGATCTTCTTCTACGGCTTGTATGCGCTGCTCGGTGAGGTGCTGAATGCCAAGGGCATTTTTGGCCCGTTCGCCTGGGCGCCGGTGGCGAACAACATCTTGTCGATCATCGGATTCCTGCTCATCGGTATGGCATTCGGCGAGAACCTTGCGCGAGTGGCGGAATGGAGCCCGGGCATGATCGCGTCACTAGGCGGCGTAGCGACCGGCGGCATTGCCCTGCAAGCGCTGGTCCTCCTTCTCTTCTGGAGGAGAACCGCTATCCGGCTGGAGATCGACTTCCGGTGGCGGGGCGCCCAGCTGGGCGATCTTGGCCGCGTTGCGAGCTGGACTCTTCTTATGGCATTGGTCAGCCTCGGCGCGGGCTTCTATCAGAGCTGGGTCGCAAACGAGGCATCCGGCCAGGGCGCCGCATCGGCCGTGATGAGCAATGCCTGGCTCGTCTTCATGCTGCCGTATTCGATCATCGTGCTGTCGATCGGAACCCCCTATTACACGCGATTGTCCGAGCACGCGTCGCTCGGCGCATATCCCGAGATGAGGCGGGACATTTCGCGGAGCATCAGAACACTGGGGTTCTTCTTGTTCGCAGCACTGTCGGCCTTAGTCGCGGCTGCCGTGCCCGCTTCGCGCGTCTTTACGAATTCACCACACGATGCAGCGGAGGCCTCTCTCGTCCTTTGCTGCTACTTGTTGAGTTTGGTACCGCTCGCCGTTCTATTTATCGTGCAGCGGACCTTTTATGCGCTCGGAGATACACGTACGCCGTTCTGGTTCACGCTCTTCCAGACCGCAGTCGTGATCGCGACCGCCAGCCTCGCGTGGCTGCTCCATGAGCTGCATATCCTCCCGGTCACATCACTTGCAGCAGCCGTCGCTCTGGGGCAGTCGGTCGCGTCGATCGGCCAGAGCGCAATCGCGGTGGTGTTGCTCCGGCGGAGACTCGGCGGTCTTCACGTCCAAGATTGGGTTCGCCCACTGGCGCGGTGTCTCTTGGCAGCAGTGCCAGCGACACTCGCGGGGTGGGCGTTGTATCTCGCACTCGGCGGTCAGGCTGGTTGGTTCGTCAGTGACAAGCTCCCGGGTGTTCTCGGGACGTTCGCGATCGGTCTGCTCAGTGGGGCGGTCTACGTCTCGGCATTGGCGATGTTCCGCGCACCTGAGCTTGCCGCTGCGCTGGCGCTGATTCGTGCGCGCTTCCCGCGACGCTTCTCGGCCGTGTCGTCGGATGACGCGACGAACCGAAGACGCACGGGGAGTCGGTAGCCTCGCAGCATGAGCGACCTCGTCTCCGCGACCGAACTGCACGACCTCCTCGCCGGTGAGGCGCCCGTCCGCGTGATCGACGTGCGCTGGCGTCTCGATCGACCGGAGGCCGGGCACGCCGACTACCTCACCGGTCACATCCCCGGCGCGGTGTTCGCGGCTCTGGACACGGAGCTGTCCACGCACGGCGAGCCGGACGCGGGGCGCCACCCACTGCCGTCGACCGCCACGCTCCAGGCGGCCGCGCGCCGGTGGGGCGTGCGCGAGGGCGACACGGTCGTGGCGTACGACGACACGAAGGGGCTCGCGGCGGCTCGCGCGTGGTGGCTGCTCCGGCAGGCCGGTGTTCGTGTGCGCGTGCTCGACGGCGGGCTCCGCGCCTGGACGGCCGCCGGGTACGGCACCGCGACCGACGACGTGATCCCGGAGCCGGGCGATGTGGTGCTCGACGAGATCGGCGACGACGCCCTCACGATCGACGAGGCCGCTGCGTTCCCGGAGTCGGGCGTGCTCCTCGACGTGCGCGCGCCCGAGCGCTACCGCGGCGAGACCGAGCCGCTCGACCCGGTGGCCGGACACATCCCCGGTGCCATCAACCTCCCGACCGGTCTGCATCTCGATGCGGACGGCCGGGTGCTCGACCGCGACACCGTGCTCGCCACGCTCGAAGGGGTCGGCGTCACCCGCGGCACCCCTGTTGCGGCGTACTGCGGCTCCGGCGTCACCGCGGCGCACACGGCGCTCGTGCTGCACGAGGTCGGCATCGACGCCCGGGTGTTCCCCGGCTCGTGGAGCCAGTGGTCGAACACCCCCGGTCGTCCGGTCGCGACGGGCGATCAGCCCGGCTGAACCTCCGCGTCCGCGGGCCCGTACCCCCAGCGCAGCTGGAGGGCGCCCGGGCCGAACGCGCGCCGCACCTGGTGCACGGAGGTGCCGCGGGTGAGCGGGACGGGCGAGACCGAGCGGCCGTCCGGGGTCTCCACGACCTCTTCGCACCAGTCGGGCACCGCGTCGGGGTGGAATCGCGTCCACACCAGCAGCTCCCGGCACTGGCGGCCCACCGCGTGCCCGGTGTCGCGCGACGGCGGCGACCCCGGCGGGTACTCCACCGACCACTCGACCATCGCCGTGTCGGGCGCCTCGAGCGGCACGTCCAGCTCGAACAGCGCGCCGTGCACCTCGCCGCCCGGGTGCGAGTAGTGGCGGGTGAAACGGCCGCCCGACACCGCCCGCAGGATGGGGGCAGGGGAGGGCAGCCCCGGCATGATCTCCAGGAACGGGATCGCATGGATGGTGCCGGTCGTGGACTGCACGATGCTCCTGGTGGAGCAGAAGGACACGTTGCCCCGCTCGTCGACGTCGGTGACCGAGTGCGTGGTCAGCTCGCGTGACGTGTCGGGGTACGGGCTGCCCATCGCCGTGTAGGCGTCGATCACGGCCTGCTCGATCTCGCGGTGGTCGATGGGGAAGCCGCTCACCCCGAGCGGTCCGGTGCGGTTGGGGCGGAGCAGACGGCTGAGCGCGGCGTCCTCCAGCCCGAGCAGGTCCTCGATGTCGGCCAGGGCCGCGAGCGACTGCGCGCCCTCCGGCCGGCGAGACCCGGAGCGCCAGTAGCTCAGCGTGGCCATCGACACCCGGTTGCCGCGTGCCTTGAGCTGGCGTTGCAGCCAGGAGAGCGTCACGGGTCTCGCGTTGATCGCGTCGCGCAGTGCCCTGGCGAAGGCGCTGCGCCCGGGTGGGCGCGGCACGCCACCGTTCGTGTACTCCATCACAACCCCCCGTCCGGTATGTGAAGAACACTTCCCTAGAGTGAGCATAAGACCGTGCGAGCACGCTTCAGGGGACCGAGCGAGCACGTGGGTCACTGGGCTCTGACGTGTGGGGGAGGTGCCCGACCCCGCGACCGTCCGGCCCGACGCAGTGACGCCCCCCGTGCTGCGTATGTCGTGAAGCCCGGCAATCGATCTGGGGAGATCCGCCGGGCTTCACGCGCATCCGCCCGGCGCTGGCGTCTCCCGCCCCCGCGTAGACTGGGGGGAAACCCCGGAGGACTCTGCATGTCTGCCCCTGCTCGCGCGTTCACCATGCGCCACGTGCAACTGCTGCGCGCACTGTTCGCGGCCGTCGCCGCCCTCATGATCACCTTCTCGTCGGATCACTCCGCCCCGGTGGGGCTGTCGGTGTTCAGCGGGTTCGTGCTGGTGACGGCGCTCGTGCACGTGCTGGCCGCCTGGCTGGTGCTGCCCGCGGGTTCGCGCTGGT
This sequence comes from Microbacterium sufflavum, assembly GCF_023091155.1. Lineage (NCBI taxonomy): Bacteria > Bacillati > Actinomycetota > Actinomycetes > Micrococcales > Microbacteriaceae > Microbacterium > Microbacterium sufflavum. The sequence goes on along the minus strand of NZ_JAHWXK010000001.1, from coordinate 881,893 downwards.
CCTCCATCCTGCTCGCCGTGGTGAGCGCCCTCGCCGGCATGGCGAGCGGCGTCCCCGCCTGGCGCACGGACGACGTGTTCTTCGTGGTGGTGATCTCGTGGGCGGTGCTCAGCGGCGGGATCGAGCTGCTCGCGGGCATCCGGGCGCGTCGCGTGGGCGGGATGCTCGCCCGCGACGCGATCACGGTCGGCGCGCTGACGCTCCTGCTGGCGGTGGTGATGCTGCTGATCCCGGCCGGGTTCGTGCAGGAGTACACGATCGACGCGGCGGGCACGTTCGTGCTCTCCGGCATCATCCTGGGCGTGGGCATGTTCGGCGGTTACGCGGCGATCGTCGCCGTCTTCCTCGGCATTGCGGGACTGACCCCGAAGCGCGCCGACGCGCCGGAGGTCCCCCACGACGACCAGAGCGAGCCGGTCCAGCACGGAGGAGAGCGATGAGCGACGAGAAGCCCACCCGGCGGGACATCCTGCGTCCGCTCCACCTGCTCGGCATCGCGCTGGGCTGCGGCGTGTTCGCGATGGTGGTCACGCTGGTGTCGACCGGTGCCTTCACCCTGCGCGTGAACACGGCCATCGCGAACGGCACGTACGAAGGGCTCACGCCGCTGGCCCTGAGCCTGGTCGTGGGCGGCTCCGCGTTCATCGTGACCCTGCTGATCCTCGCGATGCTGATCCTCGCGGTCGACCCGGCCGATGTGACCAAGACCATCGACCGGCCGGTGCTGTACGACGCGGAGCCGGGCGAGAAGCCCGACAGCGACGACCAGGCCCCCGGGCGCTCCGGCACCGCGAAGTGACGACCCTCAGCCGCCCGTCCGTCGGAATACTCCGGCGGGCGGGCGGCTTGTGCCTGACGTGAGCACCCCCATCGATCGCGCCTCCGTCGGACTCCGCTCGGAACGCGGACCGGTGCTCGCGGCGCTGATGCTCTCGACGGGTCTCATCGCGATCGACGCCACGATCCTGGCCACCGCCGTGCCCAGCATCGTGCGCGACCTCGGCAGTTACCAGCAGTTCCCGTGGCTCTTCTCGGTGTACCTGCTCGCCCAGGCCGTGAGCGTGCCCATCTACTCGCGCTTCGCGGACACGGTCGGACGCAAGCCCATCATCCTGCTCGGCATCGCCCTGTTCCTGCTCGGCTCGGTCCTCTGCGGTCTCGCGTGGAGCATGCCGGCGCTCATCGCGTTCCGGGTGGTCCAGGGGCTCGGCGCCGGAGCCGTCGCCCCCATGTCGATGACGATCGTCGGCGACATCTACACGGTCGCCGAGCGCGCGAAGGTGCAGGGCTACATCGCCAGCGTGTGGGCGGTGTCGTCGGTGGTCGGACCGGCCCTCGGCGGCGTGTTCGCCCAGCTCGACGCGTGGCGCTGGATCTTCCTGATCAACATCCCCCTGTGCCTGCTCGCCGCGTGGGTGCTGCTGCGGCGGTACACGGAGCAGAAGCAGACGCAACGGCACCGCATCGACTACCTCGGGGCCGTGCTGCTGACGGTCGGCCTGACCGGGGTGATCCTCGGACTCCTCGAGGGCGGCAACGCCTGGGAGTGGCTGTCGGCGCCGAGCGTGCTGTGCTTCGGGGCGGGGATCGCGGCCCTGGTGCTGTTCGCGCTGGTGGAGCGGCGGGCACCGGAGCCGATCGTCGACCTGCGGCTCGTCTCGCGCCGGCTCATCCTCACCACGACCCTGGTCTCGCTCGGCGTGGGGGCGCTCATGATCGGCGTGACCAGCTTCGCGCCCACCTACCTGGAGGGCTCGCTCGGCATCGTGCCGCTGCTGTCGGGCCTCGCCGTGGCCGCGCTCACGCTCGGGTGGCCCATCGCTGCGGCCAACGTGGGGCGGTTGTACCTGCGCATCGGCTTCCGCCGCACCACGCTGATCGGCATGAGCATCGCCTCGGTCGCGGCGATCGTCCTGGCCTCGGTCGCGTCGTGGCCGAACCCGTACGTGCTCGCCGTGATCGCGTTCGTGTTGGGCTTCGGCCTGGGGTGGAGCGCGGCGCCGACCCTGATCGCCGCGCAGTCGTCGGTGGAGTGGGGTGAGCGCGGCGCCGTGACCGGCATGAACGCGTTCGCCCGCTCGGCAGGCAGCGCGGTCGGGGTGGCCGTGTTCGGGGCGATCTCGAACGCGATCATCTCCCAGGGGGCAGGGCCGGACGACCCCGGCACGATCGTGCACGCGTCGGTCGGGGTGTTCATCGCGGTCGCCGTGACCGCGCTGCTCACCCTGCTCGCGGCGTCGTTCATGCCGCGCGACCGCGTGGAGTCGTACTCCGGCTGACCGCGCGCGGGCTCAGCGGGCGAGGCGCTCGGCGATACCCGTGTAGGTCGCGGGGGTCAGGGCGAGCAGGCGCTGCTTGGCGGCGTCGCCGATCTCCAGACCCTCGACGAATGCCGCGAGCTCGGCCGCGCCGACGCGGTGCCCGCGCGTGAGCTCCTTGAGCAGCGCGTACGGGTCGGTGATGGTGGAGCGCCCGGCGACCACCTCGGCCCGGATGACCGTCTGGATCGCCTCGGCCAGCACCTCCCAGTTGCCGTCGAGGTCGGCGAGCAGCACGTCGCGCGAGAGCGAGATCGCGTTGAGTCCCCGGCGCAGGTTGTCGAGCGCGAGCAGCGAGTGCCCGAACGCGACACCGATGTTGCGCTGCGTGGTGGAGTCGGTGAGGTCGCGCTGCAGGCGGCTCGTGACGAGGGTCTGCCCGAGCGACGCGAACAGGGCGCCGGAGATCTCCAGGTTCGCCTCGGCGTTCTCGAAGCGGATCGGGTTGATCTTGTGTGGCATGGTCGACGAGCCCGTGGCACCGGCGACCGGGATCTGCGCGAAGTAGCCGAGCGAGATGTACGTCCAGATGTCGGTGGCGAGGTTGTGCAGGATGCCACCGGCGTGCCGCACGCGGTCGTAGAGCTCGACCTGCCAGTCGTGCGACTCGATCTGCGTCGTCAGGAGGTTGAAGCCGAGCCCCAGGCCCTCGATGTACTCGCGGGCGATGGTGGGCCAGTCGGCGTCGGGGTCGGCGGACAGGTGTGCCGACCAGGTGCCGGTCGCGCCGGAGAACTTCGCGAGGTAGTCGGTGCCGGCGATCTGCGCACGGACGCGCTCCAGCCGCCACGCGAACACCGCGAGCTCCTTGCCCATGGTCGAGGGCGTGGCGGGCTGGCCGTGCGTGCGGGACAGCATCGCGGCGTCGGCGTGCTCGACCGCCAGCTCGCGCAGCTTCGCGATCACGGTGTCGAGGGCCGGGAGCCAGACCTCCTCGACCGCGCGCTTGACGGTGAGGGCGTAGGAGGCGGAGTTGATGTCCTCGCTCGTGCAGGCGAAGTGCGTGAGCTCGGCGATCGCGTCGAGTCCGAGCGTCGAGAGACGGTCGCGCACCAGGTACTCCACGGCCTTCACGTCGTGCTGCGTGACGGCCTCCTTCTCGGCGAGCCAGTCGATCTCGGCCTGGCCGAAGTCGCGGTACAGCGCGCGCAGGCGCTCCTTGTCGGCGTCCGACAGCGGGCTCGTCTCGAAGAGCGAGCGGTCGGTGAGCGCGATCAGCCATTCCACCTCGACCTCGACGCGCGCGCGGTTGAGCCCGGCTTCGGAGAGGAAGTCGGCGAGTCCGGTGACGGCACCGCGGTAGCGACCGTCGAGGGGGCTCAGGGGCTGCGGCGGGAGCGAGGGCTGGAAAGTCAGGGGAGTCCTCCTGATCGGGCCCCTCAGAGTCGGGGCGTGCGGGGCGGGCGCAGAGCGGGTTCGAGCTGGCGGAACAGCCCCCGCGTGGCGGTCTCAATCATACCGAGCACCGAATCGAACATCTCGGCGCCCGCGTAGTAGGGGTCCGGCACGTCGGGGCTCGGCGCGTTCGGGTCGAACGAGAGCAGGAGCGTGACCTTGCCCTCCTCGTCTTCGTCGCGCGCCCACTCCCGCAGGATGCGCTCGTGCGTGCGGTCGAGCGCGACCACGAGGTCGTTCTCCGCGAACGACGCGAACGTGAACTGCTTGGCGCGGTGCTGCGAGCCGTCGTAGCCGCGGCGCGCGAGCGAGTCGATCGTGCGGTGGTCGGCGCGCTCGCCCAGGTGCCAGTCGCCCGTGCCCGCGCTGCGCGAGACGATCCGCGCACCGAGGCCCTGGCGTTCCGCGAGGTCGCGGAACACGACCTCGGCCATGGGGGAGCGGCAGATGTTGCCCGTGCAGACGAAGATCACGCGGAAGGGATCCTGGGCTGTCACGGTGACCATTCTGCCGGTCGGGGCGCCTCCTGCACAGCGGCGGCCTCGCGGGACCCGCCCTTCCTGCACGTCTGTGCATCCGCGCGATCTCTTCACGGGCGCTGCGAACCGGGTCGGGAGCCATGTCGGCACCGGCGCAGGGTGGAGCCATGACCGCGTTCACCGCCACCACCTTCGACACTCCACCGCACGTCTGGGCCCGCATCCGCGCCTCGAGCCATCTGGGCGATGCGCTGCACGCGCTGAACGACGCCGTCGGCACGCTGCGCGCGGTGGTCGACGACACGGCGTGGGAGTCCGCAGCGCTCCGGGCGCTGCACGAGTGGATCGAGCGGCAGCACCACGCCGCGTCTGCCGAGGTCGAACGGCTCCGCGGTGTGCGCGACCACTGCCTGGGAGGCGACCGGTGGGCGGGCTGAGCATCGACCACGGCGGAGTGATCGCCGTCGACACCGAGGAGCTGCGGGCCGTGGCTGCGCGGATCGCCGCGGCCGCGGGGGCGTGCGGACGAGCGGCGACGGCGGTCGAGCAGGCCCGAGTCGCGGTGTCGTCCGATCCCGAGGCCTTCGAGGGGGTGCCGCTCCCCGCGCTGCGCGCCGCGGCCCAGGTGCTGCACGAGGTCGCCGCCGAGCTCGCACACGCGGCGGACGGAGCGCGACGCACGGCCGACGTGTTCGAGATCGTGGAGCTGCGGGCGAAGGTCGAAGCGCTCGCTCACACGGATGCGGGCGCGGCCACGGCGGCGCAGGCTCGGCTCGACCGTCTCCTCGCCGCCGACCCGGCTCTCGGCCTCGTCGCGACCGCGCTCGTGCTGCAGTGGACCACCCGTCCGCTCCTCGGCCCCGGGGTGCTCCTCGGCGGGCTCGGGCCGTCGGTGGCTCCGGCGGCCGCGGTGACCCAGTTGCTCGGCTCGACCACCGGTTTCGCGAAGGTGCAGCCGGGGGAGCGCCTCCGGGGTCACGCCGATCCGGTGCGCGTGACGGCGGTCGCCCGGTCCGCGCCGCGGGCTCCTACCGACCTCACCGCGGCGCTGCGCCGCCTTCCGGAGAGCGGCGGCGCCCAGGTGGCCGTCGAGCGCTACACGATGAAGGACGGTGCGACCCGCTACGTGGCGTATCTCTCCGGCACGCGGTCGGTGTCGCTCGCCCCGACCGGGACGGAGCCGTGGGACATGCGCTCGAACGTGCAGCTGTACGCCGGTACCCGGTCGGCGTCGTACCAGGCGACCCTCGATGCGCTCGCCGCGTCGGGGGCGCAGCCCGGGGATCGTGTGGACGTCGTGGCGTACTCGCAGTCGGGCATGATCGCCGCGCACGTCGCGATGGAGAGCGACTTCGACGTGGAGCTGCAGATCACGGCGGGCAGTCCGTCGGAGCCGACGCTGGACGACGATCAGACGCTCGTGCAGCTGCGCCATGCCGACGATGTGGTCTCCCGGCTCGCGACGGGCGGCTCCGCCGAGGGTACGGGTTCGGCCGACAGCTTCACGGCCAGCAGGCTCGTCGAACCGCTGCCCGGCCCGGACGACCTGGGACTGGGGTCGCACGGGATCGAGGAGTACGAGGATACCGCCCGCCTGGTGGACGCGTCGTCTGACCCGCGCGCCGAGGCCCTCGGCCGGTACTGGACCGAACTGGGCGAGGCCACCGAGGTGGAGCGCACGGAGTACCGTGCCGAACGCGTCGGATGAACTGCTGCGTCCGCCACGGTGCGGCTAGGCGAACGCGAACGACTCCACGAGCGCGTACCCCTGGTCGTTCGACACCCGCACGGTGAAGTCCGTCTGCGGGGCGGGGTAGGGCAGGGCGCGCTCCTCGCCGGGCGCCAGCACCACGGTGTCCGTGGACTCGGGGCTGCCGTCGCTGCCCAGGTCGAACGCGATGGTCACGGTCATGGGCGCCGTCGAGTCGTTGCGCACGTGCACGGTCAGCACGCCGGAGCCGTCGTCCGGGTCGATCCGCGCGGTCAGTCCGAGCGGAGCGCAGTCGAGCTCCACGCGCTGCTGGAACCGGAGCCCCCCGTCGGTGCTCGCGCGGATCGTGTATCCGCCGTTGGGCACGAGTCCGAAGCCGAACGGGCGGGTCTCCCCCGGGGAGAGCAGGGGGCCGGGGCCCGCGTCCGGCTGAGCGCCGTCGGCGGTGAACTCGAGGTACGTCTGGAGGGGATCCGCGGTGTCGTTGCGCAGCATGAGGGTGATGCGGTCGGCGGACTCGCACGCGGTCGCGGTCCAGGCCGTCAGCTCCGGGGTCGCGCTCGCCGCGGCGACCGGAGCCGCGGCGACGGCCGCGACCACGGGAACACTCCAGGCTGCGGCGACCACGGCGCGCCGCGTCACGCCCGCCGCCGCACCTCGTCCCTGCCGCTCGCCGAGGGGCTGCGGCTCGAACGGCCCCACGTCAGTCGCGGCGCGAGCGCTTGCTCTGCGGACGCAGGATGGCGCCGAAGATCCCGTTGATGATCGAGATGATCAGGGCGGCCAGCACGCCCCACCAGAATGAGCCGACCGACAGTCCCCAGCCGAAGCTGCTCGTGATCCAGGCCGTCAGCCACAGCAGGAAGCCGTTGATCACGAAGCCGATGAGCCCGAGCGTGAGGATGTACAGCGGGAAGGCCACGACCTTCACGACCGTGCCGATGATGGTGTTCACCAGGGCGAAGATCGCGCCGACCGCGAGCAGCGTGAGCACGAGCTGCAGGGTCTCTCCCGGGGGGAAGGCGGTCACGGTCACCTGAAGGACCGGGATGAGGGTGACGACCCAGATGGCGAAGGCGTTGACGACGACGCGGATGATGAAGCGCATAGTCCGTTCAGTGTCCCACGGCGACCGCGAGCTGTCAGCCTAGACTCGACGCGTGACCGAGCCCATCCTGCCCCGCATCCGTCCCGCCATCGCCGCCCTCGCGCCGTATCGGCAGGGGAAGCAGGCGGGGCCCGAGGCCTTCAAGCTGTCCAGCAACGAGAACCCGTTCGAGCCGCTGCCCTCGGTCGTCGACGCGCTGCAGCGCACCACCCCGATCAACCGCTACCCGGACGCCACGGCCGGGCGGCTGCGGGAGCGTCTCGGTGCGCGCTACGGCGTGCGGCCCGACGAGGTGCACGTCGCCTCGGGGAGCGTGTCGATCCTGCACCAGCTGATCCTCGCGACCGCGTCGGCCGGCGACGAGGTGGTCTACGCGTGGCGGTCGTTCGAGGCGTACCCGAGCCTGCCGCTCGTGGCCGGGGCGACCGGCGTGCAGGTGCCGCTCACGGCCGATGCGCGGCACGACCTCGACGCGATGGCCGCGGCGGTGACCGACCGCACGCGCGCCATCATCCTGTGCACGCCCAACAACCCGACCGGCCCGATCATCACGGCGTCGGAGTTCGACCGCTTCATCGACCGCGTTCCGGCCGACGTGCTCGTGATCCTCGACGAGGCGTACGCCGAGTTCGTGACCGCACCCGACGCCGTCGACGGTCTCGCCGCCCGCGTGTTCGAGCGGCACCCGAACGTGGTCGTGCTGCGCACCTTCTCCAAGGCGTACGGCCTGGCCGGTCTCCGCGTGGGCTACGCGATCGGGCACGAGAAGGTGCTCGACGCGGCACGCACCACGGGTATCCCGCTGTCGGTCACGTCCGCCGCCGAGAGCGCCGCGATCGCCAGCCTCGACGCCGAGGACGAACTGCTCGAGCGCGTCGCGGTCATCGTGGAGCGCCGTGAGCGCCTGGTGGCCGGGCTCCGCGCGCTCGGCTGGGGCGTGCCCGACTCGCAGGCCAACTTCGTGTGGCTGCCCACCGGGGAGCGCACCGACGAGGTGGCCGCCGCTTTCGTGGCCGCCGACCTCATCGTGCGGCCTTTCTCGGGCGACGGGATCCGCATCTCGGTCGGCGAGGAGGAGTCGCTCGACCTCGTGCTGGAGGTCGCCGCAGCGCAGCGCTGACACCCCGGGATCCGCGGAATCTCGGGCTTCCGCGAAGATACGAGGGGGCCCTAGGTATGCGTGACCCGGAATGCCGGCACGGGTAGCGTGGGGCCCGTGAGCACCCCAGAGACCCCCCTCGTACGCGTGCTGGACGAGACCGGAAAGGTCGCGCCCACGGCGGAGGCCGAACAGTATCTGCCGCTCGTCGAGGCGATCCCCGACGCCGAGCTCGAGCAGTTCTACCGCGACATGGTGAGCATCCGGGCCATCGACACCCAGGCGACGAACCTGCAGCGCCAGGGGCAGCTCGCCCTCTGGCCCCCGAGCCGCGGCCAGGAGGCGGCGCAGGTCGGCTCCGGTCGCGCCGCCCGCGCGCAGGACACGATCTTCCCGTCGTACCGTGAGCACGCGGTCACGCGCATCCGCGGCGTCGACCCGCTCGACATCATCAAGCTGATGCGCGGTGTCTCGCACGGCGGCTGGGACCCCACCGACCCGAAGAACGGCAACACGCGGCTGTACACCCTGGTGCTGGGCTCGCAAGTGCTGCACGCGGCGGGCTACGCGATGGGGGTCGCGTTCGACGGACGCTCGGGCACCGGCGACCCCGAGCGGGACGAGGCCGTCATCGTCTACTACGGCGACGGAGCCTCCAGCCAGGGCGACGTGCACGAGGCCATGGTCTTCGCCGCGAGCTACCAGGCTCCGACGGTGTTCTTCCTGCAGAACAACCACTGGGCGATCTCGGTGCCCGTGACCACGCAGTCGCGCGTGCCGCTCGTGCAGCGCAGCGCCGGATACGGCATTCCCAGCGTGCGCGTCGACGGCAACGACGTGCTCGCCAGCTACGCGGTGTCCCGCGTGGCGCTCGACGAGGCACGCGCGGACGGCGGTCCGCGCGCGATTGAGGCCGTGACCTACCGGCTGGGTGCGCACACCACGAGCGACGACCCCACCAAGTACCGCGGCAACGACGAAGAGCTGATGTGGGAGGGACGCGATCCGATCGTGCGCATGCGCGCGTTCCTGGAGAATCGCGGCGCCTCAGCGCGGTTCTTCGACGAGGTCGACGCGGAGGCGGCCGACGCCGCGGAGGATCTGCGCGCGCGCACGGTGACCCTCGGCATGCCCGACCCCGACGAGATGTTCGACCACGTCTACAGCGACCCGCACCCGCTGATCGATCAGCAGAAGGCGTGGCGTGCGCAGTACGAGGCCTCGTTCGAAGGAGACGCCCGGTGACCCTGGAGACGATGCCGCTCGGCAAGGCGCTGAACGCGGGGCTGCGCAAGGCGATGGAGGACGACCCGAAGGTCCTCCTGATGGGCGAGGACATCGGGAAGCTCGGGGGTGTGTTCCGCATCACCGAGCACCTGCAGCGCGACTTCGGCGACCGGCGGGTGCTGGACACGCCGCTGGCGGAGTCGGGCATCGTCGGCACCGCGATCGGCCTGGCGATGGCCGGGTTCCGTCCGGTGGTCGAGATCCAGTTCGACGGGTTCGTGTTCCCGGCGTTCGACCAGATCACGACGCAGCTCGCGAAGCTCACCAACCGCCACGCGGGTTCGCTCAGCCTGCCGATCGTGATCCGCATCCCCTACGGCGGGCACATCGGCGCGGTCGAGCACCACCAGGAGAGCCCCGAGGCGTACTTCACGCATACCCCCGGTCTGCGCGTGGTGTCGCCGTCGACCGCGAACGACGCGTACTGGATGATCCAGGAGGCCATCGCGTCGAACGACCCGGTGGTCTTCCTCGAACCCAAGAGCCGGTATTGGCCCAAGGGGGAGGTCGAGCTCGACGCGTCGGCCGTGCCGCTGCACTCGTCCCGGGTGGTGCGCACCGGCAGCGACGTGACCCTCGTGGGCCACGGCGCGATGGTCACCACGCTGCTGCAGGCCGCGGCGCTCGCGGAGGCCGAGGGCACGAGCTGCGAGGTCGTCGACGTGCGGTCGCTGTCGCCGGTCGACTACGACCCCATCCTGGGCTCGGTGCGCAAGACCGGCCGCATGGTCTACGCGCAGGAGGCTCCCGGTCACACGAGCCTCGGCAGCGAGATCGCGGCGACCGTGATGGAGCGCGCGTTCTATGCGCTCGAGGCTCCCGTGCTGCGGGTGTCGGGTTACGACACGCCGTTCCCTGCCGCCAAGCTGGAGGGCGCGTACCTGCCGGATGCCGACCGCATCCTCGAGGCCGTCGACCGCTCCCTCGCCTACTGAATCCGGTCCACGAGAGGATCACGCATGAGCACGCAGAACTTCCCCCTTCCCGATGTCGGTGAGGGTCTGACCGAGGCGGAGATCGTCGCGTGGAAGGTGGCACCGGGCGACCGGGTCGCCATCAACGATGTGATCTGCGAGATCGAGACCGCGAAGTCGCTGGTCGAGCTGCCCTCTCCGCACGCGGGCGTCGTGGGTGAGCTGCTCGTCGACGAGGGAGCGACGGTCGAGGTCGGGACCCCCATCATCACGTTCGTGACGGACGCCCGCGATGACGCCGGTCCCGGCGCCGTCGTCACGGCCGAAGCACCCGCTCCCGAGGAGGGTGGCGGCTCGGTGCTGGTCGGCTACGGTTCGGGCGGCGGGGCGACGTCGCGCCGCAAGCGTCCGGCCGAGCGCCCCGTGCGGTCGTCGGTGGGCGTGATCGCGAAGCCGCCCATCCGCAAGCTCGCCCGCGACCTCGGCGTCGACCTCACCACGGTCACCCCGACGGGTGCGGACGGCGAGGTCACCCGGGACGACGTGGTGAAGCACGCCTCGCAGGCCAGCGTGTTCCGCAACATCGAGACGCCCGAGTGGGGGAGTGTGCGCGAGGAGACGGTGCCCGCTCCATCGGCGGCGCCGTCCGGGTTGGCGCGGGGCCTCACGGCCACCCGGCCCTCGGCGGCGGGCGACGACCGCACCGAATCGATCCCGGTGAAGGGCGTGCGCAAGGCCACGTCGTCGGCGATGGTGCAGAGTGCGTACTCGGCCCCGCACGTGACGGTGTGGAAGGAGGTCGACGCGACCCGCACGATGGAGCTCGTGAAGCGCCTCAAGGCGTCGCCGGACTATGCCGACATCAAGGTCTCGCCGCTGCTGCTCATGGCACGCGCGGTGATCTGGGCGGTGCGACGCACCCCGATGGTCAACGCCGCGTGGATCGATACGGAGGCCGGGGCCGAGATCGCCGTCCGTCACTACGTGAATCTGGGCATCGCGGCCGCCACGCCGCGCGGCCTGCTCGTGCCGAACATCAAGGACGCCCAGGACCTCAGCATGAAGGAGCTCGCCCGAGCCCTGAACCGGCTGACCCTGACGGCGCGGGAGGGCAAGACGCCTCCGGCCGACCAGCAGGGCGGGACCATCACCATCACGAACATCGGTGTGTTCGGGATGGATGCGGGAACGCCGATCATCAACCCGGGCGAGGCGGGCATCGTGGCGATGGGCACGATCAGTCAGAAGCCGTGGGTCGTCGACGGTGAGGTGCGTCCGCGCTGGGTGACCACGGTCGCCGGCTCGTTCGACCACCGTGTGATCGACGGCGACGGCATGAGCCGCTTCGTCGCCGACGTCGCCTCCGTCCTGGAGGAGCCCGCGCTCCTCGTGGACTGATGTGGTTCGTCGGCCTTGTCATCGAGATCTTTGCGGTGCTCGCGTTCGCTGGAGTGGCGGTCGCTTCGAAGAAGGTGAGCCAGGTCGATGCGTGGAAGTACAGTGCATCGAAGCACGCCGCCCGCAAGGAGTTGCGGGAGCACGTCATTGCCACGCATGCGACCTCACGTACTCGCCGGGGAGCGGTAACTGTGTTCAGAGACGCGTTCGTTATAGCCCACGTGGGACTTATCCCACTTGGCATCGCTCATGTGACGCGATGGGCAACTCCAGTACCGGACGACCCGCCCGTTGTTGTCCGTGCGGTGGTTCCTTAGTCTGTCCGATGTGCCTGCTGGCAGGATCGACGATCTGGACGCTAGGCCCATGTCTTCGGCGCGGGCTACACCGGATCACATAGTTTGACGCTCCCGGCCGAACGGGGTTCTCAGCGACTCCAGTGTTTGCCTGGCTCAGATATGACGAATCTGGATCAGGACAAAGGCTGACCCATAACTGATGTTGGAGCGCCTTCGGAAGGCGACGGGCTCCGGCGCCAGCGCGGAACTCGAGTACGAAGCACGCGAGCTCGCGGACGCGTCTGTCAGTGCCGTCGCTTCTGCGGACGGCAAGGGGCCCCCGCGCGAGACATGCGAGCCTCGAAACACTGTATGGCTGCCGCGCTCAGGGCGTGTCGATCCGAATGTCATCGCAATGACCAACGCCTGGGACCGACTAGAAGAAACCACCCTGGACATCGACGAATGCTCGGGTTCAGCGACAACCACTCACGCAACGTCGCCGCGGTCGTCGAGGCCCTGAGCGAACGGGGCGTGGTGACCACTGAGGTGAGGAGAATTGCTCTCCACTTGCATAACCTGCAGAAGGAGCATCTTGGTCTCGGATGTACTGACGCTCCCTTCGCGCGCAATAGCAGAGAACTTCGTGCACGCCGCGGGCAACCTCTTTGAGCTTCTCGATGAAGTCAGGCAGGGATTGAAGGCGGAGTTGTATCCCGACAGCCAGGCCCCCACGTGTAGGGCCGCATCAGCAGGCAGGGCACGCTGGCCGCTGCACCCATATCGTTATATCAATTCACTGTGAAACGTCTGAGTCCGCCGCTACGTTGAAGGTGCCCGACTGGGCTTTGGGGGTTTCACGGGGGCCGCGGTCCCGCGCCATTCGCGCGCGCCCCCGCGAGAACACAGCCATAGGAGAATCATGACCAACGTCCCGCCCCCGGCCCCCGACCCGCAGCCCGCACCAGTCGCCCCCACGCACGGCCAGGCCCGGCACGATGCGCCAGCATACGTACAGCCCGCACCAGGCGTTGCCTACCCGCCGGCCCCCGTCAATCAGCGCAACGTCCTGGCGCTGATTGCTCTGATTGTGTCGGCCGTCGGCTTCGTCTTCGCCTGCATCCCGGGCGCTCTCATCGTCGGTTGGGTGCTCCTTCCCATCGGTTTCATTTTGGGGATCGTGTCCCTGTTCCTGAAGGGCAAGGTGAAGTGGCAGGGTGTCACTGCCATCATCGTGTCCATCGTGGGTACCATCGTCGGCGTCATCGTCTTCACCGTCGTCGTCGCGACGGCCTTCACGGACGCATTCGGCGGATCCGATGTCCAGGTCGGTGCACCGACCACCGTCACGGAGGAGACGGGTGCCGCGGCGGCTGAGGAAGAGAAGCCGGCCGAGGCTGGCACTCGCGAGAACCCGCTTCCGCTGGGTGTCCCGTTCTCCTCCGACGAATGGACCGTCATCGTGAACTCCGTCACGCTTGGTGCGACGGATCAAATCGTGAACGAGAACATGTTCAACGAGGCGCCCGACGCGGGTACCGAGTACATCCTCATCAACTACACGGTCACGTTCATCGGCGACGACCCCGAAGGCGGGATGCCGACGTTTGTCGGTATGGAGTACGTCACCGCCGCGGGCGTGACGGTGAATCCGTTCGACAAGCTCGTCGTCGCCCCCGACGCCCTCGACACCATGTCCACCCTCTACACGGGTGCTTCCGCGACGGGCAACAACGCCATCCAGGTGCCCACCCCTGCTGACGGCGTCCTCGCCATCAACCCCGGCATGTTCGCCGACACCGTCTTCGTCACGATTAAATGACGCGCGAGCAGGGGAGGGCCGGGTCGCACATGCCGGCACTCCCGCCCCAGCTACCCCTGGACCTAAGGAGCAACGGTGGTGGATGAGTCTTCGGGAGCAGGACCCGACAAGCAGGTACCCAGTGACGATCCGGAAGCACAAGCCACTGAACGCGGCACGCTCTTGCGCCGCATTCGTTCCCGGATCCGTAAGCGCTCGATCCTTATCGGCGGAGTTATCGTCGTAGGAGTGGTCGCGCTCGGGCTCGTCGCGTTAATCATCGTCGACCAAGTCACCCGGGTGTCGGTCCCCGTCGTCGAACAGCAAAGCCTCGCGGACGCGACGGCGGCGCTTGATGGCGTCGCGCTCCGGAGCGTCTTCCACTCGGACTCTTCGTTCTGCGAAGACGACGACCGCGGGCCGACGTTCTGCGTGGTGACTTCTCAAATCCCAGCCGGTGACGAGCGTGTTCATGCGGACCAGGTCATAACACTTGAGGTGGTTCCTTCCGAAGTGTCGATCCCGGACATGGAAGGGATGACCTATGGCGATGCGGTCGACGCAGGCGCCGAAGTCGCACTCGAGGTGCTCCCGTCTGACATCTCCGACACCGTCGTCGACGGACACGAGGACTGGACGGTCCTCACCCAAGCCGAGCGCGGAACCTCGACCGCCGGATCAAACGTTAAGGTCACACTCGAGCGCCCCCGCGTCGACGCCCCCGCGGTTATCGGTACTAACCTGCAGGGAGCGATGGACACGCTCACGGCCGCCGGGTTCCTGGCGGTGGTGACCTCTGACCCTGGCGACCCGTACGACCCCTCCTGGGTCGTGACGGCGACCGAACCGGAGATCATTGACGGCAAGCTTCCCGTGGCCAGTACGGTCACACTGTCCTGGGGGGTGCAGATACCGAGCGTCGTCGGGATGCCGGACCTCGCCGCGACCACTAAACTCTCGAACGCCAAGCTGACCGTGACTGGCTCGAAGTCCAGCTCGCAGGCGGTTGCGGGTCAAGACCCTGCCGCGGGCACCGTCGTCGAACCAGGCAGCACTGTGACCATCACACTCGAGCCACCGTCCACCGTGTACGAAGTTATTTCGAACGGGAGTCGCGGCACAGTCACCTGGGTTCCGCCGAATAGCTTTAGTATCAGCCAGGCGGGTGACACCCCACTTCCGTGGCGGATGTCTTGGCCGACGGCCTCAGGGTACCGAAACTTCAACGCGCAGATCATGGACGGCGACAGCATCACCTGCAACATCTACGTCAATGGCCAACTCGTAAAGACGGCGACGTCAACCGGCCGCTACGCGGTCGTCAGTTGCGGCTAGTCTGAGGCGCTGCTCTGATCGGCGAATGGTCTTCAGTTGCGGCGCCGGACGACGTTACCGCGTCGATCCCCGATTCTACTGTCCTGTTCGAGCTAGCTGAGCTGATGTTATCGGCGAGGCCGGTTGATTCTCACGTGAGGGGAGTGCCCGGCTCTTCTCCGAGAGCGTCGCTGGCCGGTTCGTGTTCGGCGGCTTCGTTGAGCCGCAGGGGCTGAGGGGCGCTTACTGACGAGGCAGAGGATGATGCGATCTCCGCCTGGGCAGCCATCGCGGCGCAGATCGTGACCCTGAGTCTCATCCCGGTAGTGATTCCGGATACCTAAGCGGTGGACTCCAGTGCCCCGAAGCGAGCAGGCGTCGCATCGGATCACTTAGTTTGACGATCCCGCCGACATGGTATTCCTGACGAGCTCAGTTTGCGCCTGGCGCAAATGCGACGGATCTGGATCAGGATTAGGGCCGACTCATAACTGAGTCAGGCCTCGGGTCTCCCGCCGGCGGGAGCGCTTTGCGCAGGAGCGCGGTGAGGAGGCCCTGCTCCTCGTCGGACAGTCGCGCGAGCGCCTCCCGTGCGAACGAGAAGGCACGCCCGAAGTCGCGGTCGAGAGCGTCGCCCTTCGGGGTGCGGGCCACCATCCGGACGCGCTTGTCCTCGGCGGCGGCCTCTCGGTAGGTGAGGCCCGCGCCGTCGAGGCGACGGACGATCTGCGTGATGTTCGATGCGTCGCACTCGAGCTCGACCGCGAGCCCGCCCATCGACCGGGATCGGGAGAGCCGCCCGAGGACGCAAGCCTGGGCAGCGCTGAGTCCGACGGATTCGGCGGCGCGGTCGAACGCCTGCTCGTACGCGTTCACCAGGTCGAGGAGAACCTCTTCTGCCTCCGTGGTCGCGGTCGCGACGCGGTGGGTGACTGCCATGCCCCGATCCTAAACGCTTGAGGTGATCAATCAATCGCGAAGCTCGGGAGCCTCCGCGGGCAGCAGTGGGCGCATGAAGGTGCGCTCGTAGCGGAGGACGCAGCCGCTCTCGTCGCGGATCCGGTCTGCGGCGATGAACTCCGGATCGACGCCGAAGCGCTCGCGGTAGACCTCGTAGGCTGCGAGCGAGGGGAACGTGAACAGCGCCAGCGCCTCGTCGCTCTTCCCCTCCGACGGCAGGAAGTACCCGTGGTGGATGCCGCCGTGGCGAGTCACGAGATCCATCCACGCGCGGGCGAACCTCTCGAATGCCTCGATGCGGGCGGGGTCGACCGTGTACGTCACGACGCAGGTGATCACGGACACACCTTACGGCCGACCCGCGACCGCCGGCGGGAGGAGCCCGTGGTCGCGGATGATCAGCGCCAGTTTGCCGACGTAGTGATCGCGGAGCGCGCGGTGGGCATCCCGCACCTGCGACAGCGGGAATCGCCGGGCGACGTGGGGCGTGAACGACCCCGACTCGATGACGGCGTTGAGGCGGTCGAGCGCGGCTCGCGAGCGGTCGCCGTCGAACGAGAGGATCGGCACGGCAGGCGCGGTGACGGGCAGCGGATGGACCCCGTGCGGCCACGCCACCCGCCCCGACGGCGCGAGGGCCTGCAGGGCGCGCTCCGCCATGGGGCCGCCCGCCGTGACCAGGGCGCCGTCGATGCCGTCCGGGGCGAACTCCTTCGCCGCGACCAGCACGTCCTCCGCGCGACCGTCGACGACCGCGTCGGCACCCTGCTCGCGCGAGAGGGCGACACCATCCGCGCCGGACGACGCCGCGAGCACACGCAGGCCACGCTGGCGTGCCAGCTGCACCGCCATGTGCCCCATGCCGCCGCTGGCGCCGAACACCAGGAGCGTCTGTCCGCGGTCGAGGTCGAGTGCATCGAGGCCGCTCTGCGCGGTGAGGGCGTCCCACGCCACCACGCCCGCCTGCTCGAGGGATAGACGCGCGGGTACGTGCGCGACGTGCTCTTCGTCGACGACGCCGTACTCTGCGTAGAAGCCCCCGCGCGGCACCGGGGTGGATGCCGCATAGACCCGATCGCCGACCGCGAAGCGCGTGACCTCGCTGCCGACCGCCGCCACGGTCCCCGCCGCGTCCCACCCGAGCACGTAGGGAAAGCGCGACGGGATGCCGAAGACTCCGTCGTAATCGCCGCGGCGCTCGAGCGCGTCCCACGAGGCCACGGCGGCGACGTGCACACGGAGGAGCACGTCGCTCGGGCCCATCTCGGGGACGGCGATCTCGCGCGACCGGAGTTCGTCCTCGTCTCCGAACTGGTCGAGCACGATCGCGTTCATGCGCGGGGGAACGGTCGGCGATGCGGGCATGGGTGCTCCTTTACTTGAGTGACTCAACTACATCACAAGTGCTTTAGCCGATCAAGCACTAACGCCGACCCTTCGTGCGGGTCCGCCTGCCGGTGGATGTGCGTGCCCGCAGGCCCTCCCTACGGTGGAAGCACAGCGCACGACCACACGGCAGGGGATGATCGATGCAGCGCAGCGAGGGGTTCGCAGACCCGGCGACGGAGCTGGCGACGCTCGCCGGCTCGGCTGAGGCTTCCGTCGCGGCAGCCCTCCGCGGGAGCTCCGGGGAGTGGACGCAGGTGGCCTATCCGGTGGAGGCGACACGCGCGCGCTTCGAGATCGGCTCGGTGAGCAAGGCGCTCACGGGCTCCCTGTTCGGCGTGCTCCTCGCCGCCGGCGACGTGGACGCGGAGCAGCCGATCGACGACGCGCGCGGTGAGCCCCTTCCGTGGCGAGGGGCCGCGCCCACGCTGCTCGACCTGGCGACCCATCGCTCCGGACTGCCGAACACGCCGCGGCGGCTCGCGCGACGCGAACTCGCCACCGCGCTGGGGTTCAGCGTCAAGGACCCGTGGCGCGGTGTGGACGACGACCACTACCGCGAGCTGCTGTCGGCCAGCGCCGGACGCGCGCGTCGAGACGGCCGCTTCCGCTACTCCAGCATGGGCGTCGGGCTCCTGGGCGACGCACTCGCCGCCGTGACCGGGGTGCCGTTCGCGGAGCTGATGCGCGAGCGGCTCCTCGATCCGCTCGGCATGACCAGGACCGGACTCGATCGGCCGACCGCGGGTCCGGATGTGGTGGAGCGGCCCACGAACGGCAAGGGCGTCGGGCTGCCCTACCTGAAGGACGCGATGCCGGCCGCGGGCATGTACGCCTCCACGCTCGACGACCTGCAGCGGCTGGCGGACGCGTTGCTCGGCCCGGCGCCCGCGGAGGTCGCCGAGGGACTGCGCCTGGCCGTCACCCCGCACCACCGCCTCAAGGACGACCTGCAGCTCGGGCTCTGCTGGTTCCTGGTGGGCTCGGGTCCGGCGCCCGTGATCGAGCACACCGGGGGCACCTGGGGGTCGCAGGCTCAGTTCACGGTGCAGCCGGGCACCGGCCGGGCGGTCGTCGCGCTCACGGCCACCCCTCGCCGCATCGACTCCTTTGCCGCCCGCTACCTGGCCGCCGAGGCGTCGGCGGTCGAGTCGCGCGCGGACGAGACCGCCGAGGCGCACACTCCCGAGCCGCCGGAGGCGACGGCGGCGTCGCCCCGCACCCCGTGACCTGGGCGGTCGCGCTCTAGGCGGTCGTGCGCAGGCGCCGGGCCGCGAGCAGCGGCACGGCGTGCTCCCGGGCGGCGCGGCGGGCGGTCGCGACGGCGCCCACCGACACGACCTCTGCACCGAGCGACGACGCGAGGATCTCGGGCGCCGGCAGGTGCAGTTCCGCGGGGAGGATGCGGCGGGCGGCGGCGAGCACCGGCTCCACGCTCTCGGCCACCGCGCCGCACACGATCACGCGGGCGGGGTCGTACATGCTGCCGAGCACGCCGACCACACGGGCGACCGTGGCGCCCACCCGCTCGGCGACCCGCAGCGCGTCGGGGTCGCCGGAGGCGGCGAGGGTGAGCACGAGCCGTGGCTCCACGGGGCCGTCCGCCACGAGCCGTCCGAGGGAGCCGTCGGTCGCGGCCTCTCCCGACTCGACGGCGGCGCGTGCCTGGTCCTGCAGGGCATAGCGGAGCCCGAACGCCGAGCCGACGCCGACGATGTGGTCGAACACCACGCCCTCGCCCACGCCGCCGTGGGCCCCGTGCAGCACGTGCCCGTCGACGACGACTCCGCCGCCGAAGCGTTCGCTGGCGAGCAGGGCCACGTAGTCGCGGCAGTCCTGCGCGGCGCCGAGCGTGCCCTCGGCGATCGCGGCGAGCTGGGCGTCGTTCTTCACCTCGACCACGGGTGCCCAGTCGTGCAGGGCCGCGGCGAGGCCGGGGTTGGTGCGCTCCCAGAAACCCTGGGGGTGCGGCGGGGAGATGCCGTCGCGGTCGACCGGGGCGGCGACGCCGACGCACACCGCGAGCACGTGGTCCGCGTCGACCCCGGCCTCGCTGCGGGCGGCCTGCATCCGCTCGACGATCGTGGCCCGGCGGGCCTCGGCGCTCTGGGTCGGGTCGAGCTCGGTGCGGTGATGCACGAGCGTGCGGTCGAGCGGGTCGGCGACCGTGACCGCGAGGTGGGTGTCGCCCGCGTCGACGCCGATCACCACGCCGAGGTCGGGGGAGAGGGCGAACCGTCGGGCGGGGCGTCCGGCGCGGTAGTCGCCCGTGGCCCTGGCGTTGGGCAGCTCGCGCAGCACCTCGGCGCCCACGAGGGTGTCGATCGCGTCGATCGCGGTCGAGCGGGTGAGGGAGGTGCCGGCCATGGCCTCGGTGGCGGTGAACTCGCTGGCGGTCCAGGCGAAGTCGAGGACGGCGCCGACGCTCGCGCGCCCGGTGCCCAATCCCGCCGAGACCTCCGCCACTCCCCTTGACCTTTCTGTCGCCCAGATGAGACAGTACCTCCTGACGGACTAGATTCGCTCACTAGATTTAGTCCGCAGATCTACCGACGGAAGGACAACGGTGTCTGCACGACGAACACGCCCGCTGCGCGGGATCGCCGGAGCGCTCGGCCTGGTTCTCGCCGGTGTCGCGCTCACGAGCTGCGCGGCAGGGGACGGGCCGGAGACCATCCGCTTCACCTTCAGCAAGCGCGAGGCCATCCCGTTCATGACCGACCTGGTCGCGGACTACAACGCCTCCCAGAACGACGTCCGCGTCGAGATCGACACCTCGGGCGTCGACGTCGTCTCTGCCAGCTTCGTCCGTGGCAACCCGCCGGACATCATGCTCGCGAACTACAACTACGAGGTCGCCCGGTTCGTGCAGCGCTGCGCGCTCACCGACCTCTCCGACACCGAGACTGCGGCGGGCATCCGCGACGACCTGCAGCCGCTGATGGACCAGTACGGCTCGTGCGAGGGCCGAACGAGTGCCCTGCCGTACTCGGTCATGGCCGCCTCCGTCATCTACAACACGCAGATCTTCGACGAGCAGGGGCTCGAGGTGCCGCAGACCTGGGACGAGCTGATCGCCGTGTGCGACCAGCTGCGCGAGGCGGGCATCGACCCCTTCTACGGCACCTTCAAAGACGACTGGACCGTGGCGCAGGGCTGGTACGACTACGCGGTCGGCGGTTCCCTCGACGTGCTCGAATTCTTCGACGCCCTCGCCGCCGAGGGCACCGACGTCGGTCCCGACTCCGAGGTGTCGTTCCAGAAGGACTTCGCCGAGCCGATGGACAAGATGATGCAGCTCGCGAACGACTACACCAATGACGACGCCGCGAGTCGCGGCTACGGCGACGGCAACCTCGCCTTCGCGAAGGGCGAGGCGGCGATGTACCTGCAGGGGCCGTGGGCGTTCAGCGAGATCGCGAAGACCGCTCCCGATCTGCCCCTGGGCACCTTCCCGCTGCCCATGACCGACGATCCCGACGACCTCGCGGTGCGGGTGAACATGGACCTCGCGGCGATGATCCCCGTGGAGTCCCGGCACCAGGAGGCCGCCCGCGACTTCCTCGAGTACCTCTACCTCCCCGAGAACATCGAGGAGTACAACGCCTCGCAGCTCGGATTCACCCCGACGACCGACGCGGCAGCGCCGGACGACCCGCGCATCGAGGGCATGATCCCGTACTACGACGACGGCAAGATCTACCAGGGCCCGTCCGTGCTCGTTCCGAAGACCCTGCCGATCTTCAACTATGCGCAGGCCATGGTGCTCGGCGCCGCGCCGTCGTCGATCCTCCGCACGATGGACGCCGACTGGGCCCGTATCGCCTTCCGCGCTCCCATCCCGACCTCGCAGGATTCCGCATCGGCCGAGACAGAGGAGTCCGCGCCATGACCACCACCACCGCCACCGACACCGGTGCCAGCACCACCGCGATCGTGACGGGCGGCGAGCGGAAGCTCCGCCGGCACACCCGCCGCGTCGAGCCGATCTACTACCTCTTCCTGCTGCCGACCCTGGTGATCTTCACGCTCGCGATCACCGTCCCCGGCGTGATCGGCATCTTCTTCAGCTTCACCGACTCGATCGGCATCGGTGAATGGAGCTTCAACGGCCTCACCAACTACATCGCCCTGTTCAGCGATCCCGCGATCCTGCAGAGCTACCTGTTCACGTTCGGCTTCTCCATCGCGACCGTGATCGTGGTGAACGTGATCGCGTTCCTCCTCGCGGTCGGGCTCACCTCCCGCATCCGCTTCAAGACCGGGCTGCGGACGATCTTCGTGATCCCGATGGTGATCTCGGGCATCATCATCGCCTACGTCTTCAACTTCCTGTTCTCCAACTCGCTGCCCGCGGCGGGGGCCGCGACGGGGATCGAGTGGCTGCAGACCAGCCTGCTCGCCAACCCCGACCTCGCGTGGGTCGCGATCGTCATCGTCACCGCGTGGCAGGCCGTGCCCGGCACGCTGCTCATCTACATCGCCGGTCTGCTGTCGGTGCCGGGCGAGGTGTACGAGGCGGCCAGCATCGACGGGGCCAGCCGCACGCAGCAGCTCACCCGCATCACCATCCCGCTCGTCGCCGGGTATGTCGTGATCAACGTGATCCTCGGGTTCAAGGGCTTCCTCAACGCCTACGACATCATCGTCGGCCTCACGAACGGCGGACCGGGCACCGCCACCCGCAGCGTGGCCATGACGATCATCGCGGGCTTCAACGGCGGCGACTACGCCTACCAGATGGCCAACGCCACGATCTTCTTCATCGTGGCCGTGCTCATCTCGGTCTTCCAGCTCTCGCTGACCCGCGGAAGGAACACGTTCTGATGACCACGCAGACCCTCACCACGGCCCCGGCCGGCGGCCGGAAGAAGCGCGAGAAGATGGAGCGCGTCAACTGGTCGGGCACCATCATCCTGATCCTCTGCACCGCGACGGTCCTCATCCCGCTGTACGTCACGATCTCGATGGCGTTCAAGACCACCGGTCAGGCCGTCGACGGCAACGCGTTCTCGTTCCCCGCGCCGTTCAGCTTCGACGGATTCGTGCAGGCCTGGAACCTCACGAAGTTCCCCGTCGGTGCCGGCATCTCCCTGCTCGTCACGGCGGGAACGGTCGTCGCCACGATCGTGCTCGCGGCCTTCGCCTCGTACGCGATCGTGCGCAACTGGGACCGCCGGCTGTTCCGGTACTCCTTCTTCTACCTGCTCGCGGCGATGTTCATCCCCTTCCCGGTCGTGGCGCTGCCGCAGATCCAGCTCACCGGACGCGTCGGACTCGACAACCCGTTCGGCGTGATCATCCTCGCCACGATGTTCCAGCTGAGCTTCAGCGTGCTGCTGTTCACGGCGTTCCTGCGGTCGATCCCGATCGAGCTGGAGGAGAGCGCCCGCATCGACGGGGCGACCACGTGGCAGACCTTCTGGCGGCTGATCTTCCCGCTGCTCGCGCCCATGAGCGCGACCGTCGGCATCTTCGCGTTCCTCTACGCCTGGAACGACTTCATGATGCCGTCGCTCATCATCTCCGACCCGGCACTGCAGACGCTGCCGGTGCGGCAGAACCTCTTCCAGAACCAGTTCAGCAACAACTACAACGTCGCCTTCGCCTCGTACCTCATGGCGATGGCCCCCGCGATCGTCGCCTACCTCTTCACTCAGCGCTGGGTGATGGAGGGCGTCACGCAGGGTGCCGTCAAGGGCTGACACCGACCACCGCAAGAAAGCAAGGAGTTCCAACCCCTCATGACCGATTCGCTGCTCACCGAGACCCGCGAAGACGACAAGACCGCGACCTGGTGGCGCCAGGCCGCCGTCTACCAGATCTACCCTCGCAGCTTCGCCGACGCCGACGGCGACGGACTGGGCGACCTCCCCGGCATCGTCTCCCGTGCCGACTACCTCGCCGAGCTCGGCATCGACGCGGTGTGGCTGAGTCCCTTCTACCCGTCCGAACTCGCCGACGGCGGCTACGACGTGGCCGACTACCGCAACGTCGACCCGCGCCTGGGCACGCTGGCCGACTTCGACGCGATGGTGGAGGCGCTGCACGCGCGCGGCATCCGCGTCGTGGTCGACATCGTCCCCAACCACACCTCCGACCAGCATGCGTGGTTCCAGGAGGCGCTCGCCGCGGGGCGTGGGTCGGCCGCGCGGGAGCGCTACATCTTCCGGGAGGGCACGGGGCCCGACGGTGCGGAGCCGCCCACCGACTGGATCTCGATCTTCGGTGGCAGCGCCTGGGAGCGCGTAGCCGACGGTCAGTGGTACCTGCACAACTTCGCGGTCGAGCAGCCCGACCTCAACTGGGACCACCCCGAGGTGCGCGCGGACTTCCTGACGACACTGCGCTTCTGGTCGGACCGCGGCGTCGACGGGTTCCGCATCGACGTCGCCCACATGCTCACGAAGGACCTCACCGAGCCGCTGCCGTCGCGCGCCCAGCTCGACGCGATGGACCGCTCCTCGGGCACCCACCCGATGATCGACCGCGACGACGTGCACGAGATCTACGCCGAGTGGCGTCGGGTGTTCAACGAGTACGACCCGCCGCGCACCGCCGTCGCCGAGGCGTGGGTGGAGACGCCGGAGCGCCGGGCGAAGTACGCCTCCGCGGAGGGGCTGGGCCAGGCGTTCAACTTCGATCTGCTCGTGGCCGACTTCGATGCGGGCGACTTCCAGCGCATCATCGCCGACAACCTCGCCCAGGCGCACGCGGCAGGGTCGTCGACCACCTGGGTGCTGTCCAACCATGACGTGACCCGCCACGCCACGCGGTACGGCCTTCCTCCGCTGCGCGGTCGCGCGGTGAAGCAGGGCACGGAGTGGGTGCGTGCCGGCGGCCCGGAGGACGGACTCGACCGCGAGGGCGGACTGCGCCGGGCGCACGCCGCGACCCTGCTGCTGCTCGGCCTGCCCGGCAGCGCGTACCTGTATCAGGGCGAGGAGCTCGGGCTGCACGAGGTGGCCGACATCGCGCCGGAGCAGCGGCAGGACCCCGGGTTCTTCCGCGGGGCCGACTTCGATGGTCTCGGTCGCGACGGGTGCCGTGTGCCCCTGCCGTGGACGGCGTCGGGCAGCTCGTACGGGTTCGGCGAGGGCGGCGCGCATCTGCCTCAGCCCGCGTGGTTCGCCGCGGCTGCGGTCGAGGTGGAGGATGCCGACCCCGGTTCCACGCTCAACCTCTACCGCGAGGCTCTGCGGCTGCGGCGGTTGCTGCAGACCGGCGAGAGCCTGGAGTGGAGGGAGACGGGTCGTGCGGACGTGCTGCGGTTCCGTCGTCCGAACGGCTGGGAGGTCGTGACGAACTTCGGCACGGAGCCCTTCGAGCTCGGAGCGGCCGCGGAGGACGCGGTGCTGTCGACCGTGGCGCTGGACGGCTCCGCGCTGCCCGCGGAGGCGACCGCATGGATCGCGCCGCGGGGGCTCGTGGGGTGAGTCGGGGGTGACGAAAGGCGGAGGGCGTGGTCGCACGCTCTCCGCCTTTCCCGTCCGCGGAGCGTTCGATTTGATAATGGTTCTCATTAGCGTTTACGCTGGCATCATGAAGAAGCCCGCGCTCGCTCTCGCCCTCGCCTCCGTCGCCGCCCTCTCGCTGGCCGGATGCTCCAGCCCCGCCGCGTCGGGACAAGGCGACGACGGAACGATCACCGTCGTGGCGAGCACCAACGTCTACGGCGACATCGCCGCGCAGATCGGCGGCGACCGCGTCGACGTCGAGTCGATCATCACCTCCGCCTCCCAGGACCCGCACTCCTACGAGGCCAGCGCCCGCGACCGGCTCACGCTCCAGAAAGCCGACCTCGTCGTCGAGAACGGCGGCGGCTACGACGCCTTCATCGACAGCCTGCTGCAGGACGCCCAGGACCCGCACGTCGTCACCGCCGTCGAGTACTCCCACGACTTCCCCGGCAACGAGGGCCATGAGGAGGACGCCCACGCCCACGCCGACGACGACGCCGCCGCCGAGTCGCACGACCACGAGCATGCCGAGGGCGAGGAGGCTCACGACCACGATGGCCACGACCACATCGAGGGCTTCAACGAGCACGTGTGGTTCGACCCGCACACGATGATCCACGTGGTCGAGGCCATCGCCGACGAGCTGACGGCGCTCGACCCCGACGGCGCGGACACGTTCGCGACCAACGCCGACGAGCTGGTCGCCGAGCTCGAGGGCTTCGAGTCCGACCTCGAGACGCTCAAGGCCTCCGCCGAGGGCAAGACGGTGTTCCTGACCGAGCCGCTGCCCGGCTACCTCGCCGCGGCCGCCGGTCTCACCGACGTGACGCCCGAGGGCTTCGCCGAGTCGGTCGAGGAGGGCAGCGACGTCGC
Source organism: Microbacterium sufflavum (assembly GCF_023091155.1). NCBI lineage: Bacteria > Bacillati > Actinomycetota > Actinomycetes > Micrococcales > Microbacteriaceae > Microbacterium > Microbacterium sufflavum. The sequence continues at coordinate 856,112 of NZ_JAHWXK010000001.1, read as the reverse complement.
GCCGGCGGTACTGCTCGAGTCGCTCGATGTGATCGCGTCCGGACAGGTGACCGCCCTGCTGACCAACGCCCAGACGGGCGGTGCCGAGACCGAGCGGGTCGAGAAGGCCGCGGACGACGCCCGAGTACCGGTGGTCGCCTTCACGGAGCTGCTGGAGGACGGATCGTCGTACTCTGAGTGGATGCGTGACGCGATCCAGAGCCTCGCCGCCGCCGTCCAGTCGTGAGCGGCGCGGTCGACCGCGCGGCGCCCGTGCTCGAGATCGCCGACGGGGCACTGCACCGCGGAGACCGCGAGCTCTGGTCGGGCCTCGATCTCACGGTGCAGCCGGGGGAGTTCATCGCCGTGCTCGGACCCTCCGGGTCGGGCAAGACGACACTCCTGCGCAGCATCCTCGGCCTCCAGCCCCTCTCCCGCGGCACGATCCGCGTGGCAGGTGAGCCCGTGCACCGCGGCAGCGCCCGCATCGGCTACATCCCGCAGCAGCGCGCGATCGCTCCCGACACCAGCATGCGTGCCAGGGATCTCGTGGCGCTCGGCGTGCAGGGCAGCCGGTTCGGCCTCCCGTTCCCGCACCGCGGCGACCGCGCGAAGGTCGATGCACTGCTCGACGCGGTCGGCGCCGTGCACTACGCCGACCGTCGGGTGGGGTTGCTGTCGGGCGGAGAGCAGCAGCGGCTCCGCGTGGGACAGGCGCTCGCCGACGAACCGGCCCTGCTGCTGTGCGACGAGCCGCTGTCGAACCTCGACCTCGCGAACCAGGTGGGCGTCACCGACATCATCGACCGCCAGCGGCGCGAGCGCGGTGCGGCGGTGCTGTTCGTGACGCACGACATCAACCCGATCCTCGGCCGGGTCGACCGCATCCTCTACATCGCCGGCGGGCGCTTCCTGCTCGGCACCCCGGACGAGGTGCTGCAGACGCGCGTGCTCAGCGACCTGTACGGCACACCCGTGTTCGTGCTCCGAGCGGGCGACCGGCTCGTGGTCGTGGGTGTCCCCGACGCCGAGCCCCACCACCTGCACGACGACCACGACCACGGAGGGACCGCATGACCGCCGCCGCCCTCCTCGTCCCTGCCGTCGGGTGGGACGACATCTTCTCCTTCCAGGACTACGGCGAGCTCGTCGCCCTGCTCGCGAACTCGATCATTGCCGGTGCGGTGCTCGGTATCGTCGGTGGCCTGATCGGCGTGTTCGTGATGCAGCGCGACCTCGCCTTCGCGGTCCACGGGGTCAGCGAGCTCTCCTTCGCCGGTGCCGCGGCCGCGTTGCTCTTCGGCGGCAGCGTGGTGTTCGGCTCACTCGGCGGGGCACTGGTCGCGGCGATCCTCATCGGCGTGCTCGGTGCGAAGGCGCGTGACCGCAACTCGATCGTCGGTGTGCTCATGCCGTTCGGCCTCGGCCTCGGCATCCTCTTCCTGTCGCTGTACGACGGACGCAGCGCCAACCGCTTCAGCCTCCTCACCGGTCAGATCGTGTCGGTGTCGAGCCCTGACCTGGGGTGGCTCATCGGCATCAGCCTCGTCGTGCTGCTCGGGCTGCTGGTGATGTGGAACCCGCTGCGGTTCGATTCGCTCGACCCGGAGTCGGCGGCGGCCCGCGGTGTGCCGACCCGCGCGGTGAGCCTGCTGTTCATGGTGCTGCTGGGCCTGATCGTCGCGGTGAGCGTGCACATCATCGGAGCTCTGCTGGTGATGGCGCTTCTGGTGACACCGGCCGCCGCGGCCATGCGGGTCACAGCGGGTCCGGTCGCGGTGCCGCTGCTGGCCGCGCTGTTCGGCTTCGTCTCGGCGGTCGGCGGCATCCTGCTCGCCCTCGCCGGCACCCTCCCGGTGAGCCCGTACATCACGACGCTGTCGTTCACGATCTACGTCGTGTGCTGGATCGTGCAGAAGACCCGGTCGCGCGTCCGTCGCGTCTCCGCCTGAGCCGTCGGCGAATGGTGCCGGGCCGTCGCCCTGACGGACGACGGCCCGGGCTGGAGTCACTCGTCGGACGGGGGCCGGTTGCGGCGCACGAGCCACCGTGTGACGTCGAACACGAGGCCACCGGCGAGGAAAGATCCCGCGATCAGCATCATCATGCGCAGTCCTTCGTCGGCGGTGGTGGCCGCGGTGCTGAAGGCCATCCACATGCCGATGGCGACGAACACCCACCCCGCGATGGAGCGCCCGGACGGGCGGCCGGAAGCGGCCTTGGGGTGCGTGTCCACGCTCTGTTTCGTCAGCATGCGAACTGCCCATCACTCGTGTACGTCTCTTGACTCATGGCGCCGAGGTATGCCCAGAGCAGGCCGGGGAAGGCCCACGGCGCAGTGACGCTCGAACCGATCACTCCGATGCCGCCGCCTACGACCCGCCCAGCCTGAGCCCAGCACGGGCCGAGGTCGCGAGCGGGCACGTTCATCGTGCTCATGATCGAGGTCGGCGGTGCCGAGGCGATTGCCGCGGCCGGTGATGCGATCAGCGCCGTGGCGAGTGCGGCGGTCAGCACAATAGGTGTCTTCATTGCTTCTCCTCTTGTACCCCGCTCGCCTCAAGCGTAGTCATATGACCCCAGATGCGCCTCGAGAGAGAACACATATGCCGATACAGGGCACGCCGACGCGGACCACGCTCTCGTTCACTCGCCGGGAGCCTCGGTGCGCGGGCGCTCCCAGCCCTCGCCAACCCCCTCCGGCCTAGAATCGAAGGCATGGCTCAGCGGAACACCTGGCAGCGCGAACGCGTGCGCGAAGCACTCGCCGACGCCCGCGGTTTCGTCAGCGCACAGAGCCTGCACGCCTCCCTCCGCGACGACAACACCGGCATCGGCCTCGCCACGGTCTACCGCGCACTGGCAGGGCTCGCCGCCTCCGGTGACGCCGACTCGCTGCAGAGCCCCGAGGGCGAGGCGCTGTACCGTGCCTGCTCCACGCAGGGGCACCACCACCACCTGATCTGCCGGTCGTGCGGGCTCACGGTCGAGATCGAGGCGAAGGACGTCGAGCAGTGGGCGCACCGCACCGCCGCTCTGCACGGGTTCACCGACGCCGCGCACGTCGTCGACATCTTCGGGCTGTGCACCCCGTGCGCCAACAAGCGCGAGGCCGGCAGGACAGCGACAGCGTGAGTTCCCCGGCACGAACGGCCTCCCGTCCGGGCCACACGCACCGACACGCGACACCGCCGCGGTCGCCCTGGATCGGCCTCGGTCTCGGCGCCGCGATCGTGGCGGCGCTGTTCCTGATCGACCTGCTGCTCCCGTCGCTGTACCCGGCATCGCTGCCGACCAGGGCGCAGGACGGCCTCACCCTGGCGCTCAGCGTGCTGATCGAAGCACTGCCGTTCGTGATCCTCGGCGTGCTGCTGTCGATCGTCGTGCAGGTGTGGCTGCCCGCCGACGTCATCCACCGCTGGCTGCCACGCCGCGCGTGGGCCCGGCGCGCGGTGCTGTCCCTCCTCGGGATGCTCATCCCGGTGTGCGAGTGCGGCAACGTCCCCTTCGCGCGCGGTCTGATGATGCGCGGCCTCGCCCCGGCGGAGGCCCTCACCTTCCTGATCGCCGCGCCCATCGTCAACCCGATCGTCATCCTCACCACGCACGCGGCCTTCGGTTGGGACGGCGGCATCCTCGTCGCGCGCCTGGTCGGCGGCTACCTGATCGCGAACCTGATCGGCTGGATCTACAGCCTGCACCCGTCGCCGGACTCGCTGCTCACCCAGCGCTTCGTCGACACGTGCGAGCGCGTGACGCACGAGCCGGGCACCCCGATCCGCCGCAGCCTCACGCAGTTCCTGGTCGAGCTGCGGGCGGTGATGCCGGCGCTCGTGATCGGCTCAGCGCTCGCGGGAGCCGTGCAGGTGCTGATCCCGCGCGACGTGCTGCTGGCGATCGGGTCGAACCCGGTGCTGTCGATCGTGGCGATGATGCTGCTCGCGATCGTGGTCGCCATCTGCTCCAACGTCGACGCGTTCTTCGCGCTGTCGTTCGCGTCCACCTTCTCGAGCGGGGCGATCGTGGCGTTCCTGCTGGTCGGACCGCTCGTCGACATCAAGATGCTGGCACTCATGCGTACGACCTTCACGGCGCGCACGCTCGTCGGGATCACCGCGGTCGTGCTGGCCGCGGCCTTCGCGATCGGGATCGGGGTGAACGTCTTTGTCTGAGCAGCAGACACCGCGCGCTCGAGCCGTCGCGACTCGATGGCTGGGCGTCGGACTGGCCTCCGCGGTCGCGGTCGTGACGCTCGGGCTCGCGGTCACCGGGCGCCTGACGCTCTACATCAGCCCCGAGTCGGTCTGGTTCGCGAGTGCGGCCGCCGTGGTCACGCTCGCCGGGGCGGTGTGGTCGTGCACCCTGCCGCTCGGGGCCGAGGACGACCACGGCCACGACCACGGCGACGCCACCGCGGAGCCCGAGCACGCGGACGACGAGGCGTCGCGCACGACCGTGACTCCCCGGCGGACCCTGGCCGGAGTCGGCGCGGTCGCGGGCGGTGTGATCGCCACCGGGGTCGTGGCCGCAGCGCTCGTGCTGCCGCCCGCCTCGCTGTCGGTCGAGCTCGCGATGTCGCGTGCGGGGGAGCAGGCCACGCTGTTCGCCGGGGCGGACACCGTGGCCCTCGGCGTCGCGGACACCTCGACGTTCGGCATCGGCGACTGGGCCAGTGTCTTCGCTGGGGCCACGAACACCGCGGCGTACGACGGGGCCCCGGTCACGCTCACCGGCTTCGTCACCCCGGCGGGGAAGGGCGACGGCGTGAACCTCACCCGGCTCGTCATCACGCACTGCGTGATCGACGCGCAGACCGCGGCCCTGCCGACCGACGTCGACCCCGGTGAGTATGAGACGGGGCAGTGGGTCGAGGTGACGGGCACGGTGCGCGCCGACGCCGACGGCACGCTGCGCATCGAGCCGACGGACGTCGTCGCGATCGACGAGCCGAAGGACCCCTATGAGTACTGACGACGAGCGCCGCGAGACGCCCGCCGTCCCGCGCACGCGCGCCGAACTGCGCGCCGCGCGGGAGGCGGCGGAGCGTGCGGCAGCCGAGTCGGTCTCCCTGGTCGAGGGGGAGGGCCCCGCCCCCGCCCCCGAGGCCCCTTCCGCCGAGCCGGATGCGCCCGCGTCGCCCGCGTCGACGGAGCCGTCTTCGGTGGTGCCCGCGACTTCCCCCGCCGTGCCTGAGGCGCCCGCCGCTCCTTCCGTCGAGCCGGATGCGCCCGCCGCGGTCCCGTCGACGGGATCCTCCGCGTCCGCCTCCGCGATCCCGTCCGCCGGATCGTCTGTGCCCGCGGTGCCGCTCGCCCCCGAACCCGTGTCCGCCGCCGCCGCGCCGCCCGCGACCCCGACGCCGCCCGCGGCCGAGTCGTCAGAGGGTGCCGCGCCGGGCTGGCGTCCCGCCGATGGCCCGCCCGCGGCGAGCGACCGCGCCGGTGCGGCGGCCGGGCCGCGGATGTCACGCCGGTTCCTGCTGACGATCGGTGCCGTGCTGGGTGTGCTGGTGCTGGTCGGCACCGGCTTCGGCGTCGTGAGCCTGCTGCAGGGTCCGCGCATCTCAGAGGTGCAGGTCGACGCGGCCCAGGCGATCGAATCGTCCGGCAGTCGCCTGATCCTCACCGCGAACCAGCCCCTCGCCGCGATCGAGGCGGACCAGGTGTCGGTCGAGCCGGCGGTGCCGTTCACGGTCGACGCGGCCGGCCGCGGGATCGGTGTGCGCTTCACGGTGCCGCTCGACGACGACACGACGTACACCGTGACGGTGTCCGATGCCGTCGGTGCGAGCGGTGGTCCGTCCGCCGAGCTCACGACGAGCTTCACCACGCCCGCTTCGACGATGTTCCTGCTGCGGCGCGACGTCGACGGCGACGACACGATCTTCCGCACCGACCTCAGCGGCGAGAAGGCGGTGCCGGTGTTCTCGCATCCGCGGATCAACGACTTCCGCGCCACCTCCACGCGCCTCGTGGCCTCGGTCGAGGAGGACGACGGCTCGCACCTGCTGGTGATGGACCGCGACGGTGAGGACCAGCGCGAGCTGACGCTGCCCGGCGACGGCTATGTCCGAGAGATCCAGGTCTCCGAGCGCGGCAACCTCGTCGGCTACAGCTACTCCGACCGCGAGCTCGGCGACAGCGAGGGCCGCGCGAGCGTGCTCGTGACCCAGTCGCTGAGCGGCGACGACGAGCCGCAGATCATCGAGGTCGCGGGCGAGGAGGCGAGCGTCTTCGTGTGGCAGTTCGTGCCGGACAGCGCCGCCGTGCTCTTCATCGACTTCGACGGCGCGCTCGCCCTCGTCGACCGTTCCAGCGACGCGGGAGTGCATTCGCTCGGGCTCGCCACCACCATTCAGGGCATCTCGCGCGGCACCTACACCGCGATCGTGGAGCGTCTCGACGGCACCGTGGTCGAGCTGAACCTCACCGACGGCTCGGAGCAGCCGCTCGCGGCCTCGACGCCCGACTACGGCACGGCCACGACGATCACGCCGTTCCCCGGCGGCACGCTGCGGCACGTGGTGTCGCGCGACGACTCGGGTCTGCCGATCGGGCAGGCGGTGGTCCGCGTGGACGACGACGGGGTCGCAGAACCCCTGGTCGAGGTGGGGTCGAGCGACGCCATCCTCCAGGCGTGCGCGTCGCCGAGCGGGCAGTACGCGGCCGTCGTGGTCGCCCCCGACATGGCGAACAACCCCTACGACGGCATGCTGCTGCCGCTTCCGGGGCGGCTGGAGACCCACCTGATCGACCTGGACTCCGGGAAGGAGCTCGTGGCCCTCACCGGCTTCGACGCCTCCTGGTGCCAGACGGCGCCGCGGTTCTGACGTGTCGGCCGTTCCGCTGCGACGCGTGACCCGCGACGACGTGATGCGCTCCGCCGTCGAGGTGGCGCCCACCCTGCTCGGCGCGGAACTGCGCACCGTGGTGATCGAGGGCGGTGTGCCGGTGGAGGTCCGCGTGCGCGTCACCGAGGTCGAGGCGTATCACGGGCAGGGCACGGGCGACCGCGTCGACCCCGGCTCGCACGCGCGCATGGGTCGCACCGCCCGCAACGCCACGATGTGGGGCGAGCCGGGCCACCTGTACGTCTACCTGAGCCACGGGATCCACTCGTGCGTGAACGTGGCGTGCGGTCCGGAGGGGCAGGGTGACGGGGTGCTGCTGCGCGCCGGAGAGGTGGTGGCCGGTGAGGACGCTGCGGCCGTCCGCCGCGGTGCCCCGCTCCCGCTGGGGCGAACGGCCCGACGCGACCTCGCCAGGGGGCCGGGGCGACTGGGCCAGGCGGTCGGCCTGCGCCACGCGCTGCACGATGGGATCGACGCGGTCACGGGCGCGGAGCACAACGGCGCCCGCGCGGAGCTGTGGCTCGGGGCGCCGGTCGCGGATGTGTCGCAGGGGCCGAGAGTCGGGGTCGCGGGGCTCGCGGGGACGGACGCCTTCCCGTGGCGGTTCTGGATCCCGGACGACCCGACCGTGTCGGCGTTCCGGTGGGGGCGCGGTGCCGCCGAGGCCGCGGCACTGGGGGCGACCCTGCCCGTGCTAGACTGACTCTTTGTCTGCGCACGCTCCTGTGCGTAGTTCGCATGCTTCCCCTTCCGCGGCCGAGAGATCGGCGGGTCGAGGTTGCGTGCAGACAAGGGATCTTGGGTGGGGCCGTCCGGCCTCACGGTAATGAAGGAGTCATCATCATGGCAGCAGTGTGCCAGGTGACCGGAGCTGTTCCCGGCTTCGGTCACAACGTCTCGCACTCGCACCGCCGGACGAAGCGCCGCTTCGACCCGAACGTGCAGAAGAAGACCTATTTCGTGCCCTCGCTCGGTCGTAAGATCACGCTCAACGTGTCCGCCAAGGGCATCAAGGTGATCGACGCGCGCGGCATCGAGAACGTCGTCAAGGACCTCCAGGCGAAGGGTGTGAAGCTCTAATGGCCAAGAAGGCTCAGGACGTCCGTCCGATCATCAAGCTGCGTTCCACGGCGGGTACGGGTTACACGTACGTGACCAAGAAGAACCGCCGCAACACCCCCGACCGCCTCGTGCTGAAGAAGTACGACCCGGTCATCCGTCAGCACGTCGAATTCCGAGAGGAGCGTTGATCCATGGCTAAGAAGAGCAAGATCGCGCGCAACGAGCAGCGCAAGGTCATCGTCGAGCGCTACGCCGAGCGTCGTGCCGAGCTGAAGAAGACCCTGGTCGACCCGAACGCCACCGACGAGGCCCGCGAGGCCGCTCGCGTCGGCCTGCAGAAGCTGCCGCGCAACGCCTCGCCGGCTCGCGTGCGTTCGCGCGACGTCATCGACGGCCGCCCCCGCGGTGTCCTCACGAAGTTCGGCATCTCGCGTGTCCGCTTCCGTGACATGGCACACCGTGGCGAGCTGCCCGGCGTGACCAAGTCGAGCTGGTAAATCACCGCCGTCGACAGGGGCGAGGATCTTCGGATCCTCGCCCCTTTCGCGTACCCCCGCGTCTCCGTCGTCTCGCGGTCCGGGTGAGCGCCCACGCGCTCCGGCAATCGGGGGAGCGCCGCGAGATCGGGACAGACCGACAGGGGTGGGTGGCGCTCGCGAACGCCGATCCCGTGATCGTCGGCACCGTCTCGCGCGGGGGCATGAGCCTCCCGAATTCTGTGACACGTGTGACCAAAGTGGCGCGACACGCCGGGTAATTGGTCAAAACCCGCGAAATGACGCGGAAATCCGGGTGGTGGTTGGTACATTCAAGGCGGTCACTCGACCAACGGGAGGCACCCGCCTCTCGCACCCACAACGATGCGACGGTCCTTCGTCGCTGGAGGATGACATGGCTGACAAGTCCATCACCAAGACCGAGCTCGTCGCGAGCATCGCTTCCGCCACCGGCCAGAGCCAGGCCACCGTCTCCGGTGTCCTCGACTCGCTGTTCGCCACGGTCTCCGACGCTGTCGCCAAGGGCAGCAAGGTCTCGATCCCGGGCTGGATCTCCTTCGAGCAGGTCGACACCGCTGCTCGCACGGGCCGCAACCCGCAGACCGGCGCCGAGATCAAGATCCCCGCTGGCAAGCGCGTCAAGGTGACCGCCGGCTCCAAGCTCAAGGCTGCCGTCAAGTAAGACCGCACCCGTTCGAAGGCCGCTCCCGATCCGGGAGCGGCCTTCGTGCTTTCCCCCCGTCCAGCGCGCCTAGGCTGGAGGGGTGAGTTCCCGCACCGAGACGCCGAGCACGACGTCGGCGTATCGCGTCGCCGGCGTCGTCATCCTGCTGGCGGCGGGTCTCGTCGCCCTCGTGTGGGCGCTGCTCATCGGCGGCGGTGCCAAGCCGCCCCTGCTGCAGGACCCGGGGCCCGTGGTGCTGTGGGGCACGCCGATCGCCAAGCTGGTGATGAACCTCTCGGGCGCGCTCATGCTCGGGTCGCTCGTGCTCGCTCTGTTCGCACTCCGCGCGGGCGAGCGGTCGTTCGACAGGGCCCTGAACATCGCGTCGATCGGTGCCGCGGTGTTCACGGTCTCGGCCGGTCTCGCCGGCTTCCTCGCCTTCATGGCGGCGTTCAACCCGAAGCTCAGCATCGAGCGGGAGTTCGGTGCACAGCTCGGACGGTTCCTGCTGGAGCTGCCGCTCGGACAGTCGTGGCTCATCACCACGATCCTCGGCGCCGTGATCACGGTGCTCGCGTTCGCCTGGCGGTCCTGGACGCCCACCCTGATCACGGCCCTGCTCGCCGCGGTGTCGTTCCTGCCGCTGGCGACCCAGGGCCATGCGGGCGACCTCGACGGCCACAACATGGCGGTCAACTCGATCCTGCTGCACACCATCGGGGCCGCGGTGTGGCTGGGCGGCCTGCTGCTGCTGGTGTTGCTGCGCGGAGAGCCGGGCATCGACCGCGCCCGCCTGGTGTCGCGCTACTCCTCGCTCGCCATCGCCGCCTTCGCGGTCGTGGCGCTCTCCGGCTTCACACGGTCGATCGTCGCGGTGGGGTCCTGGGAGGCGGTGTGGTCGACGCCATACGGCACGATCGTCATCGCGAAGGCCGTGCTGCTGGTCGGGATGGGCCTGCTCGGCGCCTGGTACCGCGCCCGACTCATCCCGAAGCTCGACGGTGACCGCGCCAACCGCTGGTTCTGGCTGCTGGTGCTGGGCGAGGTCGCGCTGATGGGGCTCGCCTCGGGCGCCGCGGCGGCCCTCGCGCGCACCCCTCCCCCCACGGGCGAGACCGCCGCGTTCGCGCAGACCCCGGCGCAGATCCTCACCGGCTCCCTGCTTCCCCCCGAGCTCACGCTCGCGCGGTGGTTCACGGCGTGGGACATCGACGTGCTGTGGCTGGTGGCTGCCGGGTTCGGGCTCTTCCTCTACCTCGCGGGCGTGCGGCGGCTGCGGCTGCGCGGCGACCGCTGGCCGATCCACCGCACCGTCTTCTGGGTGCTCGGCATGCTGATGCTGGTGTGGGTGACGGGCGGGCCCATCAACGCGTATCAGGAGTACCTGTTCAGCGTGCACATGCTCGGGCACATGATGCTCTCGATGGCGATCCCGCTGCTGCTCGTCTCGGGTGCACCCATCACCCTGGCGTTGCGCGCGATCCACAAGCGCGACGACGGCACCCGCGGCGGCCGCGAGTGGATCATGTGGGCCGTGCACTCGCCGTTCGCGCGCGTGGTGACCCACCCGTTCGTCGCGGCCGCGATCTTCATCGTGTCGCTGTGGGCGTTCTACTTCACCGACCTGGTGCGCTGGTCGATGTACGAGCACCTCGGGCACGAGTGGATGGTCATCCACTTCCTGATCTCGGGCTACCTGTTCGTGATGAGCCTGATCGGTGCCGACCCCGTGCCGTACCGGCTGCCGTACCCCGGCCGGCTCATCACCCTCATCGCCGTGATGGCCATGCACGCGTTCTTCGGCATGGCGATCATGATGCAGGAGGGGCTGATGGTCGCCGACTGGTTCGGCGCGATGGGCCGCGACTGGGGCGCCGATCCCATGACCGATCAGTACGTGGGCGGCGGCATCGCCTGGTCGATCGGAGAGATCCCGACGCTGATCCTCGCCATCACGGTCGCGATCCAGTGGAGCCGCAGCGACACCAAGCTGCAGAAGCGTCGCGACCGGCACGCCGACCGCACGGGCGACGCCGAGCTGGAGGAGTACAACGCGCGCCTCGCCGAGCTCGCGGCGCGGGACCAGCGCGCGGCGGAGCGCCAGGCCCAGCGCGACCGGCGCTGATCCCCGGCGTCAGTCCTCGGCGGGCTCGTCGGGAGAGCCGACCCTGATCGACGCGGAGCCGTCGGGGAGGATCGCGATGGTGCCGTTCACGCGGAACGGCACGTCTTCCGACACCGGCTCGACCGAGCCGTCGAACAGCGACTGGATCTCGACCTCGACGTGGGCCACCGCATCGGCCGGCGGGATCTGCCACTGACCGTCCTCGGCGGGGACGACCGCGATCTGGGGCTGACTCGTGATCGACCAGGTGGGCGGCGCGGAGATGCGGTTCGTCACGCGCAGGCCGAACGGGCACGCGGTGGGCTGCAGCACCTCCTGGGTCGTGCACTGCGTGAGGAACTCCTCGACGCGCTGCTGCACCACCGACACGAACTCGGGAGTCGGCTCGGTCTGCACGTCGAGCGGCGTGACGGCGAGCGGCTTGTCGGCGAGCACCCCGTGGCCGGACGACGTCGAGATCGCGGTGTCGACCGTGACGGAGTAGACGCCGGGGGTGAACACGAGCAGCGGCAGGGGGTCGAGCGGCTGGGCCTCGGCCCCCGCGACGGACACCTGCCGACGATCGACCTCGAACCCGTTCACGGCGAAGCGGTCGGAGCCGCGCACGGTGAGCTGGACCACCGCGAGAGGGCTCGTGGTGAACCGCCAGTCGGGGGTGACGCCGGCCCAGCCGTCCTGCTGCACCTGGAAGGTCGTGGTGCCGTGATGGCCACCGGCCGTGTAGCCGACGGTGACGGCAGTGCCGTCGCCGGAGGGCCGTTCGGACTTCACCTCGATGTCGGTGAGGGGGCCGAGCGCGGAGCGCCGCAGCATCGCCTCCGAGGCGCGGGGGTCGATGCCGGCCTTCTCGAGCGTCTCGCGGTCGATGGCGACACCGGGCACCCGGAGCGCATCGGCCGCGCGGCCGGATGCGAGCAGGTCGAGGTAGCGGACCACGAACGCCGAGGGGCCGTAGAACTGCTGGTAGAGGGTCGCGCCGCCCGCCCCGATCGCGGCGAACAGCATCACGCCGACGACGGCGAGCATGGTCAGATCCACGCCCAGGCGCGCACGCCGGGGCGTGCTCCTCCCGGCCCGCTCCATGGCGTCAGTCTAGGAGGGAGTCCTGGGGGGACGCCGAGCGTCGGCGCCCCGCGACTCCCGGCGCGACGTAGCATGGGTGGGCGCCCCCGTCCGCCCCTGCAGCCCTGAGAGAACCGTGTCCCTTCCCGCCCTGTCCGAGGAGCAGCAGGAGCTGTTCCGCCTCATCGAGGACACCGGGGAGCACGTGTTCATCACCGGCCGCGCCGGCACCGGCAAGTCGACGCTCCTGCAGCACTTCGCCTGGAACACGAAGAAGCAGATCGCGATCTGCGCGCCCACCGGCGTCGCCGCGCTGAACGTCGAGGGGCAGACGATCCACTCGCTGTTCCGGCTCCCGATCGGGCTGATCGGCGACGCGGACATCGACCAGAACGATGCCACCCGGCGCATCCTGAACGCGATCGAGACCCTCGTGATCGATGAGATCTCGATGGTCAACGCCGACCTCATGGACGCGATCGACCGCTCGCTGCGGCAGGCCCGCGGACGCAGGGGCGAACCGTTCGGCGGTGTGCAGGTGGTGATGTTCGGCGACCCGTACCAGCTCGCGCCGGTCCCGCCGCGCGGCGACGAGGCCCGCTACGTGAAGGACCACTACCGCTCCTTCTGGTTCTTCGACGCGAAGGTGTGGGCGGGCGGCTCCGGGCTCTCCGACCAGGAGGGCCTGTTCCAGGTCGACACCAGGGCCGAGCTGCACGTGCGGGAGCTGGTGCAGATCCACCGGCAGTCCGACGACGGGTTCAAGGCGATGCTCAACGCCGTGCGCTACGGCCGGGTGACCGCGGAGATCGCCGGGGTGCTGAACGCGCAGGGTGCCCGCACGCCGCCCGACCCCGAGCCGGGCGAGGTGCCGATGATCACCCTCGCGACGCGCAACGACATCGTGAACGGCATCAACGGCCGTCACCTCGCCGCCCTCCCCGGCAAGGAGCAGACCGCGCGCGCCGAGATCAACGGCGACTTCGGACGCGGCGAGGCCGCCCTGCCTGCCGAGTCGGAGCTCAAGCTCAAGGTCGGCGCGCAGGTGATGTTCCTCCGCAACGACACCGCCATGTCGGGCGAGCCGCCGCGCTGGGTCAACGGCACCATCGGCACCGTCACCCGCATTCTCGGCGGGGCCGTGCGGGTGGAGATCGACGGCGAGGAGGTGGAGGTCGAGCCGGCCGTGTGGGAACGATTCCGTTACGCCTACGACCCGAACACGAAGAAGCTGTCCCGCGATGTGGTGGCGGAGTTCACGCAGTTCCCGCTGCGGCTCGCGTGGGCCGTGACCATCCACAAGTCGCAGGGCAAGACCTATGACCGCGCGATCATCGACCTCGGCTCCGGGGCGTTCGCGCCGGGGCAGACCTATGTGGCGCTGAGCCGTCTGACCTCGCTCGACGGGCTGTACCTGTCGCGACCGTTGCGGCCGAGCGACATCCGGGTCGACGAGGACGTGCGGCGCTTCATGCGCGACGCGTGGCTGGCGGCGTCGACGCCGGAGCTTCCCACGGGCTGAACCGCGGTGGACGCCCTTCGTCTCGCGGGCGCTCGCTCAGGGACAGGTGAGGGCGCTCAGGCGGCGGCGCGGGCGCGGTCGAGGTCTTCGAACAGCTCCGTGTTGAACCGGTAGGCGAGCAGCACCTCGTCGATCACGCGCTCGCGCTCCGCCTCGTCCCACGGGGCGGCGTCGAGCTGTTCGCGGTACACGTCCTTGAAGGCGGACGGGTCGGCGATGTCGTCGAACAGGTAGAAGCCGACGCCGTTGGTCTCGAAGCCGAAGCGGCGGGACATGACGCGGCCGATGAAGATGCCGCCGGAGAGGTCGCCGAGGTAGCGCGTGTAGTGGTGGGCGACGAAGCCCCCGGCCCAGGTCGCGCCCACCTGGCGGATGCGCTCCACGTAGCGCTGCGTGGTGGGCAGCGGCGTGATCCGGTCGCGCCAGTCCGCGCCGAGCAGGAACTCGAGGTCGGCCTCGAGCGCGGGGAGGCGGGTGAGCTTGTCGCTGAGGAACACGGAGGCGACGGGGTCGGTGCGCATGCGGTCGCCCGCGCTCTCGAGGGCCTCGTAGATGAAGTAGTGCTGCGCGACGAGCGCGATGTAGTCCTCGCGGGAGCCCTCGCCCTTGAGCAGGTCGGACATGAAGCCGGCCGTCTCGCTGCGCGAGTGCGACCCGGAGGAGCGCTCGCGGAGGGCGGCGGAGAAGGAGAGGATCTCGGGCATGGCCCCAGTGTAAGGGCAGCCTAACCTTGGACGGAAGTCCGAGTCGGTGCGGAGTCAGTCGTGCGGCCGCGGCTCGACGCCCAGGCGCGCGCACGCCGCGTCGTACAGCGCCACGACCTCGCGTCGTACCTCGGGGCGCTCCGTGATCGGGCCGCCGGGCCACGGCACGCGCAGCGTCGAGGTGGAGCCGCCGCGGGTGACCTCCCACACGCCGGCCTCGCCGTCGAAGCCGGTCATGACGGACGCCGTCGGCTCCTGGTCGGCGGGCTCGGCGAAGGCGCGGGCGATCAGCAGGTTGTCGTCGGTGTGGTCGCCGTTCATGTGGCGGAGCACGGCGGCGATCACGTCGGGAGCGAAGTCGTGGGGCACCCTCACACCCTACGGGCCGCGATCGGCGCGGTCCCGCGAGGCGGACTTCCAGCATCCTCGCTCTAGACTCGGGAGATACGTCCTCGGGGGTTCCTTCACATGCAGCTTCTCTCGTCGCGCCGGTGGCGCGCCGCAGCGGCCACGGCCGTCGTGCTCGGGCTCGTCCTCACCGGTTGTTCGTCCGAGGACTCCTTCAGCTACACGCCGCCCGACCAGGTCGACGCCTCCCTGCCCGACGACACCGTCGCGGCGATGCAGACCGCGGTCGACAACGCGCTCACCGCGTCGGGTGCGTCCGGAGCCATCGTCGGCGTCTGGGTGCCGTGGAGCGGCAGCTGGGTCGCGGCGGCCGGCACGCAGGACAAGGAGGGCGGAGCCGAGCTGACGACGGACATGTCGTTCCGCATCGCCGACGTCACGCGCCTCATGACGTGCGACGTGCTGTACGCGCTCGCCGACGAGGGCACCGTGGAGCTCGACGCGAAGGTGCCCACCTACGTCTCCGGCGTCGCGGACATGACCGACGTGACCCTGCTCGACCTCTGCAACGGCACGAGCGGCGCCGGGTCGTCCGAGGAGACCGCCAAGGCCGCCTGGATCAACACCCCCGAGCGCGTGTGGGCTCCGCTCGAGCTCGCCGGCTACGGCCTCGGCCGCGCCAGGGTGGCCCCGCACACGACCTTCCGCGACTCCGACGCGGGCTACCTGCTGCTCGGCCTGGCGCTCGAGCGCGCCACCGGCATGACCGCGCGCGAGCTCATCGCGGAGTACGTCACCGAGCCCCTCGGCCTCACGCAGACCGAGCTGCCCACGCCGCAGGCCGCCCCGCCGGTGCCCGAGCCCGCCATGAACGGCCACTACATGTCGGCTGTCGAGGGCGGCTTCAACTGCGCGGCCCCGGTCGACATCACCACCCTCTCGTCGAGCTCCGGCTTCACCGACTCCGGTGTCGTGTCGACCATCACCGACCTCGGCCGCTACGCCCAGGCGGAGGCCGCGCAGGCGCTGCGCACGAAGGAGGAGCCCGCGCGCTTCGGCTCGCCGCTGCCCGTGTCCGACACCGCCGCGTCGTGGTTCCAGGCCACCGGCGGTGCCTACCTCGTCGGCTCGATGGTCGGCCAGCACGGCTGGACCCCCGGCTATGCGACCGCCGCCTACTCCGACCCGGCCACCGGGTTCACGGTCGCCGTGGTGCTGAACGACTCCACCGCCGGGGCGCTGTTCGCCCAGCAGCTGTCGTGGGAGCTCGCGGCCATCGCGTCGAAGGCCCCCGCCGCGTCCGGGCAGACCGCCCCCGACTTCGGGCTGCCGTTCACCGCGGAGCAGTACCACCAGGCCACCACGGACGCCGCGCTCCCGTGCGTCGCCCCCGCGGAGGAGTGAGCACCGGCTGATCGGAAGGGGTCGTCGTGGCGATCGTCGACAACGCGATCTACGTGGACGGCGTCCGCACGGAGAACCCGCGGACCCTCAGCGAGACGTTCGAGCGCATGCGCGAGCGACGCGGCATGAGCTGGATCGGGCTGTACCGGCCGAGTCCGGAGGAGATCCGCGCCGTGGCCGACGAGTTCGCCCTCCACGAGCTCGTGGTGGAGGACGCGCTGTCCGGCCACCAGCGCTCCAAGCTCGAGCGCTACGGTGACGTGCTGTTCATGGTGCTGCGACCCGCCCGCTACCTCGACGACCTGGAGGAGGTCGAGTTCGGCGAGGTGCACGTGCTCGTCGGGCCGGACTTCGTGGTGACCATCCGCCACGCGGAGGCCCCGGATCTGGCGCGGGTGCGCCGCCGCCTCGAGGCCAACCCCGCGCTGCTCTCCCACGGGCCGGAGGCCGTGCTGTACGCGATCCTCGACGAGGTGGTCGACGAGTACGCCCCCGTGCTCGCCGGCCTCGAGAACGACATCGACGAGATCGAGAGCCAGCTGTTCGAGGAGGATGTGGACGCCACGCAGCGCATCTACGACCTGGGCCGCGAGGTGATCGACTTCCAGCGCGCCACCCAGCCGCTCGTCGGCATGCTCGAGGCGCTCCTGCGCGGTTCCGACAAGTACCGGGTGAGCGAGGAGCTGCAGCGGTACCTGCGCGACGTGCTCGACCACACCTTGCGCGCGAGCGACAGGGCGACCACGTTCCGCACCGTGCTCGACAACGCGCTCACGGTCGAGTCGACCATCGTCGCGCGCCGCCAGAACGAGGAGATGCGGCGCATGACCGAGCTCAGCATCCGGCAGAACGAAGAGGTGAAGAAGATCTCCGGCTGGGCGGCGATCCTGTTCGCCCCGACCCTGGTCGGCACGATCTACGGCATGAACTTCGACCACATGCCCGAGCTGCACTGGCTGCTCGGCTATCCGATGGCGCTCGCGCTCATGGTCGCGATGGGCCTCGGACTCTACGCGGCGTTCAAGAACAAGGGATGGCTCTGACGCCGTGGGATGATCGCAGGATGGAACTCGTGGCGGGAATCGACTCCTCGACCCAGTCCTGCAAGGTCGTCATCGCCGACGCCCTCTCCGGTCGGGTGATCCGCGAGGGGCGTGCACCGCACCCGCCGGGCACCGAGGTCGACCCGGAGGAGTGGTGGCGCGCGCTGCAGGCCGCGATCGCCGCGGCGGGCGGGTTCGACGACGTGCGGGCCTGGGCGATCAGCGGACAGCAGCACGGCATGGTCGCGCTCGACGGCCGGGGACGGGTCGTGCGACCGGCCCTGCTGTGGAACGACCTGCGCTCCGCAGACGCGGCGGCCGCCCTGATCGCGGAGCACGGCGCCGCCGCCCTCGCCGAGCGCACGGGCCTGGTGCCCGTGCCGTCGTTCACGCTCACCAAGGTGCGGTGGCTGCGCGAGCACGAGCCGGAGCACGCCGCGCAGGTGCGAGCGGTCGCCCTGCCCCACGACTGGCTCACCTGGCGGTTGCGCGGCTTCGGACCGGACGCGCCGCGCGGAGCCGACCTCGACGAGCTGATCACCGACCGTTCCGAGGCCTCGGGCACCGGCTACTGGACGGACGCGGGCTACGACCGCGAGCTGTTCGGCGCCGCGCTCGGCCGCGACGCGATCCTGCCCCGCGTGCTCGCGCACGACGCGGCCGTGACCGATGCGGACGGGCGCCGCGTCGGCCCGGGGTCGGGCGACAACGCCGGTGCGGCGCTGGGGCTCGGCGCGGCCGTGGGCGACGTGGTGGTGTCGATCGGCACGAGCGGCACGGTGTTCGCCACGAGTGCCCACCGCACGATCGACCCGTCGGGCATGGTCGCGGGCTTCGCCGACGCGGCCGGGGGCCACCTGCCTCTCGTCGCGACCGTGAACGCGGCGCGCGTGCTCGACACGCTGGCCACGCTGCTCGCGGTGGACCACGTGGAGCTCGGGCGGCTCGCGCTCGCCGCCGACCCGGGTGCCGGGGGACTGGTGCTGGAGCCGTACTTCGAGGGGGAGCGCACGCCGAACCTGCCCGACGCCACGGGCACCCTGTTCGGCATGACCCTCGCGGCCACCACGCGCGAGAACCTGGCGCGTTCCGCGTTCGAGGGCGTGCTGGGCGGCCTGCGCTACGGCCTCGACGCGATCCGCGCGCTCGGGGTGCCGACGGCGCGGGGCATCCTGATCGGCGGCGGCGCCCGGTCGGCGGCGGTCAGGGAGATCGCGCCGCTCATCCTCGACATCCCGATGACGGCACCGCCCGCGGGTGAGTTCGTCGCCTGGGGCATGGCGCGTCAGGCCGCCCGCACGCTGGGGCGCGAGCTGCCGCCCGCGGCCTGACCCGCGCGGCTCAGACGTCGGCGGCGGGCCGCAGCAGGTCGGACCACGCCGCGGTGCCGTCGAACACGAGGTCGGTGCCGACCACGGCCCAGTCGGCGCCGGCCGCGGACAGGGCCTCCGCGTGCTCACGGCGCACGCCGCCGTCCACGCCCAGGGGTCGTCCGGGTGCGGCATCGCGGAGGGCCGAGAGCTTCGCCAGCACCCGCTCGTCGAACGTGCTCCCGGCCTGCCCCGGCACGATCGACATGCACAGCACGGGCAGGTCGAGCGGCACGGCCGTCGCGGGCGTCTGCGGGGAGACGGCGAGCCCGGCGCGCACGCCCCGGCGTTCGATCCGCGCGACCGCATCCTTCCAGTCGTCGCTCTCGACGTGCACGATCACGAGGTCGCAGAAGTCGGCCCACGCGTCGACCTCGCGCGCGGAGCGGTGCGCCATCACGTGCGCCTCGGCCGTCATGCCCGTCTGCGCGGCCAGCGCGGCGGCGTCGTCCGGAGTGAAGCCCCCGGCCGCGGCGAACCGCCCGTCGGTGGTGTCCCAGTGCAGCCGGCCCAGGCCCGCGTCGCGCAGTCGCAGTGCGGTGTCGAGGCGGTCGTCCGGGGACACGGACCACAGCGACCCGGCGATCCGCATCACTCGTCGTCCGCCAGCACGGCCTGGGCGAGCGCGTGGTCGGTGAACAGCTCGCTGATCAGTCCCACCCGCGACACCGTGCGGATCGCGTCGGCCTTCGCTGCTCCTCCCGCGACGGCGACCACGCGCGGCACTTCCTGGAGCTGCTCGTACGAGATGTTGATGCAGCGGTCCTGGAACTCCGTGTCGACGGGGGTCCCGTCGCTGCGGATGAGGATGCCGGCGATGTCGGCGACGCACCCCTTGCTGAGCGCGTTGGCGAGGTCGTCGATGGGCAGCACGTCGCGCACCTGCGACACGGGCGGGTCCCATGCTCCGACCGACAGCAGCGCCGTGGTGACGGAGGGGAACAGGTCGATCGCCGAGCGGATGTCGGGGTGCCGGCGCAGGCTCATCGCGGTCTCGCGGTCGTCCACGATGAGCGGCGAGAAGATCGGGTACACCGCGCCTCCCGCGCGACGCGAGGTCTGTCGCACCACCTCGATCGGGGAGGAGGCGAGGTCGCCCGCCACGACGCCGGTGAGCTGCACGATCGACAGGCGCGGCAGGTGCGCGAACTGGCTCGCGGTGGCGGTGAGCGTGCGGCCCCAGGTGACGCCGAGCACCTCGTCCTCCTGCAGCGTCTCGCTGAGCGCGCGGGCGGCGGCGGCGCCGATCTGGCGGCGCACGTCATCGTCGTCTCCGTGTGAGCGCACGACGAGGCAGCGCTCCAGCCCGAGCTTGTCCTGCAGGCGCTGGCTCAGCTCCACGTCGGGGAGACCCCAGTCGTGGATCTCGATCGTGACGATGCCCTCCTCCTTGGCGCGGCTGAGCAGGCGGGCGACCTTGAAGCGCGAGATGCCGAGGGCGTCGGAGATGTCGACGCGGGAGCGGTCCTCCAGGTAGTGCGCCCGGGCGACGGCCGCCATGAGGGCGCGGTCCTGATCCACGCTCTTCGTCGCATCGCTCATTTGAGCGTTGAAATCACGAAACTGTGACATATGTGACGGCTGCCTTTCCTCCGGCTCGCGACGGTTCCTATGCTCAAACGTACATCCAAGCATCACAGATGAGCGCAGCATGTGCGAGGCGCGATCGAGGGAGAACGTGTTGAACGTCGATGACGACATCCTGGCGGTAGCGCGCGGGCGGCTCCAGGCCGAGGCCGAGGCGGTGCGCGCACTGATCGACACGATCGACGGCACCCTGGTCACCGCGGCCTCGATGATCCTGTCCGCCACGGGCAAGCTGTTCATCGGCGGCTCGGGCACCTCCGGCACGGTCGCCCGGCGCATGGCGCACATCCTGTCCGTCACCGGCACGCCGTCGCTGCCGTTCTCCCCGATGGACGGGCTGCACGGGGCCTCCGGCGCCATCACCGCCGACGACCTCGTGCTGCTGATCTCCAACGGCGGCGCCTCCGACGAGGTCGTGCAGCTCGCCCGCATCGCCCGCGGCCGCGGCGCCCGCGTGATCGCCCTCACCCGCAGCCACGACACCCCCCTCGCGCGGCTCGCCGACCACAGCGTCGCCGTGGCCGTGCACCCCTCGGCCGACATCGGCGGCATCGTGGCCACCGGCATCACGATCGCGCAGTCCGCGTGGGGCGACGCGCTCGCCGAGGTGCTCATGCGCGGTCGCGGCTACACGTGGGCGGAGTTCATGACCACGCACCCCGCGGGCGCCGTCGGACGCCTCGAAGACCTCCCCGCCGACCCCTCCCGCCTCACCGTTCCGCCGCTCGAGGAGGTCGCGCGATGATCGACGTGGTCGCCGGAGTCGACAGCTCCACCCAGTCGTGCACGGTCGAGCTGCGCGACGCCGCCACCGGGGCGCTCGTCGCCACCGGGCGCGCCCCCCACCCCGTGACCCACCCGCCCGTCAGCGAGCAGGACCCCGAGGCGTGGTGGGCGGCCCTGGTCGCCGCGATGGCCGATGCCCGCCGCGGCGCCGACGTGCGGATCGTCGCGGTCGGCGTCGGTGCGCAGTGCCACGGCCTCGTCGTGTCGGATGCCGACGGACGCGTCCTGCGCCCCGCGCGACTGTGGAACGACACCACCTCCGCCCCGCAGGCCGCGGCGCTGCTCGCGCGTCACCCCGCCGCCTGGTGGGCGCAGCAGATCGGGATCGTGCCGTCGGCGGCCATCACCGTGTCGAAGCTCGCGCTGCTGGCCGAGACCGAGCCGGAGACCCTCGCCCGCGCGCGTCACCTCTCCGTGCCGCACGACTGGCTGACGTACCGCCTCACCGGCCGCCGCGTGACCGACCGCTCCGACGCCTCGGGCACCGGCTACTACTCCGCCGCGACGGGACGCTGGCGCACCGACATCCTCGACGAGGCGGTGGGCGAGCGCGACTGGGCGCCGCTGCTGCCCGAGGTGCTCGGACCGGACGAGGCGGCGGGACGCATCCTCCCCGCCGCGGCCGACGCGCTCGGCATCGACCGCGACGCGCAGGTCAGCGCGGGCGGCGGCGACCAGCACCTCGCCGCCCAGGGCATCGGGCTCGGCGAGGGCGACGTGGCGTACAGCCTCGGCACCTCGGGCGTCGTGTTCGCGACCACGCCCGACCCGGTCGCCGACGTGACCGGGGCCGTCGACGGTGTCGCCAACGTGACCGGCGGCTACCTGCCGCTCGTCTGCACGCTCAACGCCACCAAGGTGACCGACACGATCGCGCGGCTGCTCGGCGTCGACCACCGCGAGCTCACCGACCTCGCCCTCGCCGCCCCGCTCGACCCTGAGCGACCCGTGCTGGCCGCCTACCTCGACGGGGAGCGCTCGCCCCGACTCCCGTCCGCCCGGGGCATGCTCGCCGGACTCACCACCGCGACCGGACGCGAGCAGCTCGCCCTCGCCGCGTTCGAGGGCGTCGCGCTCGGACTCGTCCGCGGGGAGCGGTCCCTCGCGGCGCTCGGCATCCCCACCACGGGCCACACCATCGCGATCGGCGGCGGCGCCCGCTCGCTCGCCTACCGGCAGGTGATCGCCGACCTCACGCAGCGCCCCGTGCACACCGTCGACGCGCCGGAGGGCACCGCACGCGGCGCCGCGATCCAGGCCGCCGCCGTGCACCGCGGCGAGACGGTCGCCGCCGTGACCGCGGCCTGGCGCCCCGCCACCACCTCGGTGACCGAGCCCGCCGCCGACCGCAGCGACGTGTGGGACCGCTACCTGCACCTCGCCGACCTGCAGGCCGAGCCGGCCGCGGTCCACCCGCTTTCCCCCGAGAGAGAGGACACTCATGTCTGAGATCCCGTCCACGATGACCGCCAGCGTGCTGCGGGGGGTGAAGGACCTGGTGCTCGAGGAGCGCCCCGTCCCCACGCCCGCCGCGGACGAGGTGCTCGTGGAGGTCGCGAGCGTCGGCGTCTGCGGATCCGACGTGCACTACTACGAGCACGGACGCATCGGACCCTACGTCGTCGAGAGCCCGCTGATCCTCGGCCACGAGGTGAGCGGCCGGATCGTCGCGGTCGGCGCCGACGTCGACCCCGCCCGCGTCGGGCAGCGCGTCGCCATCGAGCCGCAGCGCCCGTGCCGCCGCTGCGACTTCTGCCGCGCCGGCGACTACAACCTCTGCCCGCAGATGGAGTTCTACGCCACCCCGCCGATCGACGGCGCCTTCTGCGACTACGTGCTGATCCAGGACGACTTCGCCTACGAGGTGCCCGACGCCATCAGCGACAACGCCGCCGCGCTCATGGAGCCGCTGTCGGTCGGCATCGCCGCCGCGCAGAAGGGCGGCATCAAGGTGGGCGACACCGTGCTGATCGCCGGCGGCGGCCCCATCGGCATCATCGCCGCGCAGGTCGCGAAGGCGTTCGGCGCGGTCGACGTCGTGGTCGCCGACATCAACCCGGCCCGCCGCGAGCTCGCCGCCTCCTACGGCGCCCGCGTGGTCGACCCCGCCGCGGAGTCCACCGTCGAGCTGGCGGCGAACGTCTTCATCGACGCCTCGGGCGCCACCCCCGCGATCGTCAACGGCATCCGATCCACCCGCGCGGGCGGCACCGTGGTGCTGGTGGGCAGCGCTGACGAGTTCCCGCTCTCGGTGCCCGAGGTCGCGATGCGCGAGCTCAACGTCACCGGCATCTTCCGCTACACCGGCACCTGGCCCATCGCCCGCGCCCTGCTCGAGTCCGGCCAGGTCGAGCTCGACTCGCTCGTCACCCACGTGTACGGCATCGAGCAGGTCGAGGAGGCGCTGTCGGGCGAGGGGTCGATCGACTCGCTCAAGCGCATCGTCCTGCCCCGCACCCGGCGCGTGGACGAGCCGTCGGTCAAGGCGGCGTCATGAGCGAGACGCTGCTGTCGGTCGAGGGGGTGTCGAAGTCGTTCCCCGGGGTGAAGGCCCTCGACGACGTCTCCTTCGACGTGCGCCCCGGCACCGTGCACGCCCTGTGCGGCGAGAACGGCGCCGGCAAGTCGACGCTCATGAAGATCATCAACGGCATCTACCAGCCCGACGCCGGGACGATCCGGGTGCGCGGCGAGGAGGTGCGGATCAAGAACCCCATCGACGCCCGCGCCCGCGGCATCGCGATGATCTCGCAGGAGCTCAACTACGTGCCGGGCATGACGATCGCGGAGAGCTTCTTCCTCGGCCGGCTGCCGATGAAGTACGGCAAGGTCGACTGGCGGTTCATCCGCAGCGAGGCCCGCCGTATCCTCGCCGAGGAGGGCCTGGACTTCTCGATCAACCGGCGCCTGGGCACCCTCACCGTGTCGGAGATCCAGACCCTGGAGATCCTGCGCGCGGTCTACCACAGCGCCGACGTGCTGATCATGGACGAGCCGACCTCGGCCATCGCGCACAAGGAGGTCGAGTCGCTGTTCGCGAAGATCCGCGACCTGCGCGCCCAGGGCAAGTCGATCATCTACATCTCGCACAAGATGGACGAGGTCTTCGAGCTCGCCGACGACATCAGCGTGCTGCGCGACGGCACCGTCGTCAGCTCGCAGCCCGCCGCGGACATCACCTCCAGTCAGGTGATCGCGCAGATGGTGGGCCGCGACCTCGACCACCAGTCCTACCCCAAGGAGCGGGTCGAGATCGGCGACACCGTGTTCCGCGCCACCGGGCTCTCCGCCGCGCACATGTTCGAGGACATCGACCTGCACATCCGCGCGGGCGAGATCGTCGGGCTCGCGGGGCTCATCGGCGCCGGACGCAGCGAGGTCATCCGTGCGGTGTTCGGGCTCGACAAGCTCGACGCGGGCGAGATCGAGGTCGACACGAAGACCGTGAAGATCAAGAACCCCACGCACGCGATCAAGGCCGGCGTCGCGATGCTCTCGGAGGACCGCCGCCTGGTCGGCATCGTCCCGCAGCTGAGCATCATGAAGAACGCCACGCTGGCGAGCCTGCGCAAGGTCATCCGCGGGGGCTTCGCGCGGCGCCGCGAGGAGGAGAAGCTCGTCACCGAGTACTTCCAGAAGATGAACGTCAAGGCGCCCAGCCTGCAGACGCGCATCGCGAACCTCAGCGGCGGCAACCAGCAGAAGGTGCTCCTCGCCCGCTGGCTGATCGCCGACCCGAAGGTGCTGCTGCTCGACGAGCCCACCCGCGGCATCGACGTCGGCGCGAAGTTCGAGATCTACAAGATCATGACCGAGCTCGCCCGCCAGGGCCGCGGCATCCTCATGATCTCCTCCGAGCTGCCCGAGCTCATCGGGATGTGCGACCGCATCTACGTGATGTCGGCCGGACGCCTCACCGCGGAGCTGACGCCCGATCAGTTCTCGCAGGAAACCATCCTCACCTACGCCATGAATGAAATCGAGGTGGCATGACAATGCTCCAGAACCTGAAGAGACTCGAGGTGAACCGCTTCTCGATCTACATCATCCTGCTGGTGGTGATCGTCGCGGCGAGCTTCCTGAGCCCGAACTTCCTGAGCTCCGACAACATCTTCAACGTGCTCCGCCAGGTCGCCGTGATCACGATCCTCGCGTTCGGCGCGATGACGCTCATCATCGGCGGCATGATCGACCTGTCGGCCGGTGCCGTCATGGCGTTCGCGGGCGTCGTGTCGGTGCTGGTCTACAAGTCGACGGGCAACCTGCTGCTCGCGATCCTCGCCGGCATCCTCATCGGCATGCTCTGCAACCTCGTCAACGCGTTCCTCGTGGCGACGCTGAAGACCCCCGCGTTCATCGTGACCCTCGGCATGATGCTGATGGCGCGCGGCGCGGTGCTCGAGCTCACGCAGGGGCAGAACGTGCTGCAGCTGGGCGACTTCATCCTCATCGGCCAGGGCAACCTCGGCTGGCTGCCCATCCCGGTGCTGGTGCTCATCGGCGTCACCATCGTGATCTGGTACCTGATGAACCAGACGCGCTACGGCCGCTCCGTCTACGCGGTCGGCGGCAACGAGGAGGCGGCTCGCGCTGCCGGCATCTCGGTCGAGCGGGTGAAGTACCAGGCGTTCCTCGTCAACGGCGCCCTGGTCGGCATCGCGGGCGTGATCTTCATGTCGCGCGTCAACGCCGGGCTCCCCAACGCGGGCGTCGGCTACGAGCTGCAGGCCATCACCGCCCCGATCATCGGCGGCACCAGCTTCTCGGGCGGCGTCGGCACGGTCATGGGCACCCTCGCGGGCGCGCTGATCGTCGGCATCCTCGGCAACATCATGAACCTCATCGGGATCGGCTCGTACATCCAGCAGATCGTGATGGGCGCCATCATCGTCGTCGCCGTCGCCTACGACGTCTTCAGCAAGCGCGGCAAGGCGAAGACCACCATCCTCAAGTCCGACGCGAAGGGCGACCCCTTCCCCGTCGGAGCCTCCTCGTCCGCATCCGATCCGGGAGGCGGCAGGACCTCGTCCTGACCCCTCCGTCCATCGCTTCACCCACCCACAGAAAACAGGAGAAGACAATGAAGAGTCTTACCCGCAGGATCATCGCGCTCGGCGCCGCTGCCGCCGCGGCGATCAGCCTCGCCGGCTGCGCCGTCACCACCGGGAACCCGGCCGGGAACGGCGGCGGAGGCGCCTCCGAGGACAAGGACGAGTACCGCGTCGCGTACATCGCCCGCGCCCAGGCCGACTCGTTCGCCGCGTGGCTCGCGAACGAGATGAAGCAGGAAGCCGGCAACTACGACGACATCACTCTCGAGGTGTTCGACGGCCAGGCCGACGACGAGATCGAGAACAAGATGATCGAGAACGCGATCGCCAACCGGTTCGACGCGATCATCATCCAGGCGAACAACGCCGACGCGCAGCTGCCGTACATCCAGCAGTCCATCGACGCGGGCATCGTGACCATCACCACGAACCCGCGCG
Source organism: Microbacterium sufflavum (assembly GCF_023091155.1). Taxonomy (NCBI): domain Bacteria; kingdom Bacillati; phylum Actinomycetota; class Actinomycetes; order Micrococcales; family Microbacteriaceae; genus Microbacterium; species Microbacterium sufflavum. The sequence goes on along the minus strand of NZ_JAHWXK010000001.1, from coordinate 829,620 downwards.
TCGAGGGCCTGAGCGGCGGCAACTCGGTCGACGCCGATCCGTACAAGCAGGGCGCCGTGGTCGCCGAGCTCGCGGTCGAGCAGATCCCCGACGGCGCCAACGTCGTGGTGCTGAACGGCCCGGCGGGCAACTTCCACAGCACGGCCCGCCGTGACGCGTGGCAGAAGGAGTTCTTCGAGAAGCGCACCGACGTGAACATCGTCGCGGAGGACATCGCGAACTGGAACAAGGACGAGGCCATGACCCTCATGGAGGACTGGTCGCTCGCGAACCCGCAGATCGACGCGATCATCTCGATGAACGACAACATGGCGTCGGGCGCGCTCGAGGCCGTGAAGGGCAAGAGCGGCTTCGACGGCATCCTCGCGTTCGGCGTGGACGGCACCCCCGAGGCCACGCTGCTCATCGAGGCGGGGACCATGACGGCGACCTCGCTGCAGAACGCCCGCGAGCTGGCGCAGCTGAACCTCAAGGCCGTGCACGACCTGCTCACGGGCGCCGAGGACGAGGTCAACGTCGACATCGGCAACCCGCTGATCACGAAGGACAACGTGCAGGAATACATCGACCTGTACAAGGAGGCCGGTCTGCTGGACCAGTGACACCGCGTCGGGGGAGCGGGCGACCGCCCGTTCCCCCGGCCCGTGCCCCCGCCCGTCCCCTCCCCGAAAGACCCCGATGCGCGCACTGACCGCCGCCGACGCTCCCGTCCGGGTGCGCGAGCTCTCCCGCGACGCACGTCCGTTCCTGCTCGGCGTCGTCGGGCCGCCCGGCGCCGGCAAGTCCACGCTCGCCGCCGCCCTGGGGCAGCCGGTGCTGCCGATGGACGGGTTCCACCTCGCCAACGAGCACCTCGACCGTCTCGGACTGCGCGACCGCAAGGGCGCCCCGGAGACCTTCGACGTGCACGGCTTCGCCGCCCTGCTCACCCGACTCCGCGCGGGCGAGGCCGTGCTCGCCCCGCGCTTCGACCGCGACCTCGACGCCGCGGTCGCCGGCGCCCTCCCGCTCTCGCCCTCCGACCGCGTGATCGTGGTGGAGGGCAACTACCTGCTGCACGACGCGGGCGGCTGGGAGCGCGTGCGCCCGCTGCTCGACGAGGTCTGGTACCTCGACGTGCCCGACGGACTGCGCGTGCGCCGCCTCGTCGCCCGTCACGAGGCCCACGGCCGCTCCCACGACGACGCCGTCGCCTGGGCGACCCACGTCGACGGCCCCAACGCCGACCTCATCCGCGCGACCCGCCACCGGGCCGACGCGATCCTCACCCCGACCGAAGGAGACGACGCATGAGCGTCATGGACACATTCGCCCTCACCGACCGCACCGCCCTCGTCACGGGCGCCACGCGCGGCCTCGGACGGGAGTTCGCCCGCGCGCTCGCCGAGGCTGGAGCCGACGTGGTCGTGCACGGCCGCGACGAAGCGGCGGCACGCGAGACCGCGGCGGAGATCGAGGCCGTGGGGCGCCGGGCCTGGGTGGTGCTGGGCGACCTGACCGACCGTGCGTCGGTCGACCGCATCGCCGCCGAGGCCATCGACGCCGCGGGCGGACGCCTCGACATCCTCATCAACAACGCCGGGGCGTGCATCCACCGTCCGGCGCTCGAGGTGACCGACGACGAGTGGTCGCACGTGATCGACACGAACCTCACGGCCCTGTGGCGGATGTCGCAGACCGTCGGCGCGCACATGGTCGCCCGCGGCTCCGGGTCGATCGTGAACGTGGGCTCGATCTCGGCGCAGATCGTGAACCGTCCGCAGTTCCAGCCGGCGTACAACGCCTCCAAGGCCGCGGTGCACCACCTCACCAAGTCGCTCGCGGCGGAGTGGGCCCCGTCCGGCGTGCGGGTCAACGCCGTCGCGCCCGGATACATCAAGACCGACATGTCGCCGGTGGACGAGCCGCGCTTCCGCCGCTTCTGGATCGAGGACTCGGCTCAGCAGCGCTACGCCACGCCGAGTGAGGTCAGCCCGTCCGTCGTGTTCCTCGCCTCCGACGCGGCGAGCTTCATGTCGGGCACCGTGCTCGTGGTCGACGGCGGCTACACGCTGTTCTGATCGCGGCGCACACGCGAACGCCCGCTCCCGGGGGAGGAGAGCGGGCGTTCGTGCGTGCGGGGTCAGTCCTCGCCGTCGGCCTCGGGCATGCCGGGGCCGGGGCCCGGGCGCACTTCGGCGTCGTCGCGGATGTCGACGCGCGTGGTGCCGTCGTGCTCGCTCACGTCGATGCGGGGGGCGGCGTCGGCCTCGGTCGCGTCGGGAGCCGCGGTGAGCTGGTCGTGCCGGTTCTCCTCGAAGCTCTCGCGGTCGTCGCCGGTGCGGTCGTGGTCAGGCGTGCTCATGATGCTCCTTCTGGTCGTCGGTCGTCGAACGGGAACGCGTCCAGCGTGCCACGGCGTACAGCACCCCGCCCACCGCGAGCAGGATCGCGCCGAACAGCCACACCTGCGGACGCTGCTGGGTGAGCAGCAGGATGCACGACCCGACGCCCAGCACGGGCACGAAGGTCCACACGCGGAAGTGGTCGTGCTCCACGCGGTCGCGCCGCAGCACCAGCACCGACACGTTCACGCTGAGGAACACGACGAGCAGCAGCAGCACCACGGTCTCGGCCAGAGTGGCCAGGTCGCCGACGAGCGTGAGGCCCATCGCGACGAGGGTCGTGGTGAGGATCGCGACCCACGGGGTCTTCCGCTTCGGCAGCACGCGTCCGAGCACGGACGGCAACAGGTTCTGCTCGGCCATGCCGTACGTGAGGCGGCTGACCATGATCATGGTCAACAGGGCGCCGTTGGCCACGGCGATGAGGGCGATGAGGCTAAACAGCCACGACGGCACGTTCACCCCGGTGGCCTCCACCACGGCGAGCAGCGGGCCGCTGGACTCCTGCAGTTCGGACGACGGGAGGGCGATCGCGCTCGCGAGCCCCACGAGCACGTACACGACGCCGGCGGTGATCAGGGCGGCGAAGAGCGCCCGCGGGTACGTGCGGCGCGGGTCCTTCACCTCTTCGATCATGTTCGCCGAGGTCTCGAACCCGACGAACGAGTAGTACGCGATCACGGCTCCGGAGAGCACGGCGATCGCCACGTTCGACCCCTCGGGCGCGGCCATCGCGCGCGACACGTCGCCACCGCCGCCGCCCACGAAGATCGCGACGACGACGATCACGATCACCAGACCGCTGAGCTCGATCGCGGTCATCACGAGGTTCGCGCCCATCGACTCGCGGATCCCCCGGGCGTTCAGCAGGCCGACGAGTGCGAGGAAGGCGATCGCGACGGGGATGGTCGGCAGGTCGACGAAGGTGCTGAGGTAGTCGCCGGCGAAGGCGATCGCGAGCCCGGCGGCACTGGTCACCCCGGCCGCGAGCATGCTGAAGCCCACCAGGAACGACACCAGCGGGCTGTGGAAGGCACGCTCCGCGAACACCGCGGCGCCGCCCGCGCGCGGGTATTTCGTGACGAGCTCGGCGTAGGAGCCCGCCGTGAGCAGCGCGAGCAGCAGCGCCAGCACCAGGGGTGCCCACAGCAGGCCGCCGACCTTGCCCGACAGCACGCCCATGAGCGCGTAGATGCCCGCGCCCAGCACGTCGCCGAGGATGAAGGCGTAGAGCAGGGGCCCGGTGATGGCGCGCCGCAGCTTGGTGGGCGCCTCGGTCGCGGGCGCAGTCTGGGAGGTCATGCTCGCACGCTAGGGGTGCGGGCGGCGACGGGCGACGGGCTTGACAGGGGTGCGGAACATGCGCGAAGACCGCGGACGGGCACCGTCCTCGGGTGTGACAGCGCCCCGTCCAGCGTTTTCCCAGAAAAGACCGCGCGGCTCCGCCTCCCGGCCCACCGCGGCCGCTATCCTCAGTGCCGCAAGGCGGGTCGTCGGCTACGAATTGCCGAGCGGACGGGGTGGCCGCCTTCGGTTCCACAGAAAAGGGCACACTCATGACCGGTACACCGCGGAAGGCCATCGCCGAAGCGATCGCCACCTTCCTCTTCGTCCTCGCGATCATCGCGGCCATCAACAGCGGCAGCCCGCTGACGCCGCTCGCGATCGGCTTCACACTGATGGTGCTCGTGTACTCCACGGGCCACATCTCCGGCGCTCACCTGAACCCCGCCGTCTCGCTCGGCGTCTTCCTCCGCGGCGGCCTGAGCGTCGCCGACTTCATCGCCTACCTGATCGCCCAGTTCGTGGGTGGCGCGCTCGCCGCCCTCGCCGCGCTCGCCGTCTGGCCCGCGGGCGACAAGGCCATGGTGATCGAGGTCGGCCCGGCGTTCCTGGTCGAGGCGCTGTTCACGCTCATCCTCGTGTGGGTCGTGCTGAACTCGGCCACGTCGAAGGACACCGCGGGCAACTCGTTCTACGGCCTCGCGATCGGCGCCACCGTGTTCATCGGCGCCGCGACCGTCGGCTCCATCTCGGGCGGCGGCTTCAACCCCGCCGTGGCCCTCGGCCTCTCGGTCAGCGGCCACTTCGCGTGGAGCTCGCTGTGGCTCTACATCGTGGCCCCGGCCGTCGGCGCGATCATCGCCGCGGTGCTGTTCCGCGTGCTCAACACCGACGACGCGAAGAAGATCGCCGCCGCCGAGTGACACCGTGACACCGGAGCGCCGCATCCCCTCGGGGGTGCGGCGCTTCTGTGTGTCAGGGGTCAGGGGGCGACCGTCCGGAGAATAATCAGCGAGCGATCAGGTGGGCTCTCTAACGCCGTGGCATCCTGCGGAGGCCGAGCGGGGGCCGGTCGAACGCGACCGGCGAAGATCGACCCGAGATAGGGGGACCCTCGCATGGGAACCGAAGGAATCAGCAGACGGACTTTCGCCAAGAGCGCGGCCTGGGTGGCCATGGCGGCGCTCGCCTCCACCGCCGCACCGGTCTCCGCGGCCGCGGACTCCGTCCCGGATGGAGTGACCGTGTCGTTCGTCGGCTTCGACTCGCCTCCGGCGGGGAGCGATCGCGATACCGGCGATCCGACATGGCCGGAGAACTACCTGCTGGAGGCGCGCTTCCGTCTGCAGCTGGCGCCCGGGGTCTCGCTTCCTGCGGGATCCCGCCTGTTCATCGGCGCGGACGCCGGGATCTTCCCGTCGGGCTTCGCCTTCTTCCGCGGTCCGGCCGCCGGAGCGAGCACCTCGGACGGCCTCTGGGTGCGAGACCCCGACGAGTACTACACGGAGAACTACAACCCGAACACCGGCTCGCGGAAGTTCGCGTACGCGGTCTACCGCCTCGCGCGCGACCTCGCAGCGCCGGCGGACCTGACGTTCTCGGTGGCGGGGGTGAGCAACGCCGCCCTCCCGACGGGATGGAACGCGCAGACGGTGCTCGTGGCCGACCTGGTGTCGGCCAGCTCGTTCAGCGCCGGTCCCGCGCATCACCGGGCGCTCTCATCGCCCTTCCGGATCGTGGACGTGCCCCCGGACCCGAAGGCCGACACGAACGGAACCGGAGTGCCCGGGCTGTACGCGTACCCCCGCGCGACGGCCGCGGGCCGAGTCGCCGAGTTCAGCACGCTGCTGCGGGTGATGCCGACGATGACCGCGAACATCTTCTGGAGCCACCAGTTCGGGATCTCTGGAACGTCGGGCGGCTACACCGGCGTGCAGACCTACGGGAACACGAACGGAAGGCAGTGGCTGTTCTCCCTCTGGGGGGCGACCGATGCCGAGGTCAATCCGAGCCTGCACGGGGTGATGGCCGGCGACACCGACGGTGCGCCCGGCCGATCCGTCCGGGTGTTCCGTCCGTGGACCACCGGTCGGACGTATGTCTTCCGCGTCGCGGAGATCCCCGGACGCCCCGGCTGGTGGAACTCGACGGTGACCGACACGGCCGACGGCACGAGCTTCTCGATCGGCAACCTGTTCGTGCCGCAGCAGGGTGCGCTCATCTCACCCCAGGCGTCGTGGGTCGAGTACTGGAACTGGAACGATTCCACAGCCCAGTGTCTCGATCAGGAGAACAGCGACGCCGTGTATGCACCGCTGAGGCTCGATGGCCTGCTCGTGCCGTACGTGGTGGGCAAGTCCAATCCGCCGTGCTCGGGCGGCTCGGTGACGATCGCCCCCGATGGGTCCGCTCGCCTGCGGGCCTACCCCGGCACCTGACGGCACCGACACCGGAGCGCCGCATCCCCTCGGGGTGCGGCGCTTCTGTGTGTCAGGGGTCAGGGGCGGGTGAGGCGGCGGCCGAGGCGGCGGCGCAGCGCGGCGGACACCACGGCGACCACGGTGCCGCCCGCGACGCCGATGAGGGTCTCGAGCACGCGGTCGGTCAACAGCGCGTCGACCGGGGTGGGGGCCGCGAGGTGCACCATCAGCAGCGCGAGCGGGGTGACGAACACCATCGCGATGCCGTAGTTGCGGCCGATGAACAGCTCCGCGACTCCCTGCAGCACCACGACCAGGGCGATCACGGCGATCGGCGGAAGGTCGAGCGCCAGCACCCCGGCGGCGACGAGCACCCCGAGCAGTGTGCCGACCAGGCGCTGGATGCCGCGGATGATCCGGGCGTTGAGCTGTGCGCCGCTCACGGCCGCGACCGCACCGACCGCCGCCCAGTACCAGTGCGTGCCGCCGAGCAGCAGCCCCGCGATCCCGGCGCCCACGATGGCGACGGCGACCGAGACCGCCATCTCGACCGCGACGGGACCCACGGTGGGGCGCACCTTCGGCGCTCCCTCTCCCGTGGTCCGCGTGGCGACGGCGACGAGCGCGGTGAGGGCCAGGCCGAACAGCACGCTCGCCCCGCCCACCAGCAGCACGGAGCCGAACGAGCCGGCGGTGGCGGGGATGGTCGCGCACGCCCCGGTCGCGAACACCGTGAACAGCGGCCCTGGTGGGTGCCACTGCATCGTGTACGCCAGCAGGGTGACGGCGGCGGCGACGAGCGCGACCACGACCACGCTGACGACCGTCGGGGCGGCCAGGACCGACAGCGCCGTGCCGATCAGCATCGCCGCGAGCAGCACCCCGCCCGCGCTGGCCTGCATGCGGATGCGGTCGCGGAACCCGTCGTGGCGGCCGTAGAGCGCGGCGAAGGCGCCGAAGCTCGCGTAGATGCTGAGGTCGAGCCGGCCGAGCGCCCAGAGCACGAGCAGCGGGACGGCGACGCTCACGGCGGCTCGGATCGCGACGCGATGGTCGCCGCGGTGCGGGCCGACGCGCAGGACCCCCGTCCACACCCGCCCCTGCGATTCCGCCACCGATCCAGCCTACGTCCGCGCCCGCGGCCCCCGCGCCGTGGGAGGCTGGACGGGTGACCGCCCCGCAACCTCCTCACCGCACGCTGCTCGTCGGTTTCGGCAAGCTCGGCGCGCGGCTCGCCCCGCGGCTGGTGGCGGACGGGGGAGAGGTCGTCGCCCTCCGCCGCAGCGACGGGCCCCTGCCCCAGGGGGTGACCGGCGTCGCGGGTGATCTCGCCGCCCCGCTGCCCGAGCCCCTGCCCGCGGTCGATGCCGTGGTGGTCACGCTGCCGCCGGGCACGGGCGCCTCCGCGTACCCGTCCGTGCTCGCGCACCTCGCCGCGGCCCTGCTCTCCCGGCCCGCGCGCACGGTCTTCGTCTCGTCCACCGGGGTGTTCGACGGTGCGGGCAGCCCGACCCCGCTCACCGAGCGCGACGCCCCGGAGCCGGTCACCGACCGCGGTCGCGGGCTGCGGGAGGGTGAGCGCGCTGCGGTCGACCTCTTCGGCGCCGTGGTCGTGCGGCCCGCGGGCATCTACGGTCCGGGGCGCGACTTCCTGGTGCGCCGCGTGCGTGAGGGGGCACCCGTGAACCCCCGGCGCCGCACGAACCGCATCCACGAGACCGACCTCGTCCGCACGCTCGACCTGCTGCTGCGGATGCCCGAGCCGCCGTCGCTCGTGCACGCGGTGGACGCGGCTCCCGCCCCGCTGGGCGACGTCGTGGCGTTCCTCGCCGCGCGCCTCGGGCTGCCGGTGCCGCCCGACGACGGCGGCAGCGTGAACGGTTTCGTCTACGACGGCGCTCTGCTTCGTTCGCTGCTCGGCCACCTGGACTACCCGTCGTTCGAGGACGGCTACGCCGACATGCTCGAGCGCGGCGCCTGACCCCCGCCAGATCGGGGCTCTGGGGTGTGGACCGGCCGGGAGGCCGACCCCAGGACGCGCCAGGGTGACCGTCTGGTGCTAGCACAGAACGGTCACCACCCGCCGTGATCGAGCGATCTCCGTGCGCTCGGATTGACTTGTCTGACGTCTGATATCTAGCGTCGGAGTGTCCGAGCTATGCACCAGCAACAAAGGAGTTCCTCATGGCTTTCCCCTACCCCGATAAGGGAACGCGCGCCCGCCTGCGCACCATGACCCTCGCCGCGGCCACCGCGGTGAGCGTCATGACTCTCGCCTCCTGCGCCGGCACGAGCCCCGACTCCGATGCATCAGCAGGAGACGGCGAGCTCAGCGGCGACGTGGTCTTCTGGCACAGCTTCACGCAGGGCCCGCGCGCCGAGTACATGGAGCGGATGGCCGAGGAGTTCGAGGCCGAGCACCCCGACGTCGACATCACCATCGAGACCTTCAGCTGGGGCGAGTTCCAGACCAAGTGGACCACCGGCCTCGCGGCCGGGCAGGTGCCCGACCTGTCGACCGCCCAGCCCAACCAGGTCGTGCAGATGATCGACGTGGGCGCTCTCGCCCCGGTCGACGACGTGATCGACGCGATCGGGCGCGACCGGTTCACCGAGGCGGCGCTCGGCGAAGGCACCCTCGACGGTGTCTCCTACTCGCTGCCGATCTACTCGCACGCCCAGGTCATGTGGTACCGCGCCGACCTGCTCGAAGCGGCTGGCCTCGACGTCCCGGAGACCTGGGACGAGCTGAAGGAGGCGGCCGTCGCGCTCACCACCGGTCCCGACCAGTACGGGCTCGCGGTCCCGATGGGCACGAACGACCTGATGGGCACGCGCTTCCTCAACTTCTACCTGCAGTCGGCGGGCGAGAGCCTGCTGAACGAGGACGGCCGCGCCAACCTCACCTCCGACGCGGCCATCGACGGCATCGAGTACTGGGTCGACATGTACGAGAAGACCTCGCCGGAGGGCAGCGTCAACTACAACGTGCTCGACCAGGCGACGCTGTTCTACCAGGGCAAGACCGCGTTCGACTTCAACTCCGGGTTCCAGATCTCCGGCGTCGTCGGCACCTCGCCGCAGCTGGAGTCGGTGATCAAGGCCGCGCCCCTGCCGCGCCTGAAGGCCGGTGACGAGGTGTACGGCGGAGAGACCTCCAACATCGCCACCGTCGTCTGGGAGAAGAGCGACGTGCAGGAGGAGGCGAAGGCGTTCCTGGAGTTCCTCTACCGCGACGAGGACTACATCGACTTCCTCCACTCGGTGCCGGGCGGCATGCTGCCGTCCCTGCAGGACATCGCGGAGAACGAGGCCTACCTCGACGACGAGACCCTGCAGCGGCACGCCGACAGCGTCGCCGTGATCAGCGAGGCCGTGCCGGCCGGGACCGCCATCGGCATGGAGACGGGTCCGCTCGTGCAGTCCGGCATCCTCACCAGCCAGGCCGTCATCGAGAAGATGCTGCAGGACATCGTCCTCAACGGCACCGACGTCGAGACCGCGGCGAAGGCGGCGGAGGATCAGCTCAACCAGCTGTTCGTCTCGTCCGGTGTTTCGTTCTGAGCCCCGCCCCGGGTCCGGTCGCCCCGCGCGACCGGACCCCGGGTCCTCCGTGATCATGCGCTCCCGCCGCACCGTCCATCTCACCGGCGTGCTGTTCGTCGCGCCGTCGCTGCTGATCGTCGTCCTGCTGCTCTTCTACCCGGTGGTGTCGAGCGTCGTCTACAGCTTCACCAACCGCCACCTGCTGCGCCCCGCCGTCGACTTCGTCGGCATCGACAACTTCGTCGCCGTGCTGCAGAGCGAGCAGTTCTGGAACGCCTTCCGGGTGTCGTTGCTGTGGACCGTCGCGTCGATCGCCGGGCAACTCCTCGTGGGGTTCGTCGCCGCGATCGCCCTCAACCGCATCCGCCACCTCACCGGCCTGTTCCGCACGCTGCTGATCATCCCGTGGGCGTTCCCGGCCATCGTGATCGCGTTCGGCTGGCGCTGGATCCTCAACGACGTGTACGGCTTCCTGCCCAACCTGCTCACGCGGCTCGGCCTCACCGCGCAGAACGTGAGCTTCCTGTCCAACCCCGACGCGGTGATGCTGACCGTGCTCGCCATCAACATCTGGTTCGGGGCGCCCCTGTTCATGGTGAACATCCTCGCGGCGCTCAAGACCGTCCCGGCGGAGCAGTTCGAGGCCGCCACCGTCGACGGCGCGAACGCCTGGCAGCGGTTCGCGTTCATCACCCTCCCGCACGTGAAAAAGGTGGTCGGACTGCTCGTGATCCTCCGCAGCATCTGGGTGTTCAACAACTTCGAGCTGCTGTTCCTGCTCACCGGCGGCGGCCCCGCCGGGCTCACCGAGACCCTGCCGATCTTCGCGTACCGCACCGGCTGGGGGCTGCAGCAGCTCGGCGTCGCCTCGGCCATCACCGTGCTGCTGCTCGTGTTCCTGCTGCTCCTCGGAGGCCTGGCCTTCCGACTGCTCAACCGCTGGGACCGGAAGGACGCCTGATGTCGACGAGAACCCTGCGGCGCCTGTCCGCCGCCCCCGCCTATCTGTTCCTCACCGTGCTCGCGGTCGTGTCGGTGTTCCCGCTCGTGTGGATCATCACATCGAGCTTCAAGAGCTCGGGGGAGCTGGCCACCGACCCGATCGGCTTCTGGCCCGACTCGTTCACGATCGACCACTACACCCGCGTGCTGTTCGACCTGGGCATCCTGAACAACCTCGGCAACAGCCTGTTCATCGCCCTGTCGACCACCGTCGTCACGATCGCGGTGAGCTCGACGTGCGCCTACGGCATCGTGCGCTTCTTCCCGCGCGTCGGGCAGAGGCTCACGCAGATCCTCATCAGCACCTACATGTTCCCGCCGATCCTGCTCGCGGTGCCGTACACGCTGATCATGATCTCGCTCGGCCTGATCAACACCTATGCCGGGCTCGTGCTCGCCTACCTCTCCTTCTCGATCCCGTACGCGGTGTGGATGCTGACCGCGTTCTACCAGACCGTCCCGGTCGAGATCGAGGAGGCCGCGCAGGTCGACGGCGCCGGAAGGTTCCGCGTGTTCGCGACCATCGCCACGCCCATCGTCGCGCCCGGCATCGTCGCCACCGCGATCTACACGTTCATCAACTCGTTCAACGAGTTCCTGTTCGCGCTGCTGTTCATCAACAGCAGCGACCGCATGCCCATCACGGTCGCCCTGTACTCCCTCAGCGGCTCCGAGGTGCTCGACTGGGGCGCCATGCTCGCGGCGTCCGTGGTCGTGGTCGTGCCGTCCGTCGTCTTCTTCCTCGTCATCCAACGCCACATCGCCGCCGGGCTCTCGGAGGGGTCCGTCAAATGAACACATCCGTCGCATCGTCAACCGCCCGCCCCGAGCCCCGCGAGGAGGTGCGCTACGGCCTGGTCGGGTCCGGCTACTTCGGGCTCGCGCTCGGCCGTGGCTTCGACCGCCTCCCGGGCGCCTCGATCACCCGCGTCTTCGACCCGGAGAACGCCGCCGGGGCCGTGCGGGCGTTCGGCGCGGTCGCCACCGCGAGCATCGAGGAGCTGTGCCGCAGCGACGACGTGGACGCGGTGATCGTCGCGTCGCCGAACTGGGCGCACCGCGAGGCCGTGGTCGCGGCGGCGGAGGCCGGCAAGCCGATCTTCTGCGAGAAGCCGATGGCGCTGTCGTTCGAGGACTGCTCGGCGATGGTCGACGCGGCGGACGCGGCCGGCGTGCTGCTCATGTCGGGCCACGTGATGAACTTCATGAACGGCGTGCGCCGGGTCAAGCGGCTCGTCGCCGACGGGGTGCTGGGGGACATCGTGTACTGCCGCGCCGCGCGCAACGGGTGGGAGGAGCCGCAGCCGTCCATCTCGTGGAAGAAGCGGCGCGAGCTGTCGGGCGGACACCTCTACCACCACATCCATGAGCTAGACGTGGTGCAGTTCCTCCTGGGTGTCCCTGAGACGGCGACCATGGTGGGCGGCAACGTGGCGCACCGCGGCGAGCAGTTCGGCGACGAGGACGATCTGCTCCTCATCACGCTCGAGTTCCCCGGCGGGGCGTTCGCCACGCTGGAGTACGGCTCCGCGTTCCGCTGGCCCGAGCACTACCTGCTGGTGCAGGGCACGCTTGGCGCCGCCCGCATCGACATGACCGACACGGGTGTGACGGTGCGGCACTCCGGCCGGGAGGAGCGCTTCCTGCTGCACCGCAGCGAGGAGGAGGACGCACAGCGCACGGCGATCTACGCCTCCAGCTCGACCGACGGCGGCATCATGTACGGCAACCCGGAGACCACGCCGCCGCTGTGGCTGAGCGGCATCGTCGAGGAGGAGACCGCGTACTTCCACGGGCTGCTCACCGGTGCCGCGCCGGAGCCCGAGTTCGCCGCGCTCACCGACGGCTCCGCGGCGCGGTCGTCGATCGCCACCGCCGACGCCCTCACGCTGTCGCTCGCCCAGGACCGCAAGGTGCGCATCGCCGAGATCCTGGAGGGCGCCCGTGCGCACGCGTGACCTGCCGGCCCGATACGATCGCGACATCGAGGTGGGGTCGGCGGCGTGACGGAGTCGGCCTGGTCGTCGCTCGGAGCGGCTGCCGCGGAAAGGGTGACGGTGGGAGCGATCCGGCTCAGCGTGCTGCACGCCGAGGCGTTCCGTTTCCCCGCTCCCTGGACGTTCCCGCCGTCGGAGCTGCCGTACTCGATCCTGCGGCTGGTCCACTCCGGCACGGGGGAGATCGCGTTCGACGGGGCGCGGCACAGCGTGTCCGCCGGTGATCTGGTGTTCATCCACGAGGGCGCCGTGCTGAGCTGCCGTGCCACGTCGTCGGACTTCGCGTTCGGCTCGATCCGGTTCTCCGCCTCGCTCGACGCGCAGGGCAGCGTCGCGGTCGGCATCGCGGTGCCGGCGGTGTCGGACGCAGGGGCGCACCCCGTCGTGCGCGCGAACTTCGACGCCGTGATCGACGCGTGGGAGGGGGCGTCCGCGGGCCGGGCGCTGCTCGCGTCGGGTCACCTGGCCGTCGTGCTCGGCACCACGGCCGAGTTGATGGCCGACCGGGGGGTGACGGTCGCGCCCCCGTCGCGTCGCCGCGGGGTGCGGGCGCCCGTCCGCGCCAGGGATCCGCGCATCGCCCGCGTGGTCGACCACCTGCTGCTGGACGTGCGCCGCACGCCCGACGTCGCGACCCTGTGCGCGCTGGCCCACATGAGCGAGTCCACGCTGCGCCGCACGTTCAAGGAGCAGACCGGGAAGACGATCGTCGCGTTCCTGCGCGAGGCGCGCATCTCGATCGCCGCGCGGCGGCTCGCGTTCGGCGACGACCCCATCGCGCGCATCGCGGAAGACGTCGGCCTGCCCGACGCGAACTACTTCTCCCGCAGTTTCCGCGAGGTGCTGCGGGTCACCCCGACCGAGTATCGCCGCCTGACCGCGCAGACCTGATCCCGCCCGCGCGACGCGAACTAGCCTGGGGTGATGACGAGCTCGAGCGCCCGTGCGGCGGTGGACGTGGTCGACTGGCGGCGGCGGGTGTTCGCCCTGTACGAGGCCGTGCGCCGCGCGGACTCCCCGGAGGAGGCGCACGAGCTGTGGCGCATCGAACGCGATGAGCTGATGCTGCACCACCCGGCCACCCCGCTGCTGCCGGAGGATCGGGTGCTGTTCGAGGGGCTGCCGATCGCGCCGTACGACCCGCAGTGGCGGTTCGCACTGCCGATCCTGGAGGCGGAGCCGGCGGCGTTCGAGTTCGCGACGGGTACCGACGGCCTGGTGCCGTTCGAGCGCGTCGGTGTGGTCGAGGTCCCCGACGCCGGAACCCTCGACGTGTGGCGGCTGCGCTCGTACGGCGGCGGGCTGTTCGTGCCGGTGCGCGATGCATCAGCCGGGCATCCGGGCGGCACGTACGGCGGTGGGCGCTACCTGCTCGACACGATCAAGGGTGCCGACCTGGGCGGGGATGCCGCGAGCGGCACGATCGTGCTCGACTTCAACTTCGCGTACAACCCCTCGTGCGCGTACGACCCGGCGTGGGCCTGCCCGCTCGCACCTCCGGGGAACGTGCTGCCCGTGGCCGTTCCGGTGGGGGAGCGGTACGACGGGGCGTAGACCGCGCCCGCGTCAGCCGAGGAACAGCGGCACGAACGAGCCGATCAGCCCGAGCACCCCGACCGCGCTGAACACGATCCCGAGCGTGCGCACGACGCGCCGGGCGTGCGGCGGTTCGCCCACCCGTGCCCTGGCGGGGTTGTGGCTGCTGACGACGCCCGTGGTGAAGCCGTCGTCCGCGGTCGACGATTCGCCGTGGCGCAGTGGTCGCTCGTGGAAGTCGCCGCCCGCGAACCACCGGGCGATCGTGGTGCCGTCGCGTTCGATGATCGCGATGTCGACCGGGAGCCACGGGCCCTCGGCCAGCCGCATGAGCAGGGCGATCAGCAGCAGCGGCACTCCCACGCCGAGCCCGATCCAGGACAGCACCTCGCCGACGAGGGCGAGGGTGTCGACGGGCGGCATGATCCCATCGTAGGGACGCCGGACCGCGCGAGCGTGCGCGCCGCGGTCAGCTCACGTTGTCCCTGAGCCACGGCAGCGGGTCGATCGCGACCGTGTTGATGTGCACCTCGAAGTGCAGGCACGAGCCGAACACGTAGCCGGTCGAGCCGACGTCGCCGAGGTACTGGCCGGCCTCGACGCAGTCACCGACCTCGACGGCGCGCGTGCCGTTCTTCATGTGCGAGTACACGGTGCTCACGGCCTGGCCGTTCACGATGCTCTCGACCTGGATCGTGACGCCGTAGCCCTGGTAGCTCTCCGTGGAGCGCGAGACGCAGCCCTTCATGGCGGCGTTGATGGGGGTGCCGATGCCGGCGGCGAAGTCCTGACCCAGATGCGACCGGCCCGGTCGGGCGGCCCCGAAGCCATCGGTGAACGAGTACGAGCCGTCGGCCATCGGCATCACGACCCGGTCGGCGATCGGGATGTCCATCGCGCTGCTGAGCGGCATGCCCGCGGCGATGGCGGCTGCGGCCGCGCGGGCGTGGGTCTCCTTGATCTCCTCCGGCGTGGTCGCCGCGAAGGAGCCGCGCGCGGAGATGGTGGCGCGGATGGCATCGGTGGCCGTGTACGACTGGGCGGCGTCCTTCAGCGCTGCCGCACCGGCGACGGTCGCCACGGCGTGGTCGCCCCCGGGGGCGAGCACCGGGAGGGCGGCCCCGGTGACCATGACGCCGACGGCGAGGACGGCACCGAGCGCCTTGATCTTCGATGCGCCCCGGCCCCGCGGGCGGTCGGTCCGCCGCGGACGCCGCGAGACCCGCGGGATCCGTGGGGTGCGGGCGGTGCGGGATCCGGTCGGTGAGGGGGTGGTCGGCTCGGCGGTGGTGTCAGGCTCGGCGGTGGTGTCAGGCTCGGCGGCCGTGTCAGGCTCGGCGGTCGTGTCAGGCTCGGCGGCGGCGGCGGCGGCGGCGGCGGTCGGCTCGGCGGCGATGGCAGGCTCGGTGGTAGCGGTCGGCTCGGCGGCGGTGGTCGGCTCGCTGGCGACGGAAGTCTCTGCGGGGGAGGCGGGCGCGTCGGCTGCGGCGAGGGTCGGCTCTGCTCCGGCGGCGACCGGAGTCGCTGCTGCGGCGCGGGTGGGGTCTGCGGCAGCAACGGTCCGCGCGGCGGCGGTGGCAACGGTCGGTGCACCCTGCGGCTCGGGACGGAGGGCCCGGGAGCGGATGGCGGCCCGAGTGGCGGGCGGGGACGGGGTCGGCGTCACGGTCGCCGCGGGGGTCGGCTCCTCCGGCGGGGTCGGAGCGGACGTGCGACGTCGGTCGCGGCGCAGCAGGGGCCGGGGGTCGATCGCGGATGCTGCGGGGTCGAGCGGGGCGTTCTCGAGCGAACGTCCGGAGGGCAGAGCAGTCGTGACGGGGTCCTTCCGCGAGCAGATGATCTCGGGTCACGGCCCCTTCGGGAGGACCGTTACCGTCCCGTAACCTACGTTGCCGTTCGGGGAGGCGTCAAATCCTCCGTGCCGGAATTCCTGCTGCGCAGGCTCCCGATGTCGTTGCGCCGCCTGGGCCCGTGGACGAGGGCGGAGTCGTCGCGGAGCATCAGAGTGGCATCGACGAGATCGCACCGGAGGGCGACACCGTGCCGGTGCCGATCGTGCGAAGGGTGGTGGAGGGGCTGACGGGAATCGAACCCGCGCTGTCTGCTTGGGAAGCAGAAGTTCTACCATTGAACTACAGCCCCGAACCCGCCCGAGAGCAGGTGAGGGCAAGCCTACCCGTCTCCGGGGCGATGGCCAAAGCGTGAACCGCGGCGTCAGGCCGTGGCGTCCGCCGTCGCGGGGGTGTCGCGCTGCTGCCCCGCGTACATCGTGCCCCACCGCGTGAGCGCGTCGACGAGCGGGGTCGCGGTCGCACCCAGCTCGCTCAGCCGGTACTCCACCTTGGGCGGGACCTCGCGGTAGACCGTGCGGGTGATCAGGCCGTCCGCCTCCAGCTCGCGCAGCTGCCGGGTGAGCACGCGCGACGTGGGGTCCTGCAGCAGGCGCCCGAGCTCACCGAAGCGCAGCACGCCGTGCTCGGCGAGCAGCGACAGGATGCTCGGCTTCCACGCGCCGCCGAGCACGGCGATCGAAACCTCCGCGTCGCAGGTCTCGGTCCACTCGCGGACGATCCTGGCCGTCTTCTCGCGCATCGTGCCTCCACAGTATCCAAACGGTAAGTACGTGACGACAATGTCGGTACTTGTGGCCTTTGCCTGTACTTTACAGACTGAGTCCGTGACCACCAGCCCCGTCGTCGTCCCCGTCCGCTCCTCTCTCCGGCTCTGGATGGCGATGGTGCCGCTCCTGCTCGGCGTGCTCATCGGCGCCCTCGCCATCAGCAGCGTGTCCACGGCGCTGCCCGCGATCCGCGACGACCTCGCGCTGACTGACACCGAGGGTCTCTGGCTCGTCGACGTCTACGCGCTGTCGCTCGCGGCGACGCTGATCCTGGCGGCGCGGATCGGCGACGCGTTCGGGCGCAAGACCATCGTCGTGATCGGGCTCGTCGGATTCGCGGTGCTCAACGGCATCGGCGGCGTCGCCACCAGTGGCCTGCTGCTCATCGTGATCCGGGCTCTGCTCGGCGTTGCGGAGGCCTTCGTGGTCGCGGGTGTCGTGGCCACGATCGGTGCGACCTTCCAGGCGAGGGAGCGCGTGCTCGCGTACGGGCTCTGGACTGCCACCTTCGGCACGGGCAGCGCCCTCGGACCCGTGCTCGGCGGGCTCCTCGCGGAGGGGCCCGGCTGGCGATGGTTGCTGCTGGGCAGTGTGCCGCTCGCGGTGGCCGCCGCCCTGCTCGCCCTGTGGCTCGTGCCGGACTCGCGCAGCACGCAGCCGCCGTCGTGGGACGTGCCGAGCATCCTGTCGTCGATCGTCGCGCTCGGCGCCCTCGTTTTCGCGCTGCACGAGGTGCTGGCCGCTCCCGTGTCGGCCGCGGTGGCCGCGGTCGTGTCGGTCGCCAGCCTCGTGTTCTTCGTGCGGCGGCAGCGTCGGCTGCCCCTCCCGCTGCTCGACCTGGCGCTGTTCCGGGTGCCGGGATTCAGCCCGGCGATCGTGCGCATCATCGTCAGCAGCGGGGCGTCGTCGGCGTCGGTGCTCCTGGTGAGCCTGCACCTGCAGGATGCGCGGGGACAGAGTGCCGCCGAGGCGGGCATCGCGCTGCTGCCGCAGGCCGCGGCGATCGCGATCGGCGGGGTGCTGGCGCCGCTCGCGCTGCGCTGGCTGTCGGCGAACGCACTCACCGTGCTGGTGCTGCTGCTGCAGGCGCTCGGGCTCGTGTGGCTCGCGTTCGACCCCGGCATCGTGGCGCTGCCCCTCGTGCTGGTCGGGCTCGGGTTCGGCATCGCGGGGACCCTCGCCGCCGCGACGCTGTTCGAGGTGACGACCGAGGATCAGGCGGGACAGGTCGGGGCGGTGCAGGAGGTGGGCTTCGCCCTGGGCGGCGGACTCGGCATCGCGGTGTTCGGCACGATCGCGGCCGTGCTCGTGACGGGCGGCTTCCCGGTGGCGGTGGTCGCGGCGGCGGTGACCGTGACGGCGGCCGCGCTGCTCCCGTTGCTCTCGCGTCGCAGTGCCCCGGCCCTGTGACGCGGATGCCGCAGGTCGCGTGAGGCGCGACCCGTGCGGTGACTAGGCTGAGGCCGTGCTTCTCAGCGATCGCGACATCAGGGCAGAACTCGCGTCGGGCCGTGTCGGCCTGGCTCCGCACGAGCCGGAGATGATCCAGCCGTCCAGCATCGACGTGCGCCTGGACCGCTACTTCCGCCTCTTCGACAACCACAAGTACCCCTTCATCGATCCGTCGGTGGATCAGCCCGAGCTCACCCGGCTCATCGAGGTCGATCCCGACGAGCCGTTCATCCTCCACCCCGGCGAGTTCGCGCTCGGGGCGACGTTCGAGCAGGTGACGCTGCCGGACGACATCGCCGCGCGTCTCGAGGGCAAGTCCTCGCTCGGGCGCCTCGGCCTGATCACGCACTCCACGGCCGGGTTCATCGACCCCGGGTTCACGGGTCATGTGACGCTGGAGCTGGCGAACGTCGCGACCCTGCCGATCAAGCTGTGGCCGGGGATGAAGATCGGGCAGCTGTGCTTCTTCCGGCTCACCTCGCCCGCCGAGAACCCCTACGGCTCCGGCCCCTACGGCAACCGGTACCAGGGGCAGCGCGGGCCCACCGCGTCGCGGTCGTTCCAGAACTTCCACCGCACCGACGTGGGCGTGACCGATGTGGGAGCGATCGGAGGCTGACATGAGCGACGGCGACGGGCGGACCCCGGAGGAGCCCGGAACCCCGGGTGGACCTGTGGCCGCGGACGGCCCGGTGCCGCCCGAGCCCCTGCTGCCTCATGAGCCCGCGGCCCCGGACGAGCCGGTGGCCCCGGATGACCCGGGTGCCGCCGGTGCGGCCGTCCCGACGGAGTCCGCGGCGATCCGCCCGGCCGACGACGTGATCCCCCCGGCCCCGCCGGAGACCCCGATCCCGGACGGCCTGCTCGACCCGCCGCCCGCCGACATCCCGCCCGCGAACGCCGTGCTCCCGCCGCCTCCGCCGCCCACGCGCCGCTCGGAGCGCGAGCGCCCGACGCCCGCGATCCTCGAGGGGGAGCCGCCCGCTGCGGCGGCCGACGACTGGTCGCAGCCGTCGCTCGCTCCGGAGGTGCCGGAGGGCGGCAGCTACCGCGTGCTCGCCGGCCTCATCTTCGTGTTCCTGTTCCTGCTGCTCGTCGCCGCCGTGGTCGCGCTCGTGGTCCTGGTGAATGCCGGGTTCCCGACCCTCGCCGACGCGGCGGCCGCGCTGACTCCGCTGCGGGTCTGACGCCGGATCTTCGGGCTCGCCGCACTCCGGCGCCATCGGATCGGTGTCCCGGTCTGCGTGCGGTCGCCCGCGGTGTCGGTCGAGGGCCTGGACTCAGGCGCGGGCGGCGGACTCCGCGGTCGAGTGTGCGGCGTGCGACGGCTCGGAGGTCGGGTGTGCGGCGTGAGCTGACCCGGGGGTGGGATGTGCGGCGTGCGTGGACTGCGCCGTGGGGCCCGGGGCGTGCGCGGGCTCTGCGTCATCGGCCACGTGCGACCGCGTCGGCGGCGTCGCTGCCGTGGCGGTGCCGAGGGCATCGACCGCGGGCAGCCCGCCCGTGACGAGAGCCACGACCGCGTCGAGGGTGGGGTCGGCCGAGAGCACCTTCGTGTGACCGAGGCCCACCGTGCGCAGCATCCGCGAGCGGCCGGGGTGCGCGGCGTGCAGGCGCAGGGCGTCACGGTCGGGCAGGCGGCGGTCGCCGCGGTCGTGCACCACGAGCAGCGCGGTGCCGTCGGGCAACGGGTGTCGTCCGGCGTCGAAGCGCTCGGCCGCCGTGGCCTCGTCGATCGCGAGGCGGCGGTGGAACCGCTCGCGGAGGTTCTGCGCGGTGGGCTCGTCGAGGCGCAGGTCGCTGGCGAACTGGGCGAGGAAGGCCTCGGGCGCCGCGGCACCGGCGAGCACGGCCACAGCGGGCACCGGCACGGTCGTGCGGGCGGCGGTGAGGGCGCCCAGCGCGCCGAAGGAGTGGCCGATCAGCGCCTCGAACGGGCCGTGCTCGGCCTGCAGTCGCTCGGCGACCGTCACCCAGTCGCGCACGTCGGTCGCGCGGCCGCCGGACGATCCGTGTGCCGGCCCGTCGAAGGCGAGCACGCGGAACCCCTCGGCCACCAGCTCGCGCACGAGCGGCGCGAACTGCGACGCCCGGCCGCGCCAGCCGTGCAGGAGCAGCAGGGTGCGCGGCCCGCGACCCCACTCGTACGTGGTGACCTCGATGCCGCGCACCGTGACGGTGCCGCGGCGGGCGTCGCTGTGGGTCGGCGCATCGGCGGGGCGCACGCGCATGCGGGGCCCGGTGGTGAAGAACAGGCGGAGCGCCACGGCGCCCGCCAGCCGTGGCGAGACGCGGGCGAGCAGGGGGACGGTGCGGGCGAGCAGGACGGGCAGGGACGGCATCGTGACTCCTTCGCCGGAACAATACGAACGATCATACGTATACTAGGCGAACGATCGTTCGTATACTAGGGGGATGTCCGAGAGCCCGATCCTGGACGGCCGACGGGTACGGGGTGATGCCTCCCGCCGCGTCGTGCTCCACAGCGCCACGAACCTGGCGTCGGTCGAGGGTCTCGACGGCCTGACGATCGGTCGGCTCGCCGCGGCGTCCGGATCGAGCAAGAGCAGCATCGCCACGCTCTTCCGCAGCAAAGAGGGGTTGCAGCTCGCCACGATCGAAGCCGCCAGGGAGATCTTCCTCGCACGGATCGTCGAGCCCGCCCGTGCCGAGCCCCGCGGCGTGCGACGCCTCGCGGCGCTGCTGCGCCACTCGCTGCTCTATTCGAAGGACCGCGTGTTCACCGGAGGCTGCTTCTTCGCCGCGACCTCCGCCGACGTCGACTCCAAGACCGGGCCGGTGACCGACGCCGTGCGCGCGGCCCTGACCGACTGGCACGGATACATCGAGGCCCAGCTGCGTCACGCCATCGCGGTCGGAGAGATCGCGGTCGACGACGTGGACGTGCTGGCGTTCGAACTCGTCGCGCTGAACGAGGAAGCCAACTCGCGCTCGCTGCTCCTCGACGACGAACGGCCCTATGCCCTCGCCGCGGCGGCGATGCGCGGACGCCTCCGTGCTGTCGGCGCCCCCGACGACGCCGTGGCGCTCCTCGACCTCGAGATGTAGAGCCCCGGCGCGCGACAGGGCGCCTTCCCAGACGGGAAGGCGCCCTGTGGTGCGGCGGTCAGGCGGCGCGACCGCGGCGGAACCCGGCGTCGTAGCCGCGCTCGAACGCGTGACGTGCGCGGCGCTCACCCGGGTGGCCGTGACCGCACGGCCCCTCCGGCATCGCGTGGCCGTCGTGGCCGTGGCCGTGCCCACGGCTGTGGAAGCCGTGGCGGCCGTCGGCCTCGTGACGGTCGTCGAACGCGTGGCGTTCGCGTTCGCCGAAGCCGTTGCCGCGCTCGAACCCACGGGGACCGAAGCCCCGTGGCCCGTAGAAGCCGTGGCGACCGAAGCCGTGGTGGCCGAACGGGGCGCGGAAACCGTGACCGTGCCGGTGGCCCCGCGGGCCGCGGTGCGTGCGGGGGAGGGGCGTGCCCTCCTCCCACCCGAACGCGCGGGCGATGGCCTCGAGCGATGCGAGCGTCGTGGCGAGGTCGTCCGTGGGGACGGCGTCGACGACCTTGGCGCGGATGCCGTCGACCAGGGCGCCGAGGCGCTCCTTCGCGGCGCGGCCGTCGTCGGTGAGGGACCAGCCCTCGCCGTCTGTGACGACCCACCCGCGGTCGATCAGGCGGCGCAGCTTGTGCGCACGGAGCGGGCGTTCGCGTTCGACCGAACCGTCGACGACGTTGAGCAGGCGCCACTCGCGCCGGGTGATGCCCTCGTCGTCGAACGCGGCGGCGAACTCGGCCGCCATGAGGCGGTCGACGGCCTTGAGCCAGTAGCCGAAGGGGCGCGGCGGCTGCGGAGTCTCTGTGGTGTCTGTGGTGGTGTTCATGGGGTTGTCCTCTGTTCAGGGGCGGCTGGTGGGCCGCGGTGGTGGCCGGTGGATGTCAGGTGACATATCCATGTGATCCGGCATGTACATGTAGTGTGACATGCAGATCTAAAGCATGTCAAGTCGCATGTAAAATCGAGGTATGGCCACCCGTTCCCGCGACTCCGAACCGCACGACCCCGCCGAGGCGATCGCCCAGGCGCTGTCTCGTCTCCGCGGGCGTCGGCCCGGTCAGCGCGAGCACGGACCGCGCGGACGCGGCGGACCCCACGGCTGGCCCGGCGGAGGTCACGACGGCCCGCACGCCGACGGTGCCCACGAGCACTTCGGCCATCACCGCGGGCACCCCGGGATGCCGCCGTGGATGGCCGACCCCTCCGGACGCCTCGGCGGCCCCGCCCGTATGCGGATGCTCGAGGCACTGGCCTCGGCGCCCGAACCGCTGAGCGTGAGCGCGCTCGGCCAGGCGATCGGCGTGGATCAGCCCCGCGCGTCGCGCCTCGTGCAGCAGGGCGTGCAGGGCGGCTTCGTGCGTCGTGAGGCCGACCCGGACGACGCGCGCCGCACCCGGATCGCGCTGACCGACGAGGGCCGCCGGCTCGCGCGCGGTCTGCGCGGGGAGAGGAGGGAGCTGCTCACCCAGGCGCTCGCGCCCTTCACCGACGACGAGCGCACCGAACTCGCGCGTCTGCTCACCAAGCTCGCCGACAACTGGCCGCGCTGACGCCGCGACGATTCCTGCTCCGCCGGTCTCGCTCCGCCGGCCTCGCGCCTCCGACCTCGCTCCGCGGGTCTCGCTCCGCGGGTCTCGCTCCGCGACTCAGGCGCGCGCGAAGTCGAGCGAGGGCTCGTCGTCCACCGAGAGGGACAGCACGACCGCCTCGATCGCGTCGTGCGCCTCGATCCGCCGCTCCACCTCGCGCAGCCGACGCGCCACGTCGTGCTCGCGCGCGTCGCCCGACAGGTCGACCTCGGCCACGAGGAACAGCCGGTTCGGCCCCACGTACTCGATGTGCAGGTAGGTCACCCGTTCGATGTCGTCCAGCCCCAGCAGAGCCGTGCCGACCCGCGAGCGCAGGGTGGGGGAGACGCTCGTGCCGACGAGGAATGCGATGTTGCGTCCGATCAGGATCACCGCGACCACCCCGAGCAGCACGCCCACCAGGATCGAGCCGATCGCGTCCCAGGCGGCCACGCCGGTGAGCTGGTGCAGCAGGATCGAGCCGCCCGCGAGGACCAGGCCGACGAGGGCTGCCGAGTCCTCGAAGAACACGGCGCGGAGGGTCGTGTCGCTCGTCTCCAGCACGAAGTCCCACGTGGAGCTGCCGCGCTCGCGCGCCAGGCGGCGGGAGCGGATCATCGCCTGCGTGAACGACGCCCCCTCGAGCACGAACGCGATGCCGAGGACGACGTAGGCGACGACCGGGCTCTCCACCGGCCCGGTGTCGGACAGCTCCTGGATGCCGTGCATGATCGACACGATCGAGCCCGCGGTGAAGATGCCGAACGCGGCGATCAGCGACCACACGAAGGCGTTGCGGCCGTAGCCGAGCGGATGCCGCGCGTCTTTCGTCTTCGCGCCGCGCCGGTCGGCGATCAGCAGGAACACCTCGTTGCCCGCGTCCGCCCAGGAGTGCGCGGCCTCGGCGACCATCGACGCGGACGAGGTGATGACCGCGGCCACCGTCTTCGCGATCGCGACGAGCACGTTGGCGAGGAAGGCGAGCAGCACGGTCACCCCGGTCACGCTACTCCTGCCCCGCGGGGCGGTCGCGTCCTAGCGTGGAGCCTTCACCGGCAGCAGCAGGAGGAACCCGGCGATCAGCACGATCACGATGCCGAGGATGCCGAACGCCGTCTGCGCGGTCAGGGCGATGAGCACGGTCCAGGCGGCAGAGGCCATCCAGCTCGCCGCCCGTCCCGTCGTCGCGTACAGGCCGAAGATCTCGCCCTCGCGGCCGGCCGGGGTGACGCGGGCCAGGAAGGACCGCGCGGCGGCCTGCGCCGGTCCGACGAACGCGCACAGGATGAGTCCGCCCACCCAGAACACGATCGCGCCGGCGTCGCGCAGCAGGAAGACCGCGAGCCCCGCGACGATCATGGCCGCGATCGAGCCGAGGATGATGCGCTTCGGGCCGAGGCGGTCGTCGAGTCGTCCGGCCAGGATCGTCGACACCCCCGCGACGAGGTTCGCCGCGATGCCGAACACGATGATGTCCTGCGTGCCGAACCGGAACACGGCCGTGCCGATGATCGCGCCGAACGCGAAGACGCCGCCCAGGCCGTCGCGGAACACCGCGCTGGCGAGCAGGTACCAGAAGGTCGAGCGGGTCTCCGGGTCGCGGTACAGCCCCACGACGTCCTGCACCAGCAGCAGGTACGACCGGAAGAAGCCAACCTTCCGCTCCGGGCGGCCGAGCGACGGTTCCGGCACGTTGAGGAAGATCGGGATGGCGAACACGATCGCCCAGACCGCGCAGCCGACCGCGATCAGGCGGTACGCGAGTCCGTTGTCGGTCGGCATCCCGAACCAGTCGAAGGTGTCGAGCACCACCACGATCACGAGTGCGATGATGCCGCCGAGGTACCCGAAGCCCCAGCCGAGGCCCGAGATGCGTCCGACGTTCTTGGGGTTCGCGATGCCGATCAGCATGGCGTTGGAGTTGACCGCTGCGATCTCGCCGAACACCGACCCGGCGGAGATCAGCGCCACGCCCACCCAGAACAGGGCGGGGACCGGCTCGACGAACCACAGCCCGAACATGCAGAGGATCAGTGCGCCCGTGCCGATGCCCAGCCACAGCTTCTGGCGTCCGGCGGCATCCGCCCGCTGACCGAGCACCGGGGCGAGCAGGAGGATGCCGAAGGCGGCGACCGTGAGGCCGAGACCGAGGCCGGACGCGAGGTCGGCCTCCGCGGCGATCCGTACCGGGTCGTTCTCGTCGAGCGCGGCGACCTCGGGCGGCAGGAACGAGGGGCTGACGAGGTAGAGCGCCGTGAACACGAACGTGAGGATCACCGTGTTGAACGGCTGGGTCGCCCAGTCCCACAGGGCCCACGAGTACACCTGCTTCTTCGGGGCGGGGGTCTCGCCGCGCAGGTCGAGGCCGACCACGGCGACGGCTCCGCTGTTCGCGGTCGCTGCGGGCTCCGGTGCGCCGCTGCGGGATTCGGGTTCGCTCATGCTCGCAGTCTGGCGGGGCCCGGTGAACGCCCGGTGACGGCGCGCCGTGTCCCGCGCGGCACCCCGCCTCGACGCACTCCGCCCGGGTCAGAGGGCGGGGCCGCGGCGGATGCGCACCGGGCCGCGCGCGGAGGCGATGTCGACCGGCTCGCCCTTCTGGGTCACCACGACCTCGTCCCGGTCGGCGAGCGCGGCGGTCACGCGGCGCACCTCGTCCATCCGGTTGCGCCAGGCCTCCCCGCCGACGGCTCTGGCGACGTCGCTCGGGCAGATCGACGACCCCTCCCTCTTGCGGGTGAGGGTGCGGATGGCGGCCGCGATGCGCTCCGCGGACTCCTCGGGCGTCGGCTGCTCCCACCACGGGGCGCCGCGTTCGCCGAGGGCGGTCTTCGCATCGTGCACGCGGCGCCGCGCCTCGGGCTCCGCCGCCTTGACGGCGCGCCGCGCGGCCATCAGCTCGTCGACCAGCTCCTGGCGCAGTTTCTCCGGGATGGCCGGGTCGGTCGCCCGCCACCGGCGTCCGTTCACGACGATGTGGTGGCCATCGGGCGTGCGCTCCGGTGCCGTGGCCGCGTCCGGCTCGTCGGGCTGCTCCATGTCGGCAGTGTGCCGCGGCGGGCCCTCCAACGGCAGACCCTTGACGTGCGGCCCTCCGCGTCGGGTGCGGTCGAAGCGCGACGGACACCGGGTGCGTAGGGTCGAGGGATGGCGGCGAGTGCGGGGCGAGGAGGCGGCACGGTCGTGCTGTTCGAGGGGGCGAGCGACCGGCTCGCGTTCCTCGCCGCGGCGCAGCGCCTCGGCGAGACGCTCGACGACCTCGACCTGGTCGACCTCGACGGCATCACGAACCTCCGTTCCCGGCTCGCGGCCCTCCGCGCGGTCGAGCCTGCCGTGCGGGTGCTCGGCCTCTACGACGCGGCGGAGGGCGCGTACGTGACCCGGGTCCTGCGCGACGACGGCGCGATCGACGCCACGGGCGTGCCCGCCGATGCGGGGTTCTTCGGCTGTGAGCGCGACCTCGAAGACGAGGTGATCCGTGCCGCCGGGGTTCCGTTGGTGGAGCAGGCGCTGGCGGCGCGGGGCGAGCTCGGGCGGTTCCGCGTGTTCCAGGGGCAGCCGGCGCAGCGGGGCAGGGTCGTGGAGGATCAGCTGCATCGCTTCGCCGGGACGGCCGCGGGCCGCAAGGCGCGGTTCGCCGCGGACATCGTCGGCCTGCTCCCGCTCGACCGGATGCCGCCCGCGCTGTCGGCCCTGCTCGACGCGGTCCACCCCGCCGCCTGACCCGGGCTCGACGCGGTGCATGCCGCGTGACCCCCGACCCGGGCGACTTCGCGCTCACTCCGTGCGGAGCGGGCGGAGCGTGCGGGCGTAGTCCTCCTTGAGCACCGCGAGGTGGAGCCAGGCCTCGATCCGGGTCACTCCGGGCAGCGCGCGCAGGCGCTCCAGGCTCGCGTACAGGGCGCCGGCCGAGGGCTCAACGAGTGTCGCGACCGCGTCGAAGCGGCCGAGCGTGCGGGCGGCGAAGTCGACACCGCGACCGCGGCGCAGCTCCTCGATCACGGCCTCGTCGTCGTCGCCGAGGGTCATGCCCACGCCCATCGACAGCTGCCGGTGCGCGAGGCCGCGTGCCTCGACCGCGCTGATCTTGATGACGCCCGCGTCGATGAGCCGCTGCACCCGGGTCGCGACGGCGCTGGGGGAGAGGCGCACCTCTTCGCCGAGCGCGCGGAAGCTCATGCGGCCATCGGCCTGCAGGTGCTCCACGAGGGCTTCGTCGATCGCGTCGAGCGTGACCCCGCCGTGGTACTCCGACACGAAGAACCCCTTGATCACGGTCGAGTAGATGATGGTGTTGATGTCGAGCACGCCTGCGCTGCCGCGGATGCGGGCGAGCAGGTCGTGCAGTTCCGACATCGACCCCACGCGCACCTCGGTCACGATGTCGTGCGCGCCGCCGACGGCCGACACGAGCACGGTCTCGCTCATGTCGCGCAGGTGCTCGGCCACGACCTCGACGGCGCCGTCGGTGCGGATCGACACGTGCGCGAGGACGTGCTGGCCGAGGAAGACCGGGTCCACCGCGGCGACCACGCGCACGGTGCGGTCGGCCAGCAGCGTGCGCAGTCGTGCGGCCACCGCGGCCCTGGACTGCCCGAGCCGCTCGGCCAGGGCGCGGATGCTCGCGCGCCCGTCCTCCTGGAGCGCGCGGATGAGTTCGGCGTCGAAATCCATGGCTGCGTCCCGATCCGTCAGTTTCCCCGGTCTGCACGACGACGCGCGCAGAACCTCAGCGTAACCCCGTATGCGACCGGCGGGAAGGCCCGCTTTGCGTGCCCGAGGGACCAGAAGTCCAGTGAATCCCCGTTCTCGCTGGAGTTCTGCCCTTGCCGCCGGGTCGTCACGTCCCTAGCATCGATCGCTATCCGACACCATCCGCGAAGGAGCGGGTCCATGACCACCACCCCCACCCCCCGAAGCGGCGTCCACAGCCGCGCACGCCGCGCCGGCATCGCCGCCTTCGTCGGCACCACGATCGAGTGGTACGACTTCTACGTCTACGCCACGGCCGCCGCCCTCGTCTTCGGCCCGCTGTTCTTCCCGAGCGACGACCCCCTCGCCGAGACCGCCGCGGCGTTCGCGACGTTCGCGGTCGCCTTCCTCGTCCGTCCCCTCGGCGGCATCGTCTTCGGCCACATCGGCGACAAGCTCGGCCGCCGCGTCTCGCTCGTCATCACCCTGCTGCTGATGGGCGCCGCGACCGTCCTCGTCGGCTGCCTCCCCACCTACGAGAACATCGGCATCCTCGCGCCGATCCTCCTGATCCTGCTGCGCGCCATCCAGGGCCTCGCGGTCGGTGGCGAGTGGGGTGGCGCCGTGCTCATGAGCGTCGAGCACGCCCCGGAGAAGTCGAAGACGTTCTACGGCGGCTTCACCCAGCTCGGCAACCCCGCCGGTGCGCTGCTCGCCTCGGGCATCTTCGCGATCATGGCCCGCGGCGGCGACACGTTCATCATCGACGGCGGCTGGCGCATCCCGTTCCTGCTGTCGATCGTGCTGATCGCCGTCGGCCTGTGGGTCCGCTACCGCGTGGAGGAGTCGCCGGTCTTCGAGGAGAAGATCGAGGGCCGCAAGCAGTCCATGCCCCTCGCCTTCGCGCTGCGCGTCAACTGGAAGCCGATCCTGCTCGGCATCGGCATCCTGCCCATCTCCACGGGCGGCTACTACCTGGCCACGACCTTCGCCACCGCCTACGCGACCGGCGAGCCCATCGCGATCAGCGAGCAGGTGATCCTCGACGCCATGACGATCGCCTCGTTCGTGGAGTTCGTGGTCACGCTGCCGGTCGCCTGGCTCGGCGACAAGTGGGGCCGCAAGAACGTGATGTACATCGGCCTGATCACCTCGGTGCTGACGTTCGCGCCGTTCCTGCTGGTGATGCCGGGACGGGTCGAGCCGCTCATCTTCCTGCTCGCCTCGCTGGTGCGCATCGCGATGAGCGCGACCTACGCCCCGATCGCCGCGATCCTCGCGCAGATGTTCCGCCCGCAGGCGCGGTACACCTCGATCGCCCTCTCCTACGGCGTGGGCGCCGCGATCTGGGCCGGCTTCTCGCCCTGGTTCGCGACGCAGCTGATCGCCTGGACCGGCAGCGTCTGGTCGGTGATCGCGATGTTCGTCGGCATGGCCGTGATCGCCGGGATCTGCACGCGCCTCGCGCCGCAGCACTCCGACGAGGCACCGGTCACGGCCTCGTTCACCGCCCGGACCGACACCACGGCGAACCGCCTGCCCTGATCGGCTCCGCCTCCCCACCCGCACGACCCCACCCGCACGACCCCACCGCGAACAGGCTCCTCATGCGCAAGCTCACCCCCTTCGACCGCTCGGCCCAGGCCGCCCCCGCCCTCGTCACCGCCCGCGCCATCCACACCGCGGACGCGGCGGACACCACCGCGACCGCGATGCTCACCGACCGGGGGCGCATCGTCGCCCTCGGCACGGTCGCGGAGTGCGAGGACGTGGCGGCCAGGGCCGGGCTGACCCCGGAGCGCGTCGAACTCGGCGACGCGGTCGTGGTGCCCGGGTTCGTCGACGCGCACGCGCACCCGCTCATGTTCGGGCAGATGATGACGTGGGTGGACTGCGGGCCGGAGAAGGCGGGCAGCATCCCCGAGATCGTCGCCCTGCTGAAGGCCGCGGCGGCCGGGCTCCCCGCCGGTCGCCCGGTGCGCGGCTACGGCTACGAGCAGCGCAACCTCGCCGAGAAGCGCCACCCCACCCGGTTCGAGCTCGACGAGGTCGCGTCCGACCGGGAGGTGTACCTCATGAACGCCTCGGGTCACGGCGGCGTCGTGAACTCGTACACGCTCGACATCAACGGCGTGGACCGCGACACCCCGAACCCGGACGGCGGCGAGTTCTTCCGCGACGCCGACGGCGAGCTCACCGGGGAGCTGTCCGACGCGGCGTGCAACATCCTGACGGGCGTGCACGGGGTGAAGATCGGTCACCACGGCCCGAACTTCCACCTGGCCGATGAGCCGGAGGAGCACCTGCGGCAGCTCGACGCCGCGACGCAGCGGTTCCTTGCGGGCGGTGTCACCTCGATCGGCGACTGCCAGGTCACGCGCCGCGAGTTCGACATGTACCTGCGGCTCGCGGAGGCCGGGCGGCTCGAGCTGCGCGTGTCGATGTACCTGCTGTCGCATCTGCTCGACGAGGCGCTCGAGATGGGGCTCGTCGGACAGTTCGGCAACGCGCACCTGAGCTTCGCCGGCATCAAGTTCTACGCCGACGGCACCCTCGGCGGCT
Source organism: Microbacterium sufflavum (assembly GCF_023091155.1). NCBI lineage: Bacteria > Bacillati > Actinomycetota > Actinomycetes > Micrococcales > Microbacteriaceae > Microbacterium > Microbacterium sufflavum. The sequence goes on along the minus strand of NZ_JAHWXK010000001.1, from coordinate 799,497 downwards.
GGACCGCGTACTTCCCCGACGGCTACGTGGGCGACCCGTGCCGCACGGGCCAGCTGTACCACGAGCCCGCCGACTACGCCGAGCTGATCCGCAAGGCGCACGCCGCGGGGCTCCAGACGGCGACGCACGCGCAGTCGCCCACCGCGATCGAGATGGTCGTGTCGGCGATCGAGGCCGCGCTCGCCGAACGTCCAGATGCCGACGCCCGGCACCGCATCGAGCACTGCGGCCTGCCCACGCCCGGGCAGATCGCGCGCATGGCGACCGCGGGCATCCGTCCCGTCAACCAGACCCAGCACTACTTCAACTGGGGCGAGGGCGTGGAGGAGGCCATCGGCACGCCGGGCGAGCGGTTCAACCCGCTCGGCGAGTTCGAGCGGGCGGGCGTGCCTATGACGATCTCCTCCGACGCCCCGGTCGCCGAGCCGATCCCGCTGGAGGCCATCCAGACGGCGGTCACCCGCGTCACCCGCCGCGGCCACCGGCTCGGGCCCGACGACCTGCGCATCTCTGCGCTCGCCGCACTGCGCGCCCACACGATCGAGGGGGCCGTGTCGATCGGGCGGGAAGACGACCTGGGCTCGCTGGAAGTGGGCAAGCTCGCCGACTTCGCGGTGCTCTCGGACGACCCGCTGGCCGTGCCCGCCGAGGAGATCGCGGCCATCGAGGTGCGCGAGACCTGGGTCGACGGCGTGCGCCGCCACGTCGCCGCCCGCACCACGGCCGGCGTCTGAACGAGGATACGAGCATGAGCGCCGACGCGAACCCCGCCGCCCCGTACGCCGACACGGCGGGCCGCGCGGTGCTGGAGACCATCCGTGGCTACGGGGTGACGGCGGTGTTCGGCATCCCCGGCACCCACAACCTGGAGCTGTACCGCCCCCTGGCCGACCTCGGCATCCGCGCCGTCACCAACCGGCACGAGCAGGGCTCCGGCTACGGCGCCGACGGCTGGGCGCAGCAGACCGGGCTCCCCGGCGTCGTGATCACCACGTCGGGCCCCGGGCTGCAGAACGCCCTGAGCGCGATCGGCACCGCGTTCTGCGAGTCGCGTCCGCTGATCGTGCTGTCGCCCGGGGTGCCGCTCGGCGCGGAGTTCGCCGACGTGGGCACCCTGCACGAGACGAAGGACGCCACGGCCATGGTCGGCGCGATCGCGGAGTGGTCGCGCCGGGTGACCACGGCGGCCGAGGGGGTGGAGGCCGTGCACGACGCCTTCCACCTCTTCCGCACCGGTCGCCCGCGCCCCGTGCACATCGAGATCCCGCTCGACGTGCTGGAGGCCCCGGCCGACGTGCCCGCCGCCGCCCGGGCGCCCCGTCCGATGCCCGAGCGCGTGGCCGGTGACCCGGTCGCGCTCGCCGAGGCCGGGCGACTGCTCTCTGCCGCCGAACGTCCGGTGATCGTCGCCGGCGGGGGAGCCGTGGACGCGGTGCATCAGGTGACCGCGATCGCCGAGCGCCTGGGCGCCCCGGTCCTCACCACCCTGAACGGCAAGGGCGTGCTCGACGAGGGCCACCCGCTGTCGCTCGGCTCGAACCTGCGCCTCGCGGCGGCCCGTGCGGTGGCCGAGGCCGCGGACGTGCTGCTCGTGGTCGGCTCGAAGCTCGGGGAGGCGGAGCTGTGGGCCCCGCGCCTCGAGGCCCGCGGAGCCGTGATCCGCATCGACATCTCCCCGGCGCAGCGCGACAAGAACCTCACCGCGACCGTCGGGATCACGGGTGACGCGGCCGCGGTGACCGATGCCCTGCTGCCGCTGCTGCCCGACACGGCCCCGACACCGCGCGACCTGTCGGCCGAACGGGCCGCGATCGAGGACGAGTCCCGCGCCACGGCCCCCGAGACGGTGGCGCTCGCGGAGGTGATCGCCGCGGCACTGCCCGACGACGCGATCGTGGCGGGCGACTCGTCGCAGATCGTGTACATGGCGCTGGGCAGCGTGCTGCGACAGGAGCATCCGCACTCCCTGCTCTACACGCCCACCTATGCCACGCTCGGCTACGGGCTGCCCGCCGCGATCGGCGCCGCGGTCGCGCAGACCGAGCGCCCCGTGGTCACGGTGATCGGCGACGGCGCGCTCATGTTCTGCGTGAACGAGCTCGTCACCGCGGTCGAGCAGCGCCTCGACCTCACGGTCGTGTGCGTCGACAACGGCGGCTACGCCGAGATCCGCCAGAACGAGGTCGACCGCGGCATGACCCCGATCGGCGTGGATCTGGTGCAGCCCGACTGGGCCGCGCTCGCCACCGCGTTCGGCGCGACCGGGCATCGCGTCGAGAGACGCGACGACATCGCCCCGAGCATCCGCGCCGCCATCGCCGCGGGCGGCGTGCAGCTCGTGCACCTGCCGCAGCACGCCCTCTGAGCCCTTCGACACCCCGAACGAACAGGAACGAGAAATGACCGACACCATCGGCCCCGTCGACGCCTCCGTGAACCCGCGGTACTCCGGCATCGCCACCTTCGCCCGCCTGCCCCGCATCGAAGACGTGCCGCGCGCCGACATCGCCGTGGTGGGCATCCCGTTCGACTCCGGTGTGAGCTACCGCCCCGGCACGCGGTTCGGTCCGTCGCACGTGCGGGAGTCGTCGCGTCTGCTGCGCCCGTACAACCCGGCGCAGGACGTGTCGCCCTTCCAGCTCGCGCAGGTCGTCGACGCGGGCGACATCCCCGTGAACCCCTTCGACCTCACCGAGGCCGTGACCGAGGTCGAGCGCGCGGCGACGGCGCTCGGCGAGCAGGTGCAGCGCATCGTGACGATCGGCGGCGACCACACCGTGGCCCTGCCGCTGCTGCGCGCCGTGGCCGCGAAGCACGGGCCGGTCGCGGTGCTGCACTTCGACGCGCACCTCGACACGTGGGACACCTACTTCGGTGCGCCCATCACGCACGGCACGCCCTTCCGCCGCGCGAGCGAGGAGGGGCTGATCGACCTCACCGCCAGCTGCCACGTGGGCACGCGCGGACCCCTCTACTCCAAGCAGGACCTGGAGGACGACGAGCGCCTGGGGTTCTCGATCGTGTCGAGCGAGTACATCGAGGAGCACGGCGTCGAAGCCGCGATCGACCGGATCCTCACGCGCATCGGCGACAAGCCGCTGTACGTGTCGATCGACATCGACGTGCTCGACCCCGCGCACGCCCCCGGCACCGGGACCCCCGAGGCGGGAGGACTCACGAGCCGTGAGCTGCTGCGCATCCTCCGCGCGCTGCGCGACCGTGACATCGTGGGCGCCGACGTCGTGGAGGTGTCGCCCGCCTACGACCACGCGCAGATGACCGGGATCGCCGCGAGCCACGTGGTGTACGAGCTCGTGACGCTGCTGGCCGCCCGCCTGGCCTCCTGACACGACGGGTCAGTACAGCGCCGCGAGCAGGTCGGCGAACAGCTCCTCGGCGTCGCACTCCACGCGGCGCCGCGCGAACCAGTCGCACACGTTCACGCAGTCGCGGTGCAGCAGGTCGAGCCCCTGCGGGTTCGCGATCACGTCCACGATCTGCGGCAGGTCGATCACCCGCACCCGCCCCTGGTGCACGAGCAGGTTGTACGCGGACAGGTCGCCGTGCGCGAAACCCGCCGCGGCGAACACCCGCATGAGGTCGACCACCTGCGCGTAGTGCTCCTGCAGGGTGTCGCGGTCGGCGCGCACCTGCGCGAGGCGCGGGGCTGCGGTGCCGTCGTCATCGCCGAGGAACTCCATGAGCACCTCGGTCCCGCTCACCTGCACGGGGTAGGGCACCGGGGCGCCGAGCTGCCACAGGCGGCACAGCGCCTCGAACTCCGCGAACGACCACTGCGCCGCAGCCACCGCGCGACCGTGCTCCGACTTGCGGGCCAGGGCCCTGGTGTCGCGGGTGTTCCGGGTGCTGCGGCCCTCCGTGTACACGGCGGAGCGGTGGAAGCTCCGGTTCTCCTCGCCGCGGTAGCGCTTCGCCGCCAGCAGCGTGCGCTGCGCGGGGTCGTCGGGAACGGCGCGTTCGAGCAGGAACACGTCGGCCTCCTTGCCCGTCTTGAGGATGCCGAGCTCGGTGTCGAGCGCGCCCGCCGAGGTCACGACCCACGCGGGCCGCGGCTCGGGGCCGCGCTCGGTCGGGGTGGCGGACGGCCAGGTGGTCCAGCGCTGCCCGTCACCGGGTTCGACGTCGGCGAAGGACAGGGAGGTCTCGAGGGAATCGAAGGGGGAGGCGTCGAAGGACGCGGCTTCCGGGGAAGCGGAGGGATCGGTCACGGTGTGGCTCCGGGAAGGGAGGCCGCACGGCGATCAGGAGCGGGCGGCCTCGAGGGGAAGGTGGTCGGCGAAGGGCGCGACGACGACGGTGTTCATCTCATCGCCTCCTTCCGCTCGGGCTTCCCGGGCGACTCCCGGTGCGACGACGAGCCTACGGGGGTGCGCGGGCGCGTGTCCAGGGTCGGACGATCGGTCGGACGCGGCGGACGACCGGTCGGGCGCGGACGCACGGGCGCCGGAAGGGTGGAAGCATGACCACGACTGCCCCCGTCCCCACCGCGGCGCCCACCCGGGCCGACCGCATCCGCTACGGCGGACTCATCGCGCTCATGATCATGGGCTTCCTGCTCGTGACCGCCGAGTTCCTCCCCAACGGCGTCCTCACCGAGATGGCCGAGGGCCTCGGGGTCACCCCGGGTCAGGCGGGGCAGACGGTCACGGTCACGGCGCTGGTGGGACTCGTCGTCGCGCCCACGATCGGGCTGATCTTCCCGCGCCTCGACCGCCGGTCGCTGCTGGTGTGGATGGCGCTCGCCGCGGCCGTGTCGAACCTCGTGGTCGCGATCGCGCCGAACCTGCTGCTCGTGCTCGCCGCCCGGTTCCTGCTGGGCGCGGCGATCAGCGCCTACTGGACCATGTCGATCACGGTCGCCGCACGGCTCGCGGGGCCGGAGCACCTGGGCCGCGGGGTCATGTTCACCTCGGCCGGGGTGTCGCTGGCCACGGTCGCCGGGGTGCCGATCGGCGTGATGCTCAGCGAGGTCGTCGACTGGCGGATGGTGTTCGCGCTCGCCGGCGTGCTGATGGTGGTGCTGGCGGTCGCGCTGCGCTGGGCGCTGCCGTCGGTGCCGGCCGAGCGGGCGTCGAGCCTGCGGCTGCTCGTCGACACGGTCCGCCGCCCCGGTATCGGGCTGGGCATGGTCGGGCACGTCCTCGTGGTGCTCGGGCACTTCCTCGCCTACACGTACGTGCGGCTGGCGCTCGAGCGCATCCCCGACGTCGACGCCTCGACCATCGTGGTGCTGCTGGCGCTGTTCGGCGTCGGCGGTCTCCTCGGCAACATCTCGATCGGGCTGGTGATCGACCGGTCGTTCGCGTTCTTCGCCGTGTTCGCGCCGCTCGTGATCGCCGCCGCGGTCATCTCGATGATCCTCTTCTCCGGGTCGATCATCGGCGTCGGCGTGGTCGTGCTCGTCTGGGGCTTCGTCTTCTCGTCGTGGCTGATCGTGATCAACACGTGGGTCGGGCACCGCATGCCGGATCGCCTGGAGGCGGGCGGCAGCCTCGTGGTCGTCGGGTTCCAGGGGGCGATCACCCTCGCCGCGGGTCTGGGCGGGCTGCTCGTCGACACGCTGAGCGTGGAGCTCGCCTACGTGATCGGCGCGGTGTCGCTGCTCGCGGGTGCGGTGCTGTTCGGCCTGTCGAACCGGCTGAGCACGCGGGGCTGACGGAGCACAGGGCGGCGCCGCCTCCCGCGGTCCCGGTTCACAACTCCGCGGTTTCCCGGCGATGTGTCGCCTGCCCGTAGCCCGAGCAGTCGCATCGCCGCGGATCTGCGGAGTCGTGGGCGGCACGCCATCGAGATCGGGCTGAGACGCGATCGGTCACCGGGACGTCGGCGGCGGGGGTCGGCGCTCAGACCAGGGCGGGAGTGCGGGCGGCGGAACGCCAGGACGACGGGGTCATACCCGTGCGGCGGCGGAACGCGCGACTGAAGCCCTCGTCGGACGCGTAGCCGAGCTCGCGCGACACGTCCGACACGGAGCGCCCGGCGTCGAGCAGGCGCTTGGCCGCGTCGATGCGCACCTCCGTGACGTAGTCGGCGGGGGAGCGGCCGACCGCGACGCGGAACCGCTCGGCGAAGGTGGAGCGCGACATGGCGCCGATGGCCGCGAGGCGCTCGACCGTCCAGTCGCGTCCTGGCTCCTGGTGGATGGCGTCGACCACGCGGTCGAGGAACGGGTCGTTCGACAGCGAGGGCCAGCCCGCGGGTGCGCAGCCGTTGGCGGCCCAGGCGCGGATGACCGACATCAGCACGGTCTTCGCCATCATGCGGCAGATCACGGGGTCGCCCTGCCGGGCGGGGGAGGCCGCGGGGTCGACGAGGCCCATGTTCTCGGCGAGCGCGGCGGCCGCGGGCTCGAGCGCGTCGAATCCGGTGACGGTGAGAAACGGCGGCAGGAGGGCGGGCAGCGGTGAGGTCGCGTCGGCGAACTCGAGGTCGACCACCATGAGCGTGGTGTCGCGGTCGGCTTCCAGCACGAACGCGGTGCGGCCGAGGGTGAGGAACGCGTCACCGGCGACCAGGTGGTCGCGGCGCTCGCGGGTCTCGAGGGTGAGGCGGCGGGAGTCGGGGTCGACGCCGAGGCGGCAGCCATCGCCGAGGGGCGGATGCCCCTGCACGCTGCCGGATGCGAGGTAGACGAGCGTCGTGGGCCCGGCCGGGATCGGGAGCAGCCCTCCGGCGGCGAGCGGGATGCGCCGCGCCACGCCGACCCGAAGCTCCGCGGCGTCGAGCACGTGCGAGAGCGCGTCCGGGTCCACTGTCACCATGCCTTCGGCAACGCCCCTCCCTCGTCCGGTATTCCGGTGGGAACGGCGGGTGCTGCGATTCGGCGCCCGCGGACGGCGCGGATACTCTGGAGGGGTACCCCACCCGAGGAGTCCCGTGTTCCGCACCCCTGGCCGTCTGTACCGTGTCCTGGCGATCGCGGAGGCGATCACCTGGACGATCCTGATCGCCGCGATCATCGCCAGGGCGGTCGGCGCCCCCGGGGTCGTGGTCACGGTCGGCGGCGGCATCCACGGCTTCGTGTTCCTCGCCTATGCCGCCACCGCCGTCCTGGTCGCGCTCAATCAGCGCTGGCACCCGGGCGTCGGCGTACTGGCGGTGGCGAGCGCCGTGATCCCCTACGCCACCATCCCGATGGAGATCTGGCTGCACCGCTCCGATCGGCTGCGCGGCGACTGGCGGCTCGACCCCACCGACGACCCCCGCGACCGCCGCTGGTACGACCGGCTGATGCGCTGGTTCCTCCGCCGCCCGTGGGTGCTCGCGGTGCTGCTGGTCGTGGGCATCGTCGCGCTCTACGTGATCCTGCTGCTGATCGGTCCTCCCGGCGGCAAGTGAGCCGGATCCGGACTGGTTCCGGATCCTCTCCCTCCGGCCCCATGGGGGTCCGGACACTCCGTCGACCCCGGCGATACAAAGTTGAGCCGAGCCATATCAAGTTTGTTTGACACGGTCGTGCGCCGGGAGTACACTTGAGCCATCGCGACTCAGGTTTCCCTGATCGCCGCAGGTTTTCCGAACCACAACAGACTTCCCAACAAAGGAGAGAACACATGGCACGTGCTGTCGGTATCGACCTCGGAACCACCAACTCCGTCGTCAGCGTCCTCGAGGGCGGCGAGCCCAAGGTCATCGCCAATGCCGAAGGCTTCCGCACGACCCCCTCGGTCGTGGCCTTCACCAAGGACGGGGAGGTGCTCGTCGGCGAGACCGCGAAGCGCCAGGCCGTCACCAACGTCGACCGGACCATCGCCTCGGTCAAGCGCCACATGGGCACCGACTGGACCTTCGAGGTCGACGGCAAGAAGTGGACGCCGCAGGAGATCTCCGCGCGCATCCTCCAGAAGCTCAAGCGCGACGCCGAGTCGTACCTGGGCGACACCGTGACCGACGCGGTCATCACCGTCCCCGCGTACTTCAACGACGCCGAGCGCCAGGCCACCAAGGAGGCCGGTGAGATCGCGGGCCTCAACGTGCTCCGCATCATCAACGAGCCGACCGCGGCGGCCCTCGCCTACGGCCTCGACAAGGGTAAGGAAGACGAGCTCATCCTCGTCTTCGACCTCGGTGGCGGAACGTTCGACGTCTCCCTCCTCGAGGTGGGCAAGGACGACGACTTCTCCACCATCCAGGTGCGCGCCACCGCCGGTGACAACCGCCTCGGTGGAGACGACTGGGACCAGCGCCTCGTCGACTACCTGATCAAGCAGTTCAAGGAGACCACGGGCGTCGACGTCTCGGGCGACAAGATCGCGCTGCAGCGCCTCAAGGAGGCCGCGGAGCAGGCCAAGAAGGAACTCTCCAGCTCCACCTCGACCAGCATCAACCTGCCGTACCTGTCGCTGACCGAGTCCGGTCCGGTGTCGCTGAGCGAGACCATCACCCGCGCGAAGTTCGAGGACCTCACGAAGGACCTGCTCGACCGCACCAAGAAGCCGTTCGAGGACGTGATCCGCGAGGCCGGCATCAAGGTGTCCGACATCGACCACATCGTGCTCGTGGGTGGATCGACCCGCATGCCCGCCGTCGCCGAGCTCGTCAAGCGCGAGACCGGCAAGGAGGCCAACAAGGGCGTGAACCCCGACGAGGTCGTCGCCGTCGGTGCCGCACTGCAGGCCGGTGTGCTGAAGGGCGAGCGCAAGGACGTCCTGCTCATCGACGTCACCCCGCTCTCCCTCGGCATCGAGACCAAGGGCGGCATGATGACCAAGCTCATCGAGCGCAACACGGCCATCCCGACCAAGCGCAGCGAGACCTTCACCACGGCCGACGACAACCAGCCGTCCGTCGCGATCCAGGTCTTCCAGGGCGAGCGCGACTTCACGCGCGACAACAAGCCGCTCGGCACGTTCGAGCTGACCGGCATCGCCCCGGCGCCCCGCGGCATCCCGCAGATCGAGGTCACGTTCGACATCGACGCCAACGGCATCGTGCACGTGTCCGCGAAGGACAAGGGCACCGGCACCGAGAAGTCGATCGTCATCTCCGGCGGCTCGTCGCTGTCGAAGGAAGACATCGAGCGCATGGTGCGCGAGGCCGAGGAGCACGCCGCCGAGGACAAGGCGCGCCGTGAGGCCGCCGAGACCCGCAACCAGGCCGAGACCCTGGCGTACTCCATCGAGAAGCTGATCTCCGAGAACGAGGACAAGCTCCCCGACGACGTCAAGACCGAGGTCAAGGGCGATGTCGATGCCCTCAAGACGGCCCTGGCCGGCGACGACGACGAGGCCGTGAAGACCGCGTTCGAGAAGCTCAACCAGTCGCAGTCCAAGCTCGGCGAGGCGATCTACGCCTCCTCGCAGGCGGATGCCGCCGCCGGCGCTTCGGCTGACGGCGAGACCCCGGCCGGTGACGCCCCCTCCTCCGAGGAAGACGTCATCGACGCCGAGGTCGTCGACGACGAGGACGAGAAGAAGTAACCATGACCGACAAGAACTTCGACGAGAACCAGAATCCTGAGTCCGCCGAAGGTCGCAGCGAGGGGTCGGACGCTCAGGCGTCCGGCCCCGCGCCGCAGAACCCGGACTCCCGCGAGGCGCAGGCCGCCGAAGGGTCGGACGAGACGCCGGTCGACGGTGCCCCCGACGACCTGACGGTGAACGACATCCTGGGCGCGACGCAGACCGGCGAGGCCGCGGCGGAAGACGCCGTGCTCGCCGACCTCGAGTCGACGCTGCTGAACGACCTCAAGCGCCTGCAGGCCGAGTACGCCAACTACCGCCGCCGCACCGAGGAACAGCGCCAGATCGAGATCGAGCGCGCCAAGGGCGAGGCCGCCAAGGGCCTCATCCCGGTGCTCGACGACCTGGGCCGCGCCGAACAGCACGGCGACCTGGTGGAGGGCACCCCCTTCGCCGTGATCGCCGACAAGGTGCGCGCCGTGGTGGAGCGTCTCGGAGTCGTGGCCTACGGCGACAAGGGCGAGGAATTCGACCCGCAGCGCCACGAGGCCATCTTCCAGCAGCCGACCCCCGGCGTCGAGAAGGCCACGGTGCTCGAGGTCGTCGAGGTGGGGTACCGCCTGGGCGACGTCGAGCTGCGTCCCGCGAAGGTCGTCGTCGCCGTCCCTGCGGAGTAGGTGATCGATGGCCAGCCAGGATTGGTTCGACAAGGACTTCTACAAGACCCTCGGGGTCACGAAGGACGTCAGCGACGCTGACCTCAAGAAGACGTACCGCAAGCTCGCGCGCAAGTATCACCCCGACTCCAATCAGGGCGATGCGAAGGCCGAGGCCAAGTTCAAGGAGATCAGCGAGGCCTACTCGGTGCTCTCCGACCCCGAGCAGCGCAAGGAGTACGACGAGATCCGCGCCATGGGCTCGGGCGCCCGCTTCACGGCCAGCGGTTCCGGGGCGGGCGGGTTCGAAGACGTCTTCAGCCGGTTCGGACAGCAGGGGCGAGGCCAGAGCGCCGACTTCGAGGACATCTTCGCGATGTTCAACCAGGGGCAGGGCAGCGGCTTCGGCGGCGGCCGGTTCGGTCAGCCGAGCGGCGGGTTCCGCGGCTTCGGCGGACCGCAGCGCGGCGCCGACGTGACCGCCCGCACCACGCTCGACTTCACCACCGCCGTGCAGGGTGAGACCATCACGCTGCAGGGCGAGGACGGCAAGCCGTTCAAGGTGAAGATCCCCGCGGGCGTCGCCGACGGGCAGAAGATCCGGCTGCGCGGCCGGGGTCGTCCGTCGCCGGACGGCGGAGAGAGCGGTGACATCGTGGTGCAGATCACGGTGCGACCGCACCCCGTGTTCACGCGCGACGGCCTCAACCTCCGCGTGGTCGTGCCGGTCACATTCACCGAGGCCACGCTCGGTGCCACCATCGAGGTGCCGACGCTCGGCGGCGACGTGGTCAAGCTGCGCGTCGCCCCTGGCACTCCGTCCGGGCGCGTGCTGCGCGTCAAGGGCCGCGGTGTCGCGACCTCCAAGGGCACGGGCGACCTGCTCGCCGAGCTCCAGGTCGCGGTGCCGACGCACCTCGACGACGCCGCGCGTGAGGCGCTGGAGAAGTTCCAGCAGCTGGAGCCGCAGGAGAACCCGCGGGCGGAGTTGATGGCGAAGGCCCGCCGATGAGTGCGAACGCCGAGGGACGGGGGTGGAGTGCGTGATGGACGCCGACACCCCCGTCTTCGCGATCGCCGCGGCCGCCGAGCTGTCGGGCCTGCACCCGCAGACCCTCCGCCAGTACGACCGCATCGGGCTCGTGGTGCCCGGCCGCACGCCGGGCGGCTCCCGGCGGTATTCGTCGCGGAACATCGAGCAGCTGCGGGAGGTCGCGCAGCTCTCCTCCGAGGGGATGAGCCTGCCCGCGATCGCCAAGCTCCTCGACCTGGAGGACGAGAACCGGATGCTGCGCGGGCGCGTCGTCGCGCTCGAGGCCGCGCTGCGCGCCGAGCGGGAGAACCGCCCGGGCGTGCGGGTGTTCGCGGCCGGCTCGTCCGGCGTGGTCCCGATGCCCGGTGGACGACGGCTGCGTCGCTCGACCGAGCTGGTGCTGTGGCACCCGCGCGGCTCGGCGTGACCTGCGCCCGACACGTTCAGGGGATGGAAAGCCGCTCTTCCTAGCGTGGAGGCAGGGAACCCCCTGGTCCGCGCCGCGCGCGGGTGTCCTGCCACGACGGAAGAACTCCTCATGACGAACACCACTGCCCACCGCCCCGCCCCCTCGCTGGGACTCCTGATCCTCCGGGTCGTCACCGGTGCGATCTTCGCCGCCCACGGCGCCCAGAAGATCTTCGAGTACACGATCCCCGGAACCATCGGCAGCTTCGCCGGCATGGGTGTGCCGTTCGCGGAGATCGCCGCGCCCGTGGTCGCCTTCGTCGAGCTGATCGGCGGCATCCTGCTGATGCTCGGGCTGTTCACCCGCCCGGTCGGCGTGGTGCTCGCGATCGACATGCTGGTCGCGCTCGTGCTCGTGCACCTGCCCGCCGGTCTCTGGGTGGGCGAGGGCGGCTACGAGTTCGTGGCCGTGCTGGGCGCGGCCGCTCTGGCCCTCGCGCTCACCGGTGCCGGGCGCTTCTCGATCGACGGGGCCGTGCTGCGGGGCCGAGCTCCCGCCTGGCTCGCCTGACCGCTCAGCCCTCGCCCCGGTCGACGCCGACCCGCCGCACCAGCACCCACGTGTTTCCGGCGTCGCCCGGCACGTGCCGGAACTCGTCGAGCGCGGCCTGCGACAGCGCCAGGCCGCGCCCGCTCTCGCTGTCCTCGCCCGGCATGGACACGGTGTCCCAGTCGATCGGGGCGGGCGGCGCGGTGTCGCGGATGTAGGCGCGCAGCTCGTCCGCCGAGACACGCACGTCGACGCTGAACACCACGTCGGTGCGCTCGTTGTGCTGCGCGATGTTGGTGGTCACTTCGCTGACGGCCAGCGCGAACAGCACCTGGTCCTCGGCGGGGATCTCCGGACCATCGGCCCAGAGCCGGTCGAGCGCGTCGAGCGCGCTGTCGACCAGGGCGAGCCCGGCGGGCCCGTCGACGTGGAACGCCCGGACCTCAGCGGCCATCGAACGCCGATTCCGGCGTCGGGTAGTCGCGCAGCACGCGATCCAGGTTGGTCAGGTGGAGCACCGTGCGCACGGCCTCCGGCACGGCCGCGATCCGCAGGTCGCCCCCGGCCACGCGGGCGCTCTTGAGCCCGCCGACGAGGGCGCCGAGGCCCGAGGAGTCGACGAACTCGGTGCCGCTGAGGTCGATCGCGATGCGCGGCTGCCCCGCGGCGACGAGGTCGCTCACGGCGTTGCGCAGCAGGGGTGCGCCAGACGCGGTGAGGCGCCCCGTGATGGCGACGACGGCGTAGCCGTCCCTGGTGTCAGTGCTGACGTTCATTCGACTCCTTCTCGAGGATGGCCGCGGCGGGACCGCGGTACCGGGCGGCCTGGATGATGACGCTGAGCACGACGAGGTCGTACAGCACCCAGGCGGTGTTGACGAGGGTGCCCGTGCCGTCGGCCGTGCCGAGGAACACCCGCACCACCCCGATCACGAGCGCGACGGCGAGCACGATCATGGCGGTGAGCTGCGGCCAGATCTCGCCCCACGGCACGCCGCGCGGGTCGCGGCCGTCCTTGCGGGTGACGGCGAACGACAGCGGCCGGCCGAGAACGACGTTCGCGAAGGCCGTCCAGCAGGCACGGATCCACACCGGGAACAGGGCGAGCGAGTACTGCTGGCCGCGCCAGGTCTTCACGCCCTTCGCGACCACGAGGAACAGCGCCTGGTTGATGAGGAAGTACGGCAGGAACCGCGCGAAGAAGTCCACCGACCACGCGGTCACCGGGAGCACCCCGAACACCAGGTAGATCACGGGCGCGGCGAGGTAGACGATCGCCGCGAAGCCCGACAGGTAGCTCCACATCGTGGCGAAGTACATCAGCCGCTGCCCGACCGAGAGGCCGCGCTTGGCGAGCGGGTTGTCGCGCAGCATCACCTGCAACGTGCCCTGTGCCCACCGCAGGCGCTGCGTGAGCATGGTGCGCAGGTCTTCCGGGGCGAGCCCGTGGGCCAGGATCTCGTGGTGGTAGACGCTGCGCCAGCCGAGGGCGTGCAGCTGCATCGCGGTCGCCATGTCTTCCGTGACCGAGATCGTGGCGAGCGGGAGGATCGGCTGCGCCTCGTCGCCGCGGTCGAGCCGCAGCGTGTCAAGCAGTCCGCGCACGGCCTCCACCGCGGTGATGGGCGACAGGTCCGACGCCGCCAGGGCGTCGAGCCCGGCCTCGTCGACCACGACGAGTCCGAGCTCGGCGTCGTGCTGCATCGGCAGCGCGCCGATCTCGGCCAGGTCGGCGCGGATGCCGTCCAGGTCGTGCGCGACCAGGATGCGGGAGGCGTTGTCGACGGCGTCGCCCACGCGTGCCGCCACCTCGGCGACCGACTCCCCGGCGGCGAGGTCTTTCCGGCCGCGCGAGATCGCGATGCGCAGCGCCCCGAGCTCGGTCGCCAGGGCGGGGTCGGTCGCGGCCTCCGCCTCCTTCGCGATCAGGGTCTCGGAGGTCTTGAGCGCCTTCGCGGCCGACTCCGTCACCTCGCGCACGTAGCCGACGATGCCGAGCTGCATGAGCGCCTCACGTCGCAGCACGGCGTTGGAGCCGCAGAAGAACGCGGCGTTCCAGCCGTCCTTGCCCTGCTGGATGGGGCCGTAGAACAGCGGTGCCTGACTGCCGAGCGGGTCGGCCTCGTCGACGTTCACGAACCACTGCGGCGTCTGCACGAGCGCGACCTCGGGGTCGTCGGCGAAGTAGCCGAGCGTGCGGTGCAGGATCAGCGGGTCGGGCACCTGGTCGGCGTCGAGGATGAGCAGGAACTCGCCGTCGGTCTGGAACAGGGCGCTGTTGAGGTTGCCGGCCTTGGCGTGCCGGGGCTTTCCCGTCCAGTCCTCCGAGCGGGTGAGGTAGGCGACACCGGCGGCGCGGGCCTCGGCTTCGAGCTCGGGGCGCGCCCCGTCGTCGAGGATCCACGTCGTGTGCGGGTAGGCGATGCGCTTCGCCGCCCGCGCGGTGGTCATGACGAGCTCGATCGGCTCGTCGTACGTGGTGATGAACACGTCGACCGTGCCCTGCGGCGGCGACACCGGGGCCGGGCGCTCCTTGGCGCGCCACATCGTCAGGCAGAACAGGAACGTGTCGATGAGGCTGTAGGTCTCGGCGATCACGAGCGGCACGGCGATCCACCATGCCGACCAGTTCACCGACTCCAGCCAGCGCCAGGCGACGTAGTTGACGCCGAGCAGCACCGACAGCAGCGCGAGGATGCGGATGGTCGCGAACCGGGCGGTCACGAGTCCCTCCGCACCACCACGACGGTGATGTCGTCGGTGGCGCGCTCGTCCGAGTTCGCCAGCCGCAGCGCCTCCTGCACCGCGCCGTCGGGGCCGAGTGCGGCGAGCACGCGGTCGACGTGTGCGAAGGGGTCGTCCTCGTCGAGCACGTCGAGCAGGCCGTCGCTGCAGCAGATGAAGGTGTCGCCCGCCTCCAGCGTCGTCGTGATCGGCTCCCGCGGGTCGGCGACGCCCATGCCCATGCCCAGCGGCAGGTTGGTGGAGCGCAGCGGGGTCCAGGAGCGGTCGGCGCGGATCACGAACGCGAGACTGTGCCCCGCATCGATCACCTGCAGCTCACCGGTCGAGGGCTGCAGCTCGGCGACCACCGCGGTGACGAACATCGAGGTGTCGGCGAGGTCGTCCTCCAGGAGCCGGTCGACGTCGGCGACGGCCGTGGTGAGCGGACGCTCCGGGGCCGTGCGCAACGACGCGCGCACCGTGGCCGCCACGAGCGCGGGACCGGTGCCCTTGCCCATCGCATCGGCCAGGGTCACGCGCAGGGCGTCGCCGTGCCGCGAGAAGTCGAAGTAGTCGCCGGCGAGCATGCCCCGCGGGGCCGCGCCGGCCGCGATCGTGTAGCCCTCGACCTCGGGCAGTACGCGGGGCCGCAACGCCTGCTGCACGACCGCGGCGTGGTCGATGTCGGCGTCCTGCGCGAGCTCCGTCTGCACCCAGAACGCGAGGTCGCGGAGCAGATCCTGCTGCGAGTCGGTGAGCACGTGCGGCTCGGTGTCGAGCACGCACAGGGTGCCGATGGGCTCTCCGCCCGGGGCGTGCAGCGGGTGCCCGGCGTAGAACCGCAGGTGCGGGTCGCCCGTGACGAACGGGTTCTCGGCGAACAGGTCGGTGGCGCTCGCGTCTTCCACCACCACCGTTCGATCCTGCGACACGGTGTAGTCGCAGAACGAGTCCTCGCGCGGGGCCTCGTTCCCCCCGAGGCCGATCTGCGCCTTGCGCCATTGCCGGTCCCGGTCGATCAGCGAGACGCTGACCATCGGTACCCCGAACATCTCTTTCGCCAGTCGCGCCACCCGGTCCACTCGCTCGTCCGGTGGTGTGTCAAGGATCCCCAGTTCCTCGAGCGCTGCCTGGCGCCGTCGCTCGTCGAACATCGCCCGCCCCTCCTACGGTCACTTCCGGTCATCCTAGGCGGAATATCGGCGGCGTGGTGCGGCCGTCGAAGGCGCGTCCAGGTGAACCACAGGAAACGGTTCTGCGCAAGCCCCGTGGCGAAACGCTTCTCCGGTCCTACTGTCCGATTCAAGGCTCGGACCGCTGACTGCGCCTCCCCCCGTCGCGCAGCACGGGCGGCCCCGATCCGGCATCGCGCGTGCCCCGCAGCCCGGGCACCACGGTCTCTCCGGCGTGCCCCCGTACGCCGGATCATCGCAGGGAAGGAGCGGGTGGATGGCACGGACGCCACGCACGCGCGATCGCTACAACCGCCGCGAGGCCCTCGCGGGTTACCTGTTCATCTCGCCCTGGATCATCGGGTTCCTGGTGTTCACGGCCGGCGCGATGATCTACAGCCTCTACATCTCGTTCAGCAGCTACAACCTGGCCACGAACACCGCCCGCCCGATCGGCATCGACAACTACGCCAACCTGTTCGACGACCCGCGGGTGGGGGTCTCGCTCGCGAACACCCTCTTCTACGTGGTGATGGCCGTGCCGCTGGAGATCGTGTTCGCGCTGGTGCTGGCGATGCTGCTCAACCGGGTCGGCCGGGGCGCCGGGTTCTTCCGGGTGCTGTACTACCTGCCGAAGATGACCCCGGCGGTCGCGACGGCGGCGGTGTTCTTCCTGCTGCTCAACGGCAACTCCGGCGCGGTGAACCAGTTCCTCCGGCTGTTCGGCATCGAGGGGCCGCAGTGGCTCGTCGACCCGGCGTGGGTGAAGCCGAGCATCGTGATGATGACGCTGTGGACGGTCGCGGGGACGATGGTGATCTTCCTCGCGGCGCTGAAGAACGTGCCCGTCGAGCTGTACGAGGTGGCGTCGCTCGACGGCGCGGGGCCCGTCCGCAAGTTCTTCTCGATCACCCTGCCGATGATCTCCGGGGCGATGTTCTTCAACGTGATCGTGCTGTCGATCGCCGCGTTCCAGATCTTCGACCAGGCGTACCTGCTGTTCTGGCGCGACCAGAGCAACTCCTCGCCGGAGGCGTCGCTGTTCTACGCCATCTACCTGTTCCAGCAGGCGTTCCGGCAGTTCAACTTCGGATTCGCGGCGGCGATGGCGTGGCTGCTGTTCGTGATCATCATGCTGATCACCCTGATCCAGGTGAAGGTCGGCAACCGCTTCGTCTACTACGAGGGAGACCGCTGATGTCGCAGACACTGCGCCCGGAACCCGTCGAGGTCGAGCGGGAGAAGAGCCCCGGCACGTTCACCACCACGGTCCCCACGCGCGGGCGCTGGCGCCGCCGGCTCCACCAGCCGAAGAGCCTCGCCGGCCGCATCGTGCTGAACGTGATCCTCGTGCTGTTCGGGTTGCTGTTCCTCTACCCGTTCGTGTGGCTGATCGCGGCGAGCCTCAAGCCGCGCGGCGAGGTGTTCGACAACGCCCTCATCCCGAAGACGTTCGTGCCGGAGAACTACGTCGAGGTGTGGAACCAGCTGCCGCTGCTGAGCTGGATGGGCAACAGCATCGCCATCGCCCTGCTGGCCGCGGGGACCGTGGCGATCTCCAGCTCGATCGTGGCGTTCGGCTTCGCGTACTTCCGCTTCCCCGGCCGCGGCCTGCTGTTCGGCCTCGTGCTCGCGACCATGATGCTGCCCGGCGCGGTGACCATGATCCCGATCTACCTGATCTGGAAGGAGACCGGGCTGCTGGGCACGTGGGTGCCGCTGTGGGGCATGAACCTGTTCGGGTCGGCGTTCTACATCTTCCTGCAGCGGCAGTTCTTCCTCGGGCTGCCGCGGGAGCTGTTCGAGGCGGCGCGGCTCGACGGGGCGAGCGCGTGGGGGCTGTTCTGGCGGATCGCGATGCCGCTGTCGATCCCGTCGTTCGTGATCGTGTTCCTGTTCGAGTTCCAGGCCAGCTGGAACAACCTGCAGGCCGCCCTCATCTACCTCAACGCCGGGTCGGTCGACCAGTTCACCGCCCCGCTCGGCATCGCCTACGCCATGACCAAGTACAGCCCCACAGCGGGAGGCCACGGCGACTACCAGTACGTCATGGTCGCTTCGCTGCTGGTGACGCTGCCCATGCTCATCCTCTTCGCCTTCGGGCAGCGCTCCTTCATCGAGGGCGTCGCCACCCAGGGGCGCAAGGGCTGACAACGCACCACCGATCGAAAAGGAGCAGTCATGCGCACACGCATGTGGGGAATCACCGCGGTCACCGCCGCATCCGTCCTCGTCCTCGCCGGCTGCGGCGGGGGAGGAGGGGGAGACCAGGCCGCCGACGCCGACTTCGGTGCGGAGCCGAGCGGCACGCTGAAGGCGTGGGGGTTCGAGAACGCCGACGACGTCGGCACCTCGCGCATGGACTATGCGGCAGAGCAGTTGAGCGACGTGAAGGTCGACCTCGACGCGACGGCCTTCGACGCGCAGAAGTTCACCACCCGCATCGCGAGCGGTGACGTGCCCGACGTGGTGCAGATGGACCGCCGCTACGTCACGACCTACGCCGCGCAAGACCTCATCATGCCGCTCGACGAGTGCTTCGCCGCGCAGGACGTGACGCCGCGCGACCACTGGTACCCGTTCGTGGTCGACGACGTGACCTACGAGGATGCGGTGTGGGCGGTGCCGCAGTTCTACCAGCCGCCGGCGATCCTGCTGAACAAGGCCGTGCTCGACGAGGCCGGGGTGACCGCGGAGGAGATCGACACCTCGCAGCCCGACGTGCTGCTCGGAGCGATCGCGAAGATGTACCAGGAGTCGGGCGGCGTGCCGTCGCGGCTCGGCTTCGACCCGGTCGCCACCGGCCAGGCGGGGCTGTGGATCCTCGGCATGGGCGGTCAGCTCAACGACGCCGACGGCGCCCCCACCCTGGACGACCCGAGCAACGTCGCGGGCATCGAGATGCTCAAGCAGATCACCGACGCGCAGGGCGGCTTCGCGGCGGTGAAGAGCTTCACCGACTCGTTCGACGCGTTCGGCGACCAGAACCAGTTCGTGGCGCAGCAGGTCGGCTCGCAGGTGAACGCCCAGTGGTACCCCAACGTGCTCAGCCCCTACGCCGACCAGATCCAGTTGGAGGCGGTGCCGTTCCTCAACAGCGACGGGGAGCCGTTCTCGGTCGCGTCCGGCACGGCGTTCGTGATCCCCGTCGGGGCGAAGAACCCCGCGGCGGCGTGCGCGTGGATGGTGAACCTCACCTCGGACGACGCGTGGATGGCGGCGGGCGACGCGCGGGCGAAGACCATCGAGGAGGAGGGCGGCATCAACACCGGGCTGTTCACCGGCTCGCCCTCGGCCGACCAGGCCATCCGCGAGAAGTTCGTGACCGAGAGCGGCAACGCGGGCTTCGACCAGGTGATCTCCACGTACTACGACGTCGTGGACTACGGGAAGTCGTTCGGCTCCTCGCCCGCGGGGCAGGAGATCCAGAACGAGTTGAACAACGCCATCACCGCGGCGCTGCTCGGCGACAAGTCTCCCGAGGACGCGTTGAAGGATGCGCAGGACGCCGCGATGCGCGCCTACGAGAACGCCACGGCGGGCTGAACCCCGGAGGGGCGTGGGTGGGGGCGGACGTCGCCCCCACCCACGGTTGTGTCGGTGATCGCTAGGAGTGCCCGACAACGGTGACGACGATCTGCACGATCCCGAACACGATGAATCCGGCGCCGCCAACGATGATCCCCTTCTCTCCGCGATGCTCGAACGTGTCGGCCACGGGCTGACCGTAGAACCGTCGGAACCACCGCAGGGCGAACCGCAAGAACGCGTGCCTGGCGAGAAGAAGTGCGGCTCCGACCGTCACGATCACGAGCCCGATAACGACGCCGAGGATCATTCGACGGTGAGTCCTTTCACCTAGATCGCCTTTCCATCGGTCGATGTCACCGTCCCTGCCGAGGGCCAGGTCTGAGACCTCGTCGAGGGTGATTCTCCACGCACGCCATCATCTCCGCCGGCGGCGCGGTGGTTCGCCTCTGTCGCTCGCGTCGGATACTCCGGGTCGAACGAGAGCAGGTCGCGGTAGCGGCGGTTGGTGAGGAGGCCCGGGTGCCGTCCCTCCACTTCCGCGCGTAGTCGAGAGAGCATCTGATCCGATGCCTCGACCAGTTCCTGTGCCGAGACGAAGGCCGGCCGTTCGCTGTCGTCGGCGACGATCTCGATCCGAGTGCCTCGCGGGGCGAAGTGGAGGCACCGCTCCGATCCGAGGATCTCCAGCGTGTGCGGTTCACCGCGCTGGATCACGTGGGCCGCGTTCGTCATCTGGAGCGCGAAGCCGAGTATCGGCAACCAGCCCCACCGCATGCTTTGGTCTGCGTCGTCCGTCATGAGCACGATGTCACCGAGGAAACGCCAGTAGCCCAGCGACACGTCGTCGATCCGATCCCACGCCACGTCGTCTGCGCTCGCGTCCCGATGTATCCGGTAGTCGAGGGTCAGCATGGTTCCCTTCCTTTCACGACGGCGAGGCAGTCGGTCATGTGATGGCCGAGAAGAGAAAGAGCACGCCGCCCACGAAGGCCACCGTTCCGATCAGGAGAAGGCCACTCCCGCCGTAGAGCAGGCGGCGGTCGCGACGTGGCAGCCCTGACAGGCCGCGATCGGTGTGCCACGTCGCACGGTGCGACCAGCATCGGCTCAACAGGAGTGCACCAGTGATGCAGGTGGCGAGACCGACGGCGACCACGCCGACGGTCAGTACCTCACCCCACGGCGGCCCTATCTCCCCGAGACGCACGAGTGATGCCTCACCTCGGCCATCGCCCAGCCGTCGAGGCAGAGAGACGGCGAGAACGAAGCAACCGATCGCGACGAGGAACTGAATCAGGCTCACGCCCAGACCGACGGTGGATGCAGGCAGTGTGAGCCGCCCCGCCATGCCCGCGGCTATCACATTCCGCCCCACGCGTTCGCGATGAACTGCGACGACGGTAGCGGAGGCCACCAGAAGCGCACCCATTGTCAGGAAGGCGACCGTCAGGAGCGTGGACATTCGTCCGGCCTGATCATTCGATCGATGGTGAGCACCGGCGCCGAGGATTCCGTCTTCGCGATGTGAATCTCGCCCGGAATCACACCGCGCAGGATGACGGAGCCCGGATGCTGCGTCACGCGGTCCAGCACGATCGTGCCGAGTCCCTCCGGATCGTGGACGTGGAAGTGGCTGGCGCCGGTGATCGTCACGGTGAAGGGAAATCGCTCCCAGCTCGCCCTCCGAAACGAGGGGAATTTGCGTCCGCCGGTCTTCCTCGCTTCGTAGAGAAGTCGTCCGCCCTGAAGATCCGCGCAGCCCGCCACCTCGAAGACGCCGGCGTTGACGCGCGCCGTATGAAGGTCGAGGACGGGCTCGTCGACGTCGTCGAGGGTGGTTGTCTCCACGACCCCATCATTCCCGACCGTGAGGTCGGTCAACCAGTGGCAACGGCCTGCGGGCTTCCGGGAGGGAGAAGCACGCATTCCTTCCCGCCCCGGGGTGTTCGTCGCCGGCACACCGCTGAGGTCAATGGATACTCAGGCCCAGCGCCGCGCGCATCGTCCTCGCGAGCCGGAGGACGCCGTTCCGCCTGCCGATGGTCGAGGGTAGCCACACGCGCCGACCGCTCGTCATCTCGACCTCAATCATCCGGACGGACCCGACGACAGGCAGCCATCCGACGGAGGCACCGCCCATGCCGAAGTAGGGGACCAGCTCCACAGCCGACACCTCGCCGGCCCTGAAGCGCTGCGTACGGAACCAGGAGACCACCTTCACCGCTCCAGGCGAGACCCAGACGCCGAGCCAGGCGGAACGCACGAGCGCGGCGGCGACGAATGCGTAGACGGGAAGCCCGATCCACCACATGCTGCTCTCGTGCCCCAGTAGCACGAACAGTCCGGTCGCCGTTGCTCCCCACAGAAGTGCCCCGATCCGTGCTCCGGTCGATGCGCTCTGTGCATCAGCCGCCTCCGCGGGCGCGGACGAGAACGACGCGATCATCATGACGGCCCGCCCGTCAGTCCAAGGGCGACGGTCGCCCATCGAACGGGCGAGTCGATGGAGTTCTCTGGAGCGTTCATCGTTGCCCCGCTGCTGCAACAGCACCGCGAGATTGTGGGCCGCTGTGCGCGTCACCGGTGGCGATCCCGAGCCAGTACGCCGCTTCGGCCGCGTCGGTGCTGTCCGGCGTTTCGCTCAGGAGGTTGCCGAGGAGGAGCGCCGCTCCGTATACCTCGGCCTCGCCGGCCCACTCCGTCCATGCCCGCCCCTCCTCGACCAGCCCCTCACTCAGCAGGAGCCGCGCCAACGGAAGCGCGAACTCCGGAGACTCCTGGAGGCCCGCCGTGAGGAGGCGCTCGATCTCTCGTGGATCGCCGGGTTCCGTAGTGAGGACCAGGCTCTCCCCGAGTAGACCCTCCAGCCGTGCGTGACCGTCCGGGCGAAGATCGAGTGCGGCTCGAAGGTGCACCACCGCCTGGTCGTGATCACCCAGCCAGTTCTCGCCCTCGCCGAGAGCAGCGAGGGCATCCCACGACCCGGCGCTCGCGGCCTCACGGAACATCGACAGCGCCAGACGTTCATCGACATCCCAGAGGATCGCTGCCAGGTGAAAGAGACCATCCGCGTTGGGGTCGATCCGTTCGGGAAGGTGATCGATACTGAGGTCCGGAATCGGTGCCCGGAGAAGCTCACGATCGACGTCACCGGAAGGGCGCGCGTTGTCGCGAAGGAAAGACAGGAAGCCGCGCTCGCCGAATCCCTGTGCCCCGTACATCCGTCGACGTGTCACAGGACGATGTTCTGGATCGCGCCGGCAACTCCGGCTGCCGTCATCGCCAGTCCGATACAGATGATGCCGACCCCGACCGTGCCCATCATCCACGGCGTCTGCCGACCTGCCGACGCCCGCGCATACCGCTCGCCGAGCATTGACTTCTGCGCGGAGAACATGAACCCGTTGAGACGGGCGCGGTGACGAATCACCACAATGCCCAACACGATCACCAGCACTCCGACCAGCAGATTCGGAACGACGGTATCGACACCGATGTCGGGCATTCTCACCGCTCCTGTCGATGGTGGCGTTTCTTCCGACACTGTGGCATAAATCCGCTCATGCGGGAAAGGTCCGACGGGGAGCATCCAACATCCGCTCCGGTGCGGAATACACCTCGCGGCGTGACGCCACATACCGTTCCCAGTGGCGCATCAGAGCATCGATCCCCACTTCCTCTCCTTCCGGTGGCGGCATCCACCTCACCATTCCGGAGATCTCGGGCGGAAACTCCAGATCTGCGGCCAGAAGTTCGACGATGCCGAGCACGTCGGCGAATCTGTCTCGATTGTCGTAGAGCCACGCCATGAAAAGGTAGGTCCAGATACCCAGGGCACTTCGGTCGCTTTCCTCCGTGGGCGTGGGGACGAGTCGGCTCACCTTCTCCGCGAAGTTCCACTCGTCGGCCGCTGTCAACTCGAAAACCTCGGGTCGCATACGCTGATCCTCGCGAATCGCCTGATCCACGAGCCGTATCCCCTCGGAAGGGCGGACCCACCCCTTCCGCAAGCCGAGATCCAACTCGGGCAGCGTCATCCGCGACCGGCGTGAGATGTCATCGCCATCCAGATCGATGCTGAGGAGGTCCTCGCTCATGGCACTCCAATCAATCTCTGCGGTCATGCCAGCACTCGAAACAACCCCAGGGTCAACAGGGCGCCACCGAAGAGCAGGAACCCGGTCGCGATGACGATGATGGCGCGCATTCGGGGCATTCTCCGGGAGACCTCCCGCGGGGAGAGCTGGTCCTCGCTCAGAACAACGGCGTAGCGTGCGCGTACGAACCTCAGCAGGCGCTTTCGTGCCAGGAGCATGGTGGATCCCGCCAGGAGGATGGCGATGCCACTGGCGATACACGCCACCGCGAACGTGTGCATTCCCTCACACCCGCACGAACACGCCCGCGAGGAGTGCGATGACCCCGAATGCGATCATCGCGATGCCGCACGCGCCCACCCACGCGGCGCTGCCACGTTTGGCGACCTCGCGGCCCGGGGCGCCACCGAGGGCGCGATTGGCGTCCGCGGTGATATCGAAGAGCCTTTGACGGTGGCGCACCACGAGCGGGCCGAAAACAAGGAGGACGACCCCCAATCCGAGCGAGAAGTAGTTATCCGCAGACATCAGGCCCCCTTGCTATCGACCAGGAGTGGCTCCAATTGAGATTCAAGATCCCACAGCACGGTAGCGCTGGCATCATCGAGGCCGGGTAGGCCTCTCTCATGGGTCGACGCCAACCAATCGTAAAGAACCAGTGCTTCGCTCGAGCTCAGGTAGAGCTTCAGTTCCCCTTCCGGCATTGCGTACCTTTCACTCAACGGGGAGCCCTGCCGGGTCCCAGCGCCAACGGTGTCGTACGGACGACGCGGGCGGCGGAGTCCCACCGTGGGGACATGCTGCGCACCTCCTGATCCGTATGCGAGCCGAAGTCGGGAATCTCTCCGAGCGCCGCCACGTCGAGCGAGTGGAAGACAGCGCTCCTCCCACGGACCCGGAGATCTGCCCCCGGAGTCAATGCGAGATGAAGTTCCAGTCCCGCGTCGAGTGACCGGGCCGAAGAGCCCACCACTTTCCACGACGTCCTGTGACGGTCGGTGACACCGGACCACTCCAGCAGACCCACGCCTCTCAGAACGAGAAGCCCCGTGTTCGTTTCGTCGAGCTGTAGAGCGGTCCGCAGATCGCACAGGATGCCCAGAGTGGCGGTGATGGCGTCGAAGTGCACGGCATTCACCTGGGCTTCGAGAAACGCATCCTCTTCGGAAATGAAGGGGTCTTCGTCCTTCGTGTCTTCTGGAGCGTCGGCGAAAAGCAGCTCACTGAGCGTGATCACGGGGAAGCGATCGGTGCGACGGAGTGTGAGTGCGGTGTCAGATGCTCGGAGAAGGGCGCGACCGCCTGCCCGTGTCTGGTCATCGAATGCGTAGCCCTTCGGGTGAGGACGCCGCCACGTCGTCGTCGGCGGCCAGGTTCGGACTGAGGTCAAGCGCGGATCCAGGATCGGCGAACCTGGACGGGGAGATTATGTCATGCCCCCGCGGCGGCTGGTGGAGCCGCGACGCCGCTGACCGTGCACGATGCGCTCCGCCCCCCGAACAAAAGCCCTGGTGCACTGAAATCGATTTCGGTATCGTCGGCCTCCACACCCCTGTCGCTCGCCGAGGAGCCGCATGTCTGCCACCCGTGCCCGTCGCTCGACCACCCTGCTCGCCGCTGCCGCCCTGGCCGTCACGGTCACCGCATGCGCCGGGGGAGGGGCGCCCGTGGAACTCGATTCCGACCCCGACAAGCCGTTCGTGCTGACCGGGATCTCCGGGCTCACTGAGGTCGCGCAGCTGACGGGACCGGCGGGCATCAACGACACCGAGGCGGTCGGCGTGGCCGGCACCGATCTCGGCTCGATGACCACCGTGGGCGACCGCACCTGGTTCTTCTTCGGTGACACGTTCGGCGAGCGCGCACCGGGCACGACCGGCGGTCAGGGCGGGCAGTGGCGCTCCAACGTGGCCGCCTGGACGACCGACGACGACCCGACCGACGGCATCTTCTTCGACGGCTGGGTGGCCGACGGGATCGGGCTCGCGGCCCCGCTGATCGAGGGCGACCACGACCCCAACGACGGCTCCGGCGAGGTCACCAAGATCCCCACCGCGGGCTTCGCGATCGGCGACACGATCTACGTCTCCTACATGTCGGTGAGCTACTGGGGTGACCCCGGCGCGTGGGATGCGAACCGCTCCGCCCTCGTCGTCTCGCGGGATGACGGGCAGACCTGGGCTCCCGTCGAGGGCATCGAGTGGCCAGGGGACTCCGGCTTCGTGCAGTTCGCGACGGCCCCTGTCACCGCCGACGGCGAGGACTGGATCTACCTGTGGGCGATCCCCTCCGGGCGGTTCGGGGAGGTGCGGCTGATGCGGGTGCCGGCCACCGAGGAGGCTGTGGAGGACCAGGGCTCCTACTCCTACTTCGCGGGCCTCGACGGCGACGAACCGGTGTGGTCGGACGACCTGGACGACGCGCAGGTCGTGGTCGAGGGCACGATCGGCGAGCTGTCGGTGATGTGGTCGACGTACCTGGAGCGCTGGATCATGACCTACTCCGACGCCGGCAACGCCTACATCCGCGAGGGCATCACCCCGTGGGGCCCCTGGGGCGAGCCGATCGAGCTCGTGCCCGGCGACGACTACCCGGGGCTCTACGGCCCCTACCTCGACCCGCGGTACGTCTCGGACGACGGTCGGCGCATCTACTTCACGCTCTCGCTCTGGGATCCGTACAACGTGTTCTGGTTCGCCGCCGACCTCGACCGTGCCGACGGATGAGCAGCCCGTCGCCGACTATTGCGCATGAAATCGATTTCGCCTAACCTGGCGCATACCCGATCAGAGTGGATCGACGCGAGCTGGTCGGCACCCCCACCCGGCGGCAGCCGGGACACAGCATGACTCGAAGACGAGTGACGTCCTGAGGAGGACCAATGCGCAAGACACGCAGTCGCATGTGGAAGGTCGCAGCATCCGTGGTGGTGGCGGGCATCGCCCTCAGCGGATGCTCCGGGGGCGGCGGCGGGGGCGGAGGCGCCGGAGCCGAGGGGGAGCCCGACAGCGGCGAGCTCAACTTCGTCTACATGGGAGACGCCGACCAGCAGAAGGCGTTCAACGCGCTGTTCGCCGAGTTCAACAAGCAGTACCCCGACATCAAGCTCAAGGCCGTCGGCATCCCCAGCGGCAACTGGGCCACGTTCTCCACCACGGTCGCGACGCGTCTCGCCGGCGGACAGAAGATCGACATCATCCAGGTCGCCACCGAGGGGCAGCGGCTGTTCGCCTCGAAGGGCATCCTGGCCGACCTCGCGCCCTACATCGAGCAGGACCAAGACGTCGTCGACGACTACTGGGACGACATCAGCCCCAACCTGCAGAAGTTCAACGAGGAGTTCGCGGCGGGCCCCGACGGCGAGACCGTGTTCATCCCCGGCGGGTTCAACACCATGGCCATGTACCTCAACAAGGACGTGTTCGAGAAGGCCGGAGTCGCCATCCCCGAAGACGGCAACTGGACGTGGGACGAGTTCGTCGCGGCCGGGAAGCAGATCAAGGAGAAGACCGGCGCCTACCTCGTCGGCGCGGGCTCCGGCTACTTCGTCGACGTGATGCCGTGGCTCACCACCAACGGCGGCAGCACGTTCAACGCCGACTGGAGCGAGCCCACCTACAACTCCCCGGAGGCGGTCGAGTCGGCCGAGTTCGCCCGCAGCCTCGTCGAGATGGGCCTGGCACCGAAGCCCGGCGGCCAGTTCGACGGCAACACCGCGTTCAAGCAGGGCAAGCTCGCGATCCTCAGCGGCGGACGCTGGCCCGTGCTCGGTGTGCGCGAGCTCGACATGGTCGACAAGACCGTGGTCGTGAACTGGCCCACCAAGACCGGCAACGGCTCGCCGGTCGGCTGGGACGCCTGGAACATCGCCAAGAACAGCGACAACAAGCAGGCCGCGTGGACCTTCATCAAGTTCCTCATGTCGGAGGAGGCCGGCAGCTACTTCGCCGAGATCGGCGGCACCATCGTGCCGGCGCGGGAGTCGGTCGCGAACTCGCCCGCCTTCACCGACAACGCCCCCGAGGGCACCATCCGGCTGAGCGAGGCGATGGACTTCGCCACCCCGATCCCCTCGATCGACCAGGGCGCCGAGGCGCAGAAGGTCATCGAGGAGGCGTGGGGCACGATCATCGCCGGTCAGGGCGAGGCGCAGAAGACCCTCGACGCGGCGCAGGCGGAGCTGGAGCAGCTGGTCGGTGAGTAGCATCGCCGCCGCCCCCACGGTGCGGCGCCCGGGAGCAGAGCTCCTGCGGCGTCGCACCGCGACCGCGGGCTGGATGTTCGTCAGTCCCGCGCTGCTGCTGTTCCTCGTCTTCGTCGCCGGGCCGTTCGTGTTCGCGATCGCGCTGGCGTTCCTGAAGTGGGACATGCTGACCACCCCGGAGTTCGTCGGCGCCGACAACTTCGTGCGCCTGTTCTCCGACCCGATCCTGCCGCAGGTGCTGCTGAACACGTTCGTGTTCGCGTTCGCCTCGATCGTCACCCACCTGGTGTTCGGGCTGCTGCTCGCCCTCGCGGTCAACCGGGTCGCGAGCCGCGTGCTCGGCTACTTCGCCCGCGTCGCGATCTTCTTCCCGTTCCTGATCTCCTGGGCCGCGGTCGCCCTGCTGTGGAAGTACGTGCTCGACCCGACGTTCGGCTACGTGGCGCAGTACGCGGCGACGTTCGGCATCGAGCTGCCCAACTTCTTCGCCGACCCGGCCTGGGCCATGCCCGCGATCATCTTCATCGACCTGTGGCACACGGTCGGCTTCACGTTCATCATCATGCTCGCCGGACTCCAGACCGTGCCCACCGAGCTCGTCGAGGCCGCCCGCACCGACGGCGCGACATCGTGGCAGATCTTCTGGAACGTGACGCTGCCGCTCATGTCGCCCACCATGTTCTTCGCCACGATCATCACCTTCATCGGTGCGTTCCAGATCTTCGACCCGATCCAGATCATCACCAAGGGCGGACCGCAGAACTCCACCACGACGATCATCATGTACCTCTACGAGAAGGGCTTCCAGGCCTTCGACATGGGGTACGCCGCCGCGGTCGCCCTGCTCGTGTTCGTCATCATCATGGGCGTCACCGTGCTGCAGTTCCTCGGCCGTCGGAAGTGGGTGCACGAATCATGACCGTTCTTCCTCCCACCGTGGAGCCGCGGACCGACGTGCTCACCCGCGTCGAGCGGCAGCGCCGCCGCCGCCGCCACCGTCCCACCGTCGGCGGCGTGATCGTCGACGTGGTGCTCGTGGTGTTCGGCATCCTGATGCTGTCGCCGCTGTTCTGGCTGATCGTGCAGAGCTTCACCGAGCCGGAGTTCGCGTTCGCCGACCCGCCGCGCTGGCTGCCGATCCCGTTCACCACGCAGAACTTCGCCGACGTGTTCGAGTACATGCCGTTCTTCCAGCAGTTCGGCAACTCGCTCGCGCTCGCGCTCATCTCCACCGTCGGAGCGCTGTTCTTCTCGGTGCTCGCCGCCTACGCGTTCGCGCGCATCGACTTCCGCGGCAGCCGCGTGCTGCTGGTCGTGATGCTGTCGGCGCTCATGGTGCCGGGACAGCTCGTCATCATCCCGATCTTCATCATGATGCGGCAGCTCGGACTCGTCGACACCCTCGCGTCGCTGTGGCTGCCCGCGCTGATCAACGTGTTCCAGATCTTCTTCCTGTCGCAGTACTTCAAGACGATCCCGCGCGAACTCGACGAGGCCGCGCGACTCGACGGCGCCGGACACCTGTGGATCCTCTTCCGGATGCTCATCCCGCTCTCGGCCCCCGCGGTCGCGGCCCTCGCGATCCTCGGGTTCGAAGCCTCGTGGAACGGGTACTTCGGGCCGCTCATCTTCCTGTCCAGCCCGGAGAACATGACCCTGCCGCTCGGGCTCGTCACGCTGCAGAACGGCTTCGGCGCCGCCCCCGCCGTGATCGTGTTCGCCGCCATCACCATGGTCGTGGTGCCGCTGCTCGCGGTGTTCCTGGCCTTCCAGCGGCAGATCGTGGAGAGCGTCGCATCGACGGGGCTGAAGGGATGAGCAGGGTGGATCCGCGTACTCGCACGGCGGGGTCTGGTGCTGCGGGCTCCGCGGGCGTTGCCGACGCGACGGCGGCCGCCCGTGCCGCCGGTTCCGCTCCCGCTGCGGTCGACCCGGTGCTGCTGCGCCTTCCGGCCGCGGCGTGGCGGGCTCTCGCGCCGCTCGGGGTGACCGGAGCCGCGGCGCTCGCGGCCTGGGCGTTCGGGGCGGCACTGCTCGGGCCGGCGTCGCCGCTGGTGCCGCTGCTCGTGGTCGCCGCGTGCGCGGTTCCGGCCGCGTGGGCCCTCGGCGCGCTGCACGACCGGATCTTCGACCACGCGGCCGTGCGCCTCCGCCGCCGCGTGCTCGCGGTCGCGGTCGGTGCCGGTGCGCCCGCGGTGCTGCTGGCGTGGTCGCAGGTCACGAGCGCGATCGCCGCCTCCGCCGCGGTGCCCCTGTTCGCCGTGCTCGCATTCGCGGCGCTGCTGCTGTCCGCCGCGGTCGCGCTCGTCGCGGTGGTCGCGGTGCCCGTCGCCGCCCTCCGCGACGACGTGGGGCTGCGCACGGTCGCGGTCGTCTGCGCCGTCGCGGCGGTGCGTCGCCCGCTCGGACCGCTGGCCGCGCTCGCCGCGTCGGCCGCGGTCGCGTGGCTCGGGCTCACCTGGTTCGGCGGGCTGCTGCTGCTCGCGGCACCCCTGCTCGTGCTGCTGTCCGTCGCCGCGGCCTGGCCGGTCGCCGCGGCATCCGGAGTGGCGCTTCCGCCGCTCGTCCCCGGCCGTCGACCCGCACGAGGAGAATCATGACCGACCGCCTGTCCCCGTCCCGTCCGCACACCGAGGCCCCCGCGCTGGCGATGCCCGTGGGCGGCATCGGCACCGGCGGCTTCGCGGTGAACGCCGACGGGTCGCTGCGCCAGTGGCAGCTGCAGGGCATGCCGAACCACCTGGGCGCTCTCCCCGGCACCGGGTTCTGGCTGCGGGTCACGCAGGTCGAGCCGCCGCTCAACGTCATCTCGATGGTGCAGGGCACCCCGGTCCCGGATCCGCAGGCCTCGCTCACCACCGACGGCTTCGTGCCCGAGTGGATGACCGCGGCGGCCGAGAGCTTCAGCACGTTCGACAGCGCCGCGTTCCGGGGCACGTACCCGGTGGCCGAGGTCGAGCTGACCGATCCGCGGCATCCGGTCGAGGTGCGCATGCGCGTGCTCAACCCGATGGCCCCGCGCGACGTCGAGCTCAGCTCGATCCCGACCGGGATGTTCGAGTTCACGCTCACCAACACCGGCTCGATCGGGGTGCACGGCACGCTCGCGGGGTCGCTGCTCAACGCGATCGGGTGGGACGGCATCACGCCCATCGCCGACAGCACTCCGGGGCTGGGCGGCAACGTCAACCGCCTGCGCCGCGGCAGGGGCTGGTCGCGCGTGGTCATGGACAACCCGAGCCTGGACGAGAGCGACCGCCTGGCCGGGCAGCTCGTGCTCGCCGCCGACGACGAGACAGCGGCCGTGCTCACGCGGTGCAGCGGTCTGGAGCACCTCGACGCGTTCCTCCGCTCCCGCGCCGGGAACGACGGACGCTCCCGGCTCGCGCTCGCCCCCACGATCGGCGACCCGCAGCTCAACGCCCCGCAGGGCGGGTCCGGCCCCAGCCCGCAGGGACGGTCGTGGCTCGGGGTGGTCGGCGTGCCCTTCGCCCTCGCCCCCGGTGCCTCGCGCACGATCCGCTTCTCGATCTCGTGGCACCTGCCCAACCGGTTCGTCGACATCGAGCAGTTCGGGGCGCCGCACCCGGAATGGGGAGCGTCCACCTTCTACCTCGGCAACGCGTACGGCGTGCGCTACCTCGACGCGCTCGACGTGCAGGCCACGGTCGAGCGCCGGTGGGACGAGCTCGTCGAGCGCACGCTCCGGTGGACCGGCACCCTCGCGGGGTCGAGCCTCGACGCGCGGGAGGTCGAGCACCTCGCCGCCCAGGCCGCATACGTGCGCAGCCCCACGTGCTTCATCGGCGCCGACGGCCGGTTCTACGGCTACGAGGGCTCGCTCGGCGACTCGACCTGGATGTGGTCGGGCGTCTTCGGCGGCTCCTGCCCGCTCAACTGCACGCACGTGTGGCAGTACGAGGCCGCGCTCGCCGGGCTGTGGCCGAGCCTGGAGCGGAACATGCGCGACACCGAGTTCGACGTGATGCAGGCGGCCGACGGGTCGATCCCGCACCGGTTGCGCGTGCCCACGTATCTGCACCAGATGACGGACGAGTTCATCGGCGGACCGGAGGAGCCCGCGCTCGACGGCATGCTCGCCACGATCCTCAAGTCGCTGCGCGACGTGCAGCGCGGGGCGGGATCGGAGTGGCTCGAACGCCGCTGGCCTCAGCTCGTGCGGTTGTACACGCACATCCGGGAGAAGTGGGACGCGGACGGTGATGGCGTGCTGCGCGGCATCCAGCCCAGCACGCACGACATCGACCTTGCCGGGGTCAACCCGTTCATGGGCACGCTGTGGCTCGCGGCGCTGCGGGCGTACGAGGAGCTCGCGCGGCGGGTGGGCGACACCGACGCCGCGGCGGAGGCGGCCGAGAGGTTCCGCTCCGGCTCGGCGGGGTACGACGAGCTGCTGTTCGACGGCACCCACTACGTCCAGGTGCTCGACGAGGGCGACCCGGAGGACTTCCAGTGGCGCACGGGTGTGCTGTCCGACCAGGTGATCGGGCAGTGGTGGGCGCATCAGCTCGGGCTCGGGCCGATCCTGCCGCCCGAGCACGTGCGCAGCGCCCTCCGGCACGTGGTCGCCTCGAATCTGCGGCACGGCTTCGCGGACTTCGCGCACCCGTACCGCGTCTATGCCGACACGGCCGACGACGTCGGGCTGCTGATGTGCACGTGGCCCGAGGGCGGACGACCCGAGGTGCCCACGCGCTACGCCGACGAGGTGTGGACGGGCATCGAGTGGCAGGTCGCGGCGCACTGCTTCTTCGAGGGGCTGGAGGAGGAGGGTCGTGCGGTGCTCGAAGGACTGTGGGACCGGCACGACGGCCGCCGCCGCAACCCCTACAACGAGATCGAGTGCGGCGATCACTACGCCAGGGCCATGGCGGGGTGGACGCTGCTGCAGGCGCGCTCCGGCGTGCGCGTGGACGAGGGGACGGGCGAGCTGCACGTCGCTGCCGAGGGCCGCTGGCCGTGGGTGAGCGCGGCGGGCTACGGCACCGTCACCGTGGGGGAGCAGGTGGAGGTCGACGTGGTGGAGGGCGACTGCCCGTTCACCGTGGTGCGCGCGGAGTGAACGCACCGAAGGGCGCCCGCGGGAAGCGGGCGCCCTTCGTCGTGCTCGGTGTCAGCCCTGCGGCGGGCGCGACGGGGAGGCGCCGATGTCGGGCACGGCCGCGCTGCCCAGGTGCACCTCCAGGTCGTCGGCGCTCGGTGTGCGCGGGCGGCGCGCGGTCGGCCGGTCGAGGTAGAACAGCGCGGTGGAGGCGATGTCGTCCCGCAGCGGCAGGTATCGCCAGCCGCTGCGCCAGCCGAGCGCCTGGATGTCGACCCTCGGGATGCCGGTGGTGAAGTGGATCGGGTCGAGCACGTGCCAGCGGTACATGCCGAAGCGCTGCTGCGACACGTAGAGGCCGTCGGGCCGGATCACCTGCGGCATCCCCAGATACGGGGTGGAGAAGGCGGTGTAGCCCTGGCCGGGGATGTCGAAGTTCCACGCGCCGCCGAAGTAGTCTTCGGTGCCGGTGCCGCAGATCGTGGGGTGGTCGGTGTCGTCGTCGAGGTAGAACTTGATCTCGCCCTCACCCCACCAGCCGTTGGAGTTCACGCCCCACGCGATGTAGGTGCCGACGTACTGCCCGCGCCCCTCGATGCCCTCCAGCAGGACGTGCGGGGTGCGGTCCTCCAGCGGGTCCGAGCGTCGCCACTGCGCGTGGAAGTAGGCGTCGTCGGAGTGATCGCCCCCGACCTCGTAGGTCACCTGGTAGTAGACGCGCACGTCGACGGTCGACGTGTTCTCGAGCGTGAGCCGGGCGCCGTCGCGGAACGGCATCGGCCAGTAGGAGTTGAAGCCGCCGTGCGGGTTCGCGGCGATGGTCTGCGAGTTCACCTGCGCGAACACGCCCCACCCGTTGCAGAAGAAGTCGCCGTAGGGCACCTCGACCGCGGGCTCCGCGGCGCCGTCCCAGTACGCGCGCAGCAGCAGGGTGCGCCAGTTGTCGGTGTGGGTGGTGATCCAGATGTGGGTGATCTTGCCCGGACCCTCGATCGCGGCGAGCTCGAAGGTCTCTCCGGCCGGGATGTCGACGCTGGGGGAGATCTTCCAGCCGGGGCCGAGGTCGCGCGCGCTCGCCGCACCGGTGCCCTCGGTGGCGCGGCCGCCGCCGCCCGGCGAGCCGTCGAAGTTCTCGGGGGAGATGGACCGGGTCTGCACGGTGCGCAGCGCTGCGAGCGTGGACAGAGAGGAGGGTGCAGGCGTCATGGCCGCCAATGTAATCGATTTCAGATCGATGCACCAGAGACCTCGCGAGCGCGCGATACTGTTGCTTCACGTCCGGGGCCACCGGACAGGCAGTGAGGGTGCATGGCCACGATCTACGACGTCGCGGAACTCGCGGGCGTCTCGCCCGCGACGGTCTCCCGCGTGTTCAACGGCACGAGCGTCTCGGAGGAGAAGGTGGCCGCGGTGCGCGAGGCCGCCGCCCAGCTGCACTTCACGCCGAACCGCGCGGCCCGCACCCTGCGCACCCAGAGCTCCGAGGTCATCGCGCTCGTCATCCCCGACATCGAGAACCCGTACTTCACCGAGATGGCGCGCGGCGTGGAAGACGTCGCCTCCGAGGCCGGGTACTCGGTGGTGCTGTGCAACTCCGACGCCCAGCTGGAGAAGGAGGCCACGTACCTGCGCATCGCGATCGCCGAGCACATGTCGGGCGTCATCATCGCGACCGCCGACGAGCACAGCGATCTGAGCGGCATCCTCGCCACCGGGCGCCCCGTCGTCGCGGTCGACCGCAGCACCACGTACGACATCGACGGCGTGGTGATGGCCAACCGGGCCGCCGGCACCTCCGCCACGCAAGACCTCATCGCCGCGGGCTACCGTCGCATCGCCTACATCGGCGGGCCCGAACACATCGACACCGCGGCCGAGCGCGCGGCCGGCTGGCGCTCCGCGCTCTCCGCCGCAGAGCCCGACCTCGACCTGGACGAGCTCGTGCGCTTCGCGACGTTCCGGGTCGACGGCGGCCGCGCGGCCATGGAGGAGCTGCTGGCGCTGCCCGAGCCGCCCGATGCGGTGGTCGCGGGCAACAACCTCATCGGGGTCGGCGCCCTGCAGGTGCTCACCGAGCGGGGGCTCACGCCGCCCGCGGTCGGGGTCGCGGTGATCGGATCGCTGCCCTTCACCACGCTCTCGCCCACGGCGGTCACCGTCGTCCGGCTCCCGGCGCGGCACATGGGGGTCACGGCGGCGCGCATGCTGCTGGAGCGGATCAAGGGCGACACCCAGCCCGCGCGCACGGTGGTGCTGCGCAACGAGGTGCAGTCCGCGAGCACGCCCCGCGCCTGACGCCCCTGCGGACGGGCGGGCTCTGCCGGGGAAACGCCCACGCATCGGCTTGCGGCTTGAAATCGATTTCGCTTACCATGGCGAAAGGTCGGATCACCGGCCGCCCTGCGTCGAGGAGGACCATGCGCTGCACCATCGGTGTCGACATCGGCACGTCCAGCAGCAAGGGCGTGCTCGTCGACGAGGCGGGGACGATCCTCGCGACCGCGACGCGCGCGCACGAGGTGAGCCGCCCCCGCACCGGCTGGGTCGAGATGGACGGCGACGTCTGGTGGGACGAGTTCGTCGGCCTGGCCCGTGAGCTCCTGGCCGCAGTGCCGGAAGCCGAGGTGGCCGGGGTCGGCGTCAGCGGCATGGGTCCCTGCATCCTGCTCGCCGACGAGCACGACCACCCCGTCCGTCCCGCCATCCTCTACGGCGTCGACACCCGCTCCACCGCGCAGATCGCACGGATGACCGCGGAGCTGGGCGACGAAGACATCACCCGCGTGGGCGGCTCGACGCTCACGTCGCAGGCCGGCGGCCCCAAGATCGCCTGGGTCGCCGACGAGGAACCGGAGGCGTGGTCGCGCGCCCGCCGCCTCTACATGCCCGCGTCCTGGCTCGCCCGCAGGCTGACCGGCGCCTACGTGCTCGACCACCAGTCCGCCAGTCAGGTGTCGCCCCTGTACGACATCGAGCACGAGCGCTGGCACGAGCCGTGGTGGCAGCGCTACGCGGGCACGATCGAGGCCCCGGAGCTGCGGTGGGCGGGCGACGTGGCGGGCACCGTGACCGACGCGGCCGCCGCCGCCACCGGCATCCCCGCAGGCACCCCCGTGGTCACCGGCACCATCGACGCCTGGACCGAGGCCGTCAGCGTGGGCGCGCACGAGCTCGGCGACCTGATGCTGATGTACGGCACCACGATGTTCCTCGTCGCGACCGGCGCCGAGACCCTGCGCACGCCCTCGATGTGGACGACCGCCGGTGCCTTCGCCGGCACGCGCAACCTCGCCGGCGGACTCTCGACCTCCGGCGCGCTCACCGCCTGGCTGAAGGACCTCACCGGCGCGGACTACCCGGAGCTGCTCGGCGAGGCCGCCACGTCCGGCCCCGGCGCCCGCGGGCTCCTGATGCTGCCGTACTTCGCGGGCGAGCGCACGCCCATCCAGGACCCGGATGCGCGGGGCGTGATCGCCGGCCTCACGCTGGAGCACACCCGCGGCGACCTGTACCGCGCGGCGCTCGAGGCCACGGCACTCGGCGTGCGCCACAACGTCGAGACCATGCGGGCCGCCGGCGCCGACATCCGGCGCATCGTCGCGGTCGGCGGCGGCACCCAGGGGCGCCTGTGGCTCCAGATCGTGTCCGACGTCACGGGACTCGTGCAGGAGGTGCCCGAGACGACCATCGGCGCGAGCTACGGCGCCGCGTTCCTCGCCGCCGGAGCCACCGCGACCCCGGGTGCTGCTCCCGCCATCGACGACTGGAACCCGATCGCCGAGACCGTGCGGCCCGACGCGGCGCTGCGCCCCTTCTACGACGCCCTGTTCGACCGCTACGTCCGGCTGTACGAGGGGACCACATCCGTCGTCCACGACCTCGCCGCGGACCAGCGCGACGCGACCCCGACCACCCCGACCCCGGAGGCACCATGACCACGTACACCCTGCCCGCGCCCGCCGCGCGCCCGACCGCGGCACCGAAGACCGCGTACCTCATCACCTCGGGCGATCTGCGCGAGTCGGCGAACGTCGCCGGGTGGCCGACCCAGGTGGAGCTCGAAGCGGGTGTGACGGGCGTGCTGAACGACCTCGGCTGGGAGGTGATCCGGCCGTTCGGCGTCGACCCCGAGACCGGTCA
Source organism: Microbacterium sufflavum (assembly GCF_023091155.1). Classification (NCBI taxonomy): domain Bacteria; kingdom Bacillati; phylum Actinomycetota; class Actinomycetes; order Micrococcales; family Microbacteriaceae; genus Microbacterium; species Microbacterium sufflavum. The sequence goes on along the minus strand of NZ_JAHWXK010000001.1, from coordinate 762,498 downwards.
CGGCTTCATCTCCAGCCAGCGCATGGGCCTCGAGGTGTTCCGCGACATCCCGGCCGATGCCCCGCTGGTGGTCGCGATCGCCAACTGGCAGTACTCGCACCACGTGCTCGCCGGGCTGCGCACGCACGAGGGCCCGATCCTCACGGTCGCCAACTTCGCCGGTGACTGGCCGGGGCTGGTCGGTCTGCTCGGCCTGAACGCCGGGCTCACGAAGATGGGCAAGCCCTACGCCACCACCTGGTCGGTCGACTACACCGACGACTGGTTCATCGACGGCATCCGCGAGTGGACCGAGACCGGCGCGATCACGCACGACCAGTCGCACGTGCGTCCGCTGCCCGCGCTGGCGGACAGCCCGGAGAAGCAGCTCGGTGAGGCCCTGGCCGCGCAGCTGCGCGCCGACAAGGCCATCATCGGCGTGTTCGACGAGGGCTGCATGGGCATGTACAACGCGATCTTCGACGACGAACTGCTCAACCACACCGGCATCTACAAGGAGCGGCTGTCGCAGTCGGCGCTGTACGCCGAGATGCTGACCGTGACGGAGGACGAGGCCGACGCCGCGTACGACTGGCTGATCGACCACGGCATGACCTTCCGCTACGGCGACGACGCCGCGACCGAGCTCACGCGCGAGCAGGTGCAGTGGCAGCTCAAGATGTACATCGCCGCGCTGCGCATCGCCGACGACTTCGGGCTCGACGCCGTCGGCATCCAGTACCAGCAGGGTCTCAAAGACCTGGTGCCCGCGTCCGACCTCGCCGAGGGCATCCTCAACACCACGGAGCGCCCGCCGGTCACATCGCGCGACGGCTCCCGCGTGCTGCACGAGGGCCGAGCGTTCCCGCACTTCAACGAGGCCGACGAGGGCGTCGCGGTCGACGCACTCGTGACCGATCGGGTCTGGCGGGCGATGGGCCTCGTGCCAGACAACACGCTGCACGACGTGCGCTGGGGCGAGGACTTCGACGGGCAGTTCGTGTGGGTGTACGAGATCTCCGGGTCCGTGCCCGCCTCGCACCTCGGCGGCTGGGAGCACGCGGAGGGCTGGCGCCAGGGCCACGTGTTCTTCCCCGCGGGCGGCGCCACCATCAACGGCGTCTCGAAGCCCGGCGAGGTCGTGCTGTCGCGCGTGTTCATCGCGGACGGTGTGCTGCAGGCCGACATCTTCCGCGCCTCGGTCGTCGAGCTGCCGGAGGAGGAGACGCACCGCCGCAAGGACGCCACCAACCCGGAGTGGCCGATCGCCCACGTGGTGCTGCACGGCATCTCGCGCGACCAGTTCATGGCGCGGCACAAGGCCAACCACGCGCAGCTCGTCTATGCGCCCGACGCCGAGACCGCGGACCGGGCCCTCATCGCGAAGGCCGCCATGTTCGACGGGATGGGGATCCGGGTGAACCTCGTGGGGGACGTGCGCGTCTGAGCCGGGCGCGGGGCGTCACTGCGAGCGCCAGAACCGCACGGCGAGGTTCGTGAGCTCCTTGTCGAGGTCTTCCACCTTCGACTCGATCCGACCGAGGCGGGCGTCGATCCCGTCGATGCGGGCCGAGAGGGTGCCTTCGACGCGGTCGATGCGGGCGGAGAGGGTGCCTTCGACGCGACCGACCTCGGAGCGGATGACACGACTGAGCTGCGTCGTCAGGAGGGTCATCCCGCCGAGCATCACGGCGGCGAAGACGCCGAGCAGCGTCCAGATCTGCGGGTCGTTCACGGGCATGCCTCCAGTGTCTGCCAGGACATCCACGGTGTCACGGTATTCCGCAGGCGCCCGCGCGCGAAGACCCCATCGGTGCGGTGACCGTCGTCGGACGGCGTCGTGGAGGAGGGGTGAGCGCGCCGGTCAGCGGCCGGGCGCGGGCGTCGCGGCGACCGCAGGGATCGCGTCCGCACCCGTGCCGTCGGCACCGGGGCGCAGTCCGCTGGGCGGACCGCTCAGCGCGCGGAGGGCGTAGAGGATCGTGGCGAGGTCGACGAGCTCCTGCACGAGCGCCCCGGCGACCGCGGGGATCAGGCCCGTCATCGCCACGACCATGAGCCCGACGCTCAACCCGATGCCGATCCAGATCGCCGTGAGCGCGACGCGCAGGGTGTGCCGGCCGATGGCGACCGCGTCGACGACCTTCGCGAGCGAGTCGACGAGGATCACCACGTCGGCCGCGTCGCCCGCCGCGGTCGCCCCCTTGGCGCCCATCGCGATGCCGATGTCGGCTGCCGCGAGCACCGGGGCGTCGTTGACGCCGTCGCCGACCATCAGCACGGGCCGGGGTTCGAGCTCGGCCGCGAGCCGCACCTTCTCCGGCGGGAGCAGTTCGGCGTGGACCTCCTCGATGCCCAGCTGGTGCGCCACCGACTCGGCCGTCGACCGCACGTCGCCGGTGAGCATCGCGACCCGTTCCACCTCGTGCAGCCGCAGCCACGAGACGACCGCGGCGGCCTCCGGCCGCGCCGCATCGGCGAGCAGGAGCGCTCCGGCGAAGCGTCCGTCCACCGCGACGTAGGCGGCCGCCTCGCCCGTGCCCAGCTCGGCGCGCACGGTGTCGGGCGCCAGCGACGCGACGTAGGCGGGCTTGCCGACCACGACCGTGCGGCCCCGGATCGTCGCGGAGACGCCGTTGGTCGCGGTCTCGCTCGCCTCCGCGGCCGCCTCGAGGGGCAGCCCCCGCGCCTCGGCGGCGGTGCGGATGCCCGCGGCCAGCACGTGCGACGAGTACTGCTCGGCCGAGGCGGCGAGCTGCAGCACCTCGTCCGCGTCGAAGCCGGGCGCCGGTCGCACGTCGACCAGCTCCGGGCGGCCCTGCGTGAGCGTGCCGGTCTTGTCGAACGCGGCCGACCGGACGTGCGCGATCTGCTCGACCACGGCCCCGCTCTTCATGATCACGCCCGACTTCGCGGCCCGGGACAGGCCGCCGAGGAACGCCACGGGTGCCGCGATCAGCAGCGGGCACGGGGTGGCGAGCACGAGCACCTCCGCGAAGCGCGTCGCATCGCCCGACAGCGCCCACGCGGTGCCGGCCAGGACGAGCGCGACGGCCGTGAAGGGGATCGCGAACCGGTCGGCGAGACGGACGATGGGCGCGTGCGAGGACTCGGCCTGATGCACGAGGGCGACGATCTGCTGGTACTGGCTGTCGGCTCCGGTGCGCAGGGCGCGGAGGCGGATCGCCCGGCTGCCGTTGATCGCGCCGGACAGCACCTCCTCGCCCGCGTGCCGCGAGACCGGCAGGCTCTCACCGGTGAGCGAGGACTCGTCGAACTCGCCCTCGGCCGTCAGCAGCGTGCCGTCGACCGGCACGATCTCGGCCGGACGCACCAGCAGCACATCACCGACCGCGACCTCGTCGACCGGCACGTCGTGCGCCTCGTCCGACTGCGCGTCGCCGGGGTCGTGCAGCACGTGGGCGATGCGTGGCGACCGGTCGAGTAGGGCCGACAGGTCGCGGCGGGCGCGGCGGCCGGCGAAGTCCTCCAGCGCCTCCCCGCCCGACAGCATCAGCACGATGATGAGCGCCGCGATGTACTCGCCGACGGCGAGCGTCGCGACCATCGCCACGACCGCGAGGATGTCGAGGCCGACGTGGCCGCGGAGCACGTCGCGCACCATCCCGATCAGGGTCCACACCACGACCGCGGCGACGTACACCGTCGCGATCCAGCGCCCGACCTGCTGCTGATCGACCGCGTGCAGCACGCCCACCAGGGCGAACGCCAGCACGGTGAGGGTGATGACCGGATACCGCCACAGCAGGCCGAGCGAACGCATGCCCCCAGCATCCCGCGGAACGGCGGCGGAGGCCAAGGGCGGATCGTCCACTCTTTCACCCGCAGAACTTAAGCGATATAGTCGGCCGCGAGTCGCGCCGATGCGGCTCGCGCTCGACAACGATGCCGAAGGAGACGAACCCCCATGTATCCGTCCTCATCCAGAAGTCACCGCCATCGGCGCGCCTTCACGGCCGCCCTCTCCGCCGCTGCGGTGGCCCTCACCGCGGTCGCCGCGACGGGCCCGGCCGCTGCGGACGCCACCGTCGACGAGGCGAAGCTGGCGGTCTACGTCGAGGTCAACTCGAACGATTTAGCGAACGTCGCGGACTACACCCTGGCCGATTCGGGTCGCCCCGCCGTGGATCTCGCGATGATCTTCGCCGCGAACATCAACTACGACGGCCAGCAGGCGTACCTGCACCTGAACGAGCGGGTGACCGAGACCCTGCAGGATGCGGAGAACCAGATCCGGCCGCTGCAGGCGCAGGGCACGAAGGTGCTGCTGTCCGTGCTCGGCAACCACCAGGGGGCCGGGTTCGCGAACTTCACCTCGTTCGCCGCCGCCGACGCCTTCGCCGCGCAGCTCGCGGACGCGGTGACCACGTACGGCCTCGACGGCATCGACTTCGACGACGAGTGGACGGAGTACGGCGCCAACGGCACACCGCAGCCCAATACCCAGTCGTTCGGGTGGCTGGCGACCGCGCTGCGCGACCGGCTCGGCCCCGACAAGCTCATCACGCTCTACGCGATCGGCCCGTCGTACACCACCACCGACTTCACGCAGTTCGACGTCGACGGGGTGCTCGACCACGCCTGGAACCCGTACTACCCGACGTACGACGCCCCGACCGTGCCGGGCCTGGACGATCGCGCGCGGCTCGGCGCCGCGGCGATCGACCTGTCGAACACGAGCGCCGCCACCGCGGCAGACTTCGCGCAGCGCACGGTCGCCGACGGGTACGGCGTCTACGTCGCCTACAACCTCACGGCGACCGACCAGTCCGCCTACCTGTCCGGGATCACGCAGGCGCTGAAGGGAGAGGCCACGGTCTTCCAGGCGCCTCCGGCCGACACGACCGCGCCCACCGTGACGTTCAAGAGCGGCGCGCAGTTCACCAAGCAGAAGGACGACGGCTACAAGCGGGTGAGCTTCCGGCTGCACGACGAGGGGCTCATCGACCGGATCGTGCTGAACGGCGTGCCGACCGACCTGGAGAACGGGGAGTCCCGCGACCTCGACGTGCTGAAGCCCGGCGTGCTCGGTGCCGTCCTCGGGGCCAACACGCTGCAGGTGGTCGACGTCGCCGGCAACAGCACCGAGGTGACGTTCACACTGACGAAGTGACCGGCGCGAGGGCGAACAGCTCGAGCTGACGGATCGTGACCTCGGCGTCCGCGCACAGGCGGATCGCCGGGGTCACGGTCCGTGCGGCCAGGGTGAACGGGGTCGTGCGATCCGGCCGCAGCGCCTCGGCATGGGTCCCGGCCACCCGCTCCCACCCGCCGTCCGCCCGCTCGACCTCCCAGTGCCACCCGGACGCGGGCGTCGCGGTGACCGCGGTCACGCTCACGTCGGTGATGTCGCGCGCCGCGGGGAAGCGCCACCCCACCCACTCGCCCGGCCGCAGGCTCACGCCGTCGGTCCCCGCGGGGTCGCCGTCGTCGAACAGTCGCGCCGCGTGGTCGAGGCCCCGGGAGGCGATCGACTCGCCCGCCTCCGAGGTCAGGTCCGGGTGCCACGGCTCGACGGCGACGTCGGGCCCCGGGGCCTCCAGCGCCTCCGCGGGGTCGAGCGTGAAGGTCAGGTCGAGCACCGCATCGCCGGTCAGTCGTTCCACGGGCAGGTCGGCCGTGGGGAGGGGGTCGCCGTCGAGCAGCGCCGACCGGAGCACGTGGGCGCCCGGCTCGCTCCGCTGCACGCGGATCCGCAGCGTCGACCCGTCACCGCGATCGACGCGGACGTCGTCGAACAGCGGGGAGCCGATGCGCAGCCGCCCGGAGGCGAGCTCGAGCGGATACAGGCCCAGCGCCGCCCACAGCCACCAGGCGCTCATCTCGCCGTTGTCCTCGTCGCCGGGGAAGCCCTGCCCGATGTGCGCGCCGGCGAACAGACGCCCCGCGAGGTCGTGCACGATCGCAGCGCCCGCCCACGGGCGGTCGGTGAACGCATACAGGAAGGGGATGTGGTGGGCGGGCTGGTTCGAGATCGCGCACATGCCGGAGCGCAGCGCGCGGGCCTCCCGCTGCTCGTGGATGACCGCGCCGTAGGCGCCGCCGAAGCGTTCGTCGGCGGTCTCCGGCTCGGCGAACAGCGCGTCGAGGTGGCGGCCGAGCCCGGCCGGGCCGCCGTACAGCGCCGCGAGCGCGGGGCCGTCGTGCACCGCGCCGACCGACATCCCCCACGCGTTGGTCTCCACGTTGTCGCCACCCCACACCCGGGGGTCGAAGCCGGGCGCGAACGCCCCGTGCGCGTCGCGGCCGCGGAAGAACCCCGAGTCGGGATCGAACAGGGTGCGGTACGACCGGGCGCGGTTGGCGAGGTAGCGGGCGAACGCGCGGTAGCGGGCGGCGTCCGTGGCGGTGGCGGCGTCATCGGCGAGCTGCCGCGCGAACCGCCCGAGGGCCGCGTCGCTCACGGCGTTCTCGATGCTCCAGCTCATGCCCTCCGGCACGTCGGAGGAGATGTACCCGGTGAAGCGCCCGCGACCGATGCCCTTGCGGCCGCGACGGGCGTCCGGCCCCGGCTCGCACGCGTGGCGCCAGCCGCTCTCGAACGCGGCCTCCCGGTCGAACGCCACACCCCAGCGCGCGGCGTCGGCGAAGATCTGGTCGCTCGACGTGCCCACCATGCTGTCGACGTACCCCGGGGCGCTCCACCGCGCCATCCACTCGCCCCGCCGGAACTGGGCGAGCTGGCCGTCCAGCAGCTGCCCGGTCAGGGCGGGGTCGAGCAGCGCCAGCGCGGGCCACTCCGTGCGGTAGGTGTCCCAGTAGCCGTTGTTCACCACGAGCTCGCCCTCGGCCACGGGCGCACTGGTCTCGGTCTCCCCGAACGGCGCGCGCGGCGCGAACACGTCGGCGAAGCGGTGGTCGGGCGCGGTGGTGGTGCCCGCGTTCTCGCTCGCCGTGTTCGGGTACAGGTGCATGCGGTGCAGGGCCGCCGCGATCCGGGCGCGATGCTCCTCGTCGGCGAGACCGCGGTACGGCCGCTGCCGCGGGTCGAGCGGAGGGAGGGTCACGCGGCCGAGCAGGCGGTCCCACGCGGCGGCTGCGGCGGCGCGCAGCTCCTCGAAGGATCGGGACGGCGGAGCCTCCTGGGCGAGGCTGCGCCGGGCCTGCGCGATCGACAGGAACGACACCGCGATGCGGACCTCCAGGCTGCCGCGCCCGTCGAGGTGCCCGGCGACGCGCCCGCGCCCGTCGTCGTCGAGCCGGCCGCGCGCCTCGGTCGCGCCGACCGTCGCCCCGGCGAAGTAGCAGCGGGGCGCGTTGCCCCAGTCCTCCGCGCCCTCCGGGATCCAGCCCTCGAACTCGCCGTCGTCGGTCCAGGTCAGGCGCCCGTCGTCGGTGAGCTGATCGATCACGAAGCCGACGGTGGCCGTGGGGTCGTCGGCGGCCACCCGGAACGCCGCCGCGTGCGAGGTCGCGGTCATCGCCACGTGCAGTCCGTCGCCGAGGTCGGCGGCGTACTCGTGGGGGCGCGCCCGTTCGCTGCCCGGCACGATCCACCGTCGCCGTGCCGCGCGCTCCGAGCGGGCGCGGCCGAGGAACGGCATGAGCTGCAGCACCGAGCGATCACCGATCCACGGGCTCGGCTGGTGCGAGAACTGCAGGGCCTCCAGGCGGCGGCCCTGCGGATCGTCGTGCACGAACGGGCGGTACGGCCAGCGGGCGTCTGCGGCGTCGGTCGCCGGCGTGACGAACGTGAAGCCGTGCGGCACCGCCACCGCCGGGATCGTGTTGCCGCGCGAGAACCGCGGTCCGGAGTGCGTGCCGCGGCGGGTGTCGACGCGCTCGACCGGCGGCAGGTCGGGGTCCGCCGGTCGGCGTTCCTCCACACGGACCTGCACGAATCCGGTCGCGCGGGCGGGCAGACCCTCCGCGCCCGTGAGCGACGGCGCGCCCAGCACCAGCTCGACCGTGGCCCGCACCGCGCCTCCGGTCGACAGAGGGGCGAGCGCGACCGTATCGGCGTTCCACTGCTCCGGGAGGCTCCAGCGGGCGGCGAACTGCGCCTCGGGCGTGAGCGGCACGTCGTAGCGGTCGCGGACGGCGGTGTGGTCGCTCAGCCGGGTCCCGTCCGCCGTTCGCACGTCCACCGTCACCGCGAGCGCCGCGTGCGGAGCCAGGGTCGCGTCCGGCCCGTCGGCGTAGAACGCCCAGTGCAGCACGGTCTCGGGGGTGACGGTGAGGTCGGAGAGCCCCGGCACGTCCAGCCGCTGCGGCCCCAGGGCGGGATCGAAAGCGAACGCGAACACGTCGCCGGGCAGCACCCCGGCGTGCGGGCGCGACGACGGGGGATCGGCCGGACCGGCGGCCGGGGTCAGCGGCGCCGCGGTCACCCCTTCAGCGCACCCTCCTGCACGCCCTTGAAGAAGAACCGCTGCGTGAAGGAGAACATGATGATGATCGGCACGAGGGCGATCATGGTGCCCGCGGCGATCAGGCGCGGGTCGACCGAGAAGCTGCTGTTCAGGTACGCCATGCCGACCGTGAGCGTGTACTTCGCGGGGTCGGAGAGCACGATCAGCGGCCACAGGTAGTCGTCCCACGCGCCGATGAACGCGAAGATCGCGACGACCGACACCATGCCGCGGATGTTGGGCCACACGATGTGCCGGATGCGCTGCCACGTGGTCGCGCCGTCGACGGTCGCCGCGTCGAGCACGTCCTTCGGGATCATGCGGCACGCGGTGGCCACGAGCAGCACGTTCATGGCGCTGATCGCTCCGGGCAGGAACACGCCCCACAGCGTGTCCGCGAGCCCGAGGGCGCGGATGGTGAGGAAGTTGCTGGTCACGGTCACCTCGCCGGGGAACAGCAGGGTGGAGAGCAGGATGCCCATCACGATCCACTTGCCGCGGAACCGCATGCAGCCCAGCGCGTAGCCCGCGAAGGTCGCCAGGATCACGTTGCTCAGCACCGTGCCGAGCGAGACGAGCAGGGAGTGCCACGCGTACAGGTACACCGGCACGATGTCGGCGACGCGCGTGTAGTTCTGCAGGGTGGGGTCGCGCGGGATCAGCTCCGGCGGGAACGAGTAGATGTTCTCCTGCGGACCCTTGAACGACGTGGACAGCTGCCACACGAACGGCCCGATCACCAGGAAGAGCACCAGGAGCAGCAGCGCGTAGCGGCCGATCAGCCCGCCGAGGGTCGGCTTGCTGAAGTCGCCGGAGCCGCGGTGCCGGAAGATGCGCTCGCGCGCGGGGCGGACCGGGGCGTCGTCGGCGCGGTCGTCGGCGCGCGGTGGAGTGAGCGTGGTCATGCGGAGACCTTCGCCTTCTTCTCGCGGTTCATGAACGCGATCGCGGCCAGGGGCACGAGCGTCAGGAGGAACAGGGCCACGCTGATCGCGGAGGCGTAGCCGATGTTGCCGTTGAGTCCGGAGCCCACCTGGCGGATCAGCATCACGAGCGACATGTCGTAGCCGCCGGGGCCGCCGGTGCTCTTGGAGAGCACGTCGAGCTCGGCGAACACGCGCATGGCCGACACCGCGATCAGCACCGAGATGAGGAGCATGGCGCCGCGCACGGACGGGATCGTCACCGAGAGGAAGCGACGGAACGAGCCGGCACCGTCGAGCATCGCAGCTTCGTGCAGCTCCTTGCCCACGTTCCCCAGCGCCGCGAGGTACACGACCATGTAGTAGCCCAGGCCCTTCCAGACCGTGAGCAGGATGGCGCAGCCCAGCAGCAGCCAGCGGTCGACGAGGAACGCCATCGGCTTGTCGATCAGACCGAGGAACTCCAGGGTCTGGTTGATGATGCCGCGACTGTCGAACAGCCAGGTCCAGATGAGGGCGACCACCACGACCGAGGCGATCACGGGGAAGTAGAAGGTGGTGCGGAAGAACGAGATGCCCGGCAGCTTCTTCTGCACCAGCAGGGCGAGCAGCAGCGGCAGGATCGTGAGCAGCGGCACGCACACGACCACATAGATGAGGCACGTCGTCAGCGCGTTCCAGAACATCTCGTCGCCGAACATGCGCTCGTAGTTCGCGCCGCCCACGAACTCGGGGGTGCGCAGCGGGCGGGCGTTCGTGAAGCTGAGGACGACCGTGTTGAGGAACGGCCACAGCGCGAACACCAGCACCCAGATCACGGCGGGGGCGAGGAGCAGCCACGGGGTGAACCACCGGTGGGACCTCATCGTCGTCCTTCGCTGCCGGGTGCCGGTGCTCGCGCTCATGGTCACTGGTCCACGCGGTTCGCGTTGGCGTACTCGACGATCTTGTCGAGCTGGGCCTTCGGGTCGGCCTCGCCGTTGACCGCGAGCGCGATCTGCTGCGTCATGTAGGTCGCCATGTCCGACGTCCACTGGAACGGCAGGGCCTTGGCGTCCTTCATCGCGCCGAACACCGTGTCGATCGCGGCGAGCTGCTTCTCGTCGGTGACGGAGGAGGCGATGTTCTCCACGACCTGGTCGCCGCCCTCGGCCGTTCCGGGCGCGGTCCCGACCGCGAGCGACGAGAACGCCACCTGGTTCTCCTGGTTCGTCGCGAACTCGGCGAACGCGAGCGCGGCTTCCTTGTTGTCGGAGTCGGCGGAGACGTTCAGGCCCTGCACGTAGAGCGGCGCGATGCCGAGGCGCGGGGTGGCGACGGTGTTCGCCAGCAGCGACGGGGCGTCCTTCTGCAGATCGGTCGTGAAGCCGGTGCCGCCGGTCGTGAAGGCGACCTTCTCCTGGATGTAGGCCTCGGCGTTGCCGCCGTAGTCGCCGGTGAGGGCCTCGGCGGGCATGGCGCCCGCGGCGTACGCGTCGGCGTACTTCTGGATGATCGCGGCGGCCTCGTCGGTGTTGAAGTCGAACTCGCCCTTGTCGTCGATGACCTCCATGCCCGCGGCCGTGAAGGTGTCGAGCGCGGGGATCGAGGAGAGCAGCTGCACCTTGCCGCCCGACTCGGTGGCCACGTCGGTGGCGAGCGTGAGCAGCTCGTCGACCGTGGTCGGCAGGTTCTGCTCCGTGACGCCGTAGGGGGCGAGCTGGGCCAGGTTCCACCACGACGCATCGCTCGACAGGTACCACGGCAGACCGTAGGTGCCGTCGACGCCCGGGTACTGGCTGTAGGCCTCCCACGCGCCCGTGTTGTACGCCGACTTCAGGTCGGGGTCGGCCGTGTCGAGGTCGACCAGCTTGCCCGCGGCGACCAGCGGGTAGGCGATGTCGGGCGGCAGGTTGAGCACGTCGGGGAGGGTGTCGGCGTTGGCCTGGCTGAGGATCTTCTCCTGGTAGCCGTCGCCGGGCTGGTCGAGCCACTCGACCTTCACGTCGGGGTGCTCCTTCTCGAACGCGTCGATCAGGTCTTCGAAGTACGGCGTGAACTTCTCGTTCTTGAGCGACCAGGTCTGGAACTGGATCGTGCCGCTCAGGTCGCCGGAGGTGTCGATCGGCCCGGCGTCTCCGGCGCCGGCGCCACCGCCGGTGCAGCCGGCGAGCGCGAGGGCGCCGATCGTGAAGGTTGCCAGTGCAGCCATGCGTGCGGGAACTCTCATCGTGCTTCTTCCTCGAGGCGGGCGATTCGGCGCGGGTCCGACAGGACGGGACTACAGCGCTTTAGCTGATGAAACCATCCGAATCCACCGGTGTCAAGAGAGGGCGCGGGGAGCGCAGGCGGCGAGCGGAATCTCGTGCCGCGGTCTCGCTGCTCAAGCGTTATAGTGGTGCGATCCGCCCTCGTCGGGGGGCTCTGTCCGAAAGGTGCGAACACATGACGCAGCGTGGCGCTCTCGACGCTCCCCTGAGGTTCGGGGCGAACTACACGCCGTCGAAGGACTGGATGCACTCCTGGCTCGACTTCACGCCCGACGACGTGCGCCGCGACTTCGCCGCCCTCGCCGAACTGGGCCTCGACCATGTGCGCGTGTTCCCGCTGTGGACCGTGCTGCAGCCGAACCGCACCCTCATCCGCCCGAAGGCTCTCGACGACGTGCGGGCGATGGTCGACATCGCCGCCGAGTTCGAGCTCGACGCGAGCGTCGACGTGATCCAGGGCCACCTGTCGAGCTTCGACTTCGTGCCCGCCTGGCTGTACACCTGGCACGACCGCAACATGTTCACCGATCCGAGGGCGCTCGACGGGCAGGTCGCCCTGGTGCAGCGGCTCGCGGAGGCGCTGCGCGATGCCCCGAACTTCCTCGGCCTCACGCTCGGCAACGAGGTCAACCAGTTCTCGGCGCACACGCACCCCGCGCCGTGGCCGGTCACGGTCGACGAGGCCGGGGCGTGGATCGAGACCCTGCTCGCGGCCGCGGGGGAGGCCGCTCCCGGACTCCCTCACGTGCACAGCGAGTACGACGCGGTCTGGTACATGGACGAGCACGGGTTCACCCCGGCGCACGCCTCGCGCCTGGGCGCCATGACCACGATCCACTCGTGGATCTTCAACGGCACGGCGCAGCGCTACGGCGGTCGCTCCGTCGCCGCCGACCGGCACGCCGAGTATCTGATCGAGCTGTCGCGGGCGTTCGCGACCGACCCGCAGCGTCCGGTGTGGCTGCAGGAGGTGGGGGCGCCGTCGAACTGTCTGGAGGCCGACGAGATGCCCGGGTTCCTGGAGGCGACGCTGCGCTCCTCGGCGCGGACCGAGAACCTCTGGGGCGTCACGTGGTGGTGCTCCCACGACGTGAGCCGCGACCTGGGCGACTTCCCCGACCTGGAGTATTCGCTCGGCCTGGTCGACCAGTCCGGCGCGGCCAAGCCGATCGGCCGGCGGTTCGCGGAGCTGATCCCCGAGCTGCGCGCGCGCACGGCTGCCCCGGCGCGGCCGACCGGGATCGTGGTCGAGGTGGACGAGCGCGACGTGCCGGTGAGCCGGGCCGCGCTGAGCCCGGGAGGGGCGGTGTTCCAGGCGTGGGTCGATGCGTGCACAGCCGGACTCGACCCGGCCCTGGTCACCTCGGCCGACGCGGCAGACCCCGCGGCGCTGGAGGCTCGGGGCATCCGGGAGCTGATCCGCCCCGACCTCGCGGGCGACGCGGTCGGCCGCTACGGCTCGGTCAACACCGTCGTCGACGCCTGACACCATCCGTCGGCGCGCGTCAGGACGCGGGCGGCGCCGTGCTCTCGCGCGCCGTGAGGGTGGGGGTGGGACCGGCGACGCTGGGCAGGGTCGCGCCCGCCTCGATCTGCTGCAGCAGGAGGGTGGCCGCCTGCTCGCCGAGCTCGAACGTGTCGCGCGTCATGGCGGTGATGGACGGGTTGATGAGCCCGGCGATCACCGAGTCGTCGAAGGAGGCGAGGGACACGTCGCGCGGCACGGTGCGCCCCATCTCCTGGGCGACGCGGAGTCCGGCGACCGCCATCACGTCGTTGTCGTAGACGATCGCGGTCGGGCGCTGCTTGCCGGAGAGCAGAGTGCGCGTGACCGCCGAGGCGCGTGCGGGGGAGAAGTCGGTCGCGATGACCTCGCCCGCGATGCCGTCCGCCGCGAGGCGCTCCAGCACCTCGGCGCGCAGGCGCGTGTGCTCGAGCTCGGCGGGTCCGGCGACGTACGCGATGCGGGTGTGCCCGAGGGCCGCGAGGTAGGAGAACAGCGTCTCGGCCACCTCCTCGTCGCCGATCCAGACGCTCGGCACGTCGCCCTCCGCGGACGGCTCCGACCCGATCATCACGGCGCGGGCGTCCAGCGACGCGATGTTCGCCGCGCGCGGGTCGTCGTCGCGCGGATCGATGTAGATGATGCCGTCGACCTGATTCGACGACCGCCACTGGCGGTGCACCTCCATCTCCTCGTCGATGTCGGCGACCAGGCGCAGCTGCAGGCTGACCTTGCTCTCCGACAGCCGCGACTCGATGCCGGCGATCAGATCGGTGAAGAAGGCCTCGGAGCCCAGCGAGCGGGCGGGGCGGGCGAGTGCGAAGCCGACCGCGTTGGCACGGGCACCGACCAGGGCGCGTGCCGCGGAACTGGGCTGCCAGTGGTGCTCCTCGATGATCGCGAGGATGCGCTGCCTGGTCTCCTCGCTCACGCCGGGGCGACCGTTCAGGGCGAAGGAGACGGCACCGGGGGAGACGCCGGCCAGTCGCGCGATGTCCGCGATCGTGACGCGTTTCCCCGAGGCCATAGGCATCACCCTACTTGATCGGTTTAGCCTCGCGGGAGCGTCGTGGGTGTGCCGTAGACTCGAAACGCTAGATCGTTTTAGTAAATCGGATAGCATCAGAACGCCCCCTCACCGTCGAGCCCGGAGAACAGCCATGCATGACGACACCTCGCTCACCGTCGGCCGCGTCAAGCGCGTGCTGGAAGAGCGCATCCGTCCCGCGATCCACTCGGCCTCCGTGCCGCTGACCGTCGAGCTGCACGAACTGCCAGGGGAGCCGATCCCGCCGGCCGAGGGGCTGGCGCTCGACTTCGCGCCGGGCGCGGTCGGGTCGCTGTGGGGCCCGGCCTGGGGCACCACGTGGTTCAAGCTCACGGGGCGCGTGCCGGCCGACTGGAAGGGGCGCCGTGTCGAGGCGCTGATCGACCTCGGCTTCGACGTGAACATGACCGGCTTCCAGTGCGAGGCCCTCGCGTACCGCCCCGACGGCACCCCGATCAAGAGCATCAACCCGCGCAACCAGTGGGTGCCGATCGCCGAGAACGCCCACGGCGACGAGCCCGTCGAGCTGTACCTCGAGGGGGCGTCGAACCCGGTGCTGCTCGACTACCACCCCTTCCTTCCGACGCAGGAGGGCGACATCCTCACCTCGTCGAAGGAGCCGCTGTACCGCCTGCGCCGCATGGACCTCGCGGTGTTCGAGCCCGAGGTGTTCGACCTGTCCCTCGACATCGAGGTGCTGTTCGAGCTGCAGGCCGAGCTGCCGGCGACCTCGCCGCGGCGCATGCGCATCCTCCAGGCGCTCGACGACGCCCTCGACGTGCTCGACCTCCAGCGCCTCGTCGAGACGGCCGCCGACGCCCGCGCCCGACTCGCCGACGTGCTCGCGGCCCCGGCCGAGGCGAGCGCGCACCGCATCTCGGCGGTCGGCCACGCTCACATCGACTCCGCATGGCTGTGGCCCGTGCGCGAGACCATCCGCAAGGTCGCCCGCACCACCTCGTCCATGACCACGCTCATCGACGAGCAGCCCGAGTTCCAGTACGGCATGTCCAGCGCGCAGCAGTACGCCTGGATCAAGGAGCACCGCCCCGAGGTGTGGGAGCGGGTCAGAGCCGCGGTCGCCGCGGGGCGCTTCCTGCCCCTGGGCGGCATGTGGGTCGAGTCCGACACCGTCATGCCCACCGGCGAGTCGCTCGTGCGGCAGTTCTCGCACGGCCAGCGCTTCTTCGAGCGCGAGTTCGGCATCCGGTCGAAGGGCGTGTGGCTGCCCGACAGCTTCGGCTACTCGCCCGCGCTGCCGCAGCTCATGCGCCGCGCCGGGTTCGAGTGGTTCTTCACGCAGAAGATCTCGTGGAACCAGCAGAACGTCTTCCCGCACCACTCGTTCCTGTGGGAGGGCATCGACGGCTCCCAGGTGTTCACGCACTTCCCGTCGATGGACACCTACAACTCGCAGCTCAGCGGCATGGAGGTCGCCAAGGCCGCGCGGCAGTTCAAGGAGAACCGGGTCACGTCGCGGTCGATCGCCCCGGTCGGCTGGGGTGACGGCGGTGGCGGCACGACCCGGGAGATGACGGGCAAGGCCGCGCGCCTGCGCGATCTCGAGGGCAGCGCGCAGGTCGTCTGGGAGCACCCGGACGACTTCTTCGACGCCGCGAAGGCCGAGCTGCCGCACCCCGCCGTGTGGGTGGGCGAGCTGTACCTCGAGCTGCACCGCGGCACCCTCACCAGCCAGCACGCCACGAAGGCGCTGCACCGCTGGGCCGAGCACGCGCTGGTCGAGGCGGAGCTGTGGGCCGCGACCGACGCCGTGCGCACGGGGGCCGCGTACCCGCAGGCGGAGCTCGACCGGCTCTGGCAGGCCGTGCTGCTGCACGAGTTCCACGACATCCTCCCCGGCACCTCGATCGCCTGGGTGCACCGCGAGGCCGTCGCCGTGCTCTCCGACGTGCTGTCGGAGGCGCGCGACATCGCGCAGCGCGCACGCCGGTCGCTCGCGGGGGAGGGCGACCGTGAGCTGCGGTTCGAGCCGACCTCGGTCGCGGGCGGACGGGCGCTGGGCGCGGCATTCGTCGGGGAGCCGACCGCGAGCCCGGTGACGCTCACCGAAACGGACGGCGGCTGGCGCCTGGAGAACGCGCTCGTGTCGGTCGTGGTGTCGGCGGAGGGCCTCATCGTGTCGGCGGTCGACAGGGCGTCCGGCCGCGAGACGGTCGCGCCGGGCAGGGCCGCGAACCTGTTCCAGCTGCACCAGGACTTCCCCAACATGTGGGACGCGTGGGACATCGACCGCTACTACCGCAACAGTGTCGAGGACCTCACCGCGGTGTCGTCGATCGAGGCCTCGGTGGTGCACGGCGTCGCGACCATCGTGGTCGAGCGGCGGTTCTCGGAGTCGACGATCACGCAGACCATCCTCCTCGCTCCCGACTCGCGCACCGTGGTACTCCGCAACGAGGTCGACTGGCACGAGACCGAGAAGCTGCTCAAGCTCGCGTTCCCGCTCGACATCCAGGCGTCGCACACCGAGGCAGAGACTCAGTTCGGCTACCAGGCCCGCGTCACCCACACGAACACGAGCTGGGAGGCCGCGAAGTTCGAGACCTCGATGCACCGCTTCGTGCTGGTGCGCGAGCAGGACTTCGGCGCCGCGCTCGTCAACGACTCGATCTACGGCTACGACACCTCGCGCGAGGTCGGTGACGACGGGGTGACCACGACCGTGCGGCTCTCGCTGCTGCGCGCGCCGCGGTTCCCCGACCCCGACACCGACCACGGGCACCACGCCATCGAGGTCGGCTTCGTGATCGGTGCGGACGCCGCGATCGCCACGGCCGAGGGAATCCGGTTCAACGCGCTGCCCACCGTCGTGCGCGGTGCCCGCGAGGTCGAGCCCCTGGTGAGGGTGTCGGGCGAGGGCATCGTGGTGTCGGCGGTCAAGCTCGCCGACGACGGCTCGGGCGACGTGATCGTGCGCGTCTACGAAGCTCTCGGGCGTCGGACCACGGGCGAGCTGGCGGTCGGCTTCGAGCATCGCGAGGTGCGCGAGGTGAGCCTGATCGAGGACGACCTCGACGACGCGCGGACGGGTGGAGCGCTGCACCTGCGTCCGTTCGAGGTGCGCACCCTCCGCATCGCGCGCTGACCCCCGCGCGGGCCCGGGCGTTGTGCGCGGGCGGGGCGTGCGGGAGCATGACGGGATGGCGACGATCGACGACGTGCGGCGGATCGCGCTCGGGCTGCCCGGGGTCACCGAGGCCGTCAACGGTCACACGGGTCTGCCCGGGTGGCGCGTGACGCAGGGGCAGTTCGCGGGGCTGCGCGGCCCGACCGGCGCCGATCTGCGCCAGCTGGCCGAGCTCGGTCGGCAGTGGCCCGACGGCGAGGTGCTGTCGGTGCGCGTGGCGGATCAGGGCGAGAAGGAGGCGCTGCTGGCCGCGGAGCCGGAGGCGCTGTTCTCGATCCCGCACTTCGACGGCTACCCGGCGCTGCTCGTACGCCTGGACGTGGTGGACGCGGACCGGCTGGCGGAGCTCGTCACCGACGCCTGGCTCGCGCGTGTTCCGGCCTCCGTCGCGAAGGACTGGCTCGCCGCGCACGGCCTCGCGTGAGTCCTCCCCGCACCCGGCGGTGGACGTCGAGGGTGTCAGGCCGGAGGCAGCCGCAGCACGTCGGGCGACTCGCCGCCGGTGAGGTCGTCGGCGATGCGGATGCTCCGGGCGAGGTCGTCGAGCGCGGTGCCGAGCGTGCCGAAGCGCTCCCGGTCGGCGCACACCGCCGTCAGCGTGATCAGGTGCGTGCCGGTGTCCCACGTGT
Organism: Microbacterium sufflavum; assembly: GCF_023091155.1. Taxonomy (NCBI): domain Bacteria; kingdom Bacillati; phylum Actinomycetota; class Actinomycetes; order Micrococcales; family Microbacteriaceae; genus Microbacterium; species Microbacterium sufflavum. The sequence goes on along the minus strand of NZ_JAHWXK010000001.1, from coordinate 744,646 downwards.
ACGTCGTGAACGGGGGCGTCGCGGGCGAGGGCGGCATCGCGACCACCAGCTTCTCGCCGACCCCGAGCCGCGTCGGGAACGAGGTGGTGTCGTCGTACTCCATGGGCATCGATGCCCGGGCGATGCGCACATCGGGCGTCAGCACCTGGGCGGTCGCCATCGCCACCACCAGCTCGGGCTCGGCCTTCCACGTCCACACCAGCACGCGGCCGTCGGCCTTCTTCATGAGCATCGGGGCGGCCTGGCTCATGGCCCACGCGCCGAAGCGCGATCCAGGGCGCTCGGTCGCCCCCACCGCCGCGTTCACCTGTCCCAGCAGCATGCGGATCGCGGCCTTCCGGTGCCGGCGCCCCTTCCAACCGAGGGAGTCGGTGACGGGGATCCACAGCTGGGGGTCGGCGTCGGCAGTCAGTCGCATGCGCCAACGCTAACGGCTCCGGCTGGGCGGATGCCGGTATGCCTCGGCGGCCCGGCCAGGGCCCTCGGGTAGAGTTGCGTGCGCCCGACCAGGGCTTTCCCTTGGCCGCCCCATCGTAAGGCAGCATGTCTGTGACCCCCTCCGACGATCCGACCGAGGCGTCCCCCGACGCCGCCGAAGCCCCCCGCCCGCTGAAGATCCTGATCGGCTGCGACACCTTCGCGCCCGACATCAACGGTGCCGCCCGCTTCGCCGAGCGTCTCGCGGCCGGCCTCGTCCAGCGCGGACACGACGTGCACGTGGTCGCCCCCAACCAGGCGTACCGCCGCTCGGCACCGCACACCGAGGTGATCGAGGGCGAGCCGATGACGCTGCACCGGCTGCCGTCCGTGCGCTGGGCCCCGCACGACTGGCTGCGTTTCGTGTGGCCGTGGCGCTCCAAGCACTACGCGCGGAAGGTGCTCGACCGCGTGCAGCCCGACGTCGTGCACATCCAGTCGCACATCGTGATCGGACGCGGCCTCGCGCGCATCGCGAAGCAGCGCGGCATCCCGGTCATCGCGACCAACCACGTGATGGCCGAGAACATCCTCGATCACACGACCATGCCGAAGTTCATCGACGACCTGGTGCTGAAGTTCGCCTGGGCCGATGCGAAGCGCACGTTCGACCTCACCCGCGCCATCACGACCCCGACCCGCCGCGCCGCCGACTTCCTCGAGAAGACGGTCGAGGTACGCAACGTCATCCCGGTGAGCTGCGGCATCGACCGCTCGCAGTACACGCCGGTGATCGCGCCGCGCGAGGAGAACCGCCTAGTGTTCGTCGGGCGCCTCACGGCCGAGAAGCAGGTCGAGGTCATCCTCAAGGCGATGACGAAGCTCGACCCCGCGTTGAACACGACGTTCGACATCGTCGGCGGCGGAGATCAGCGCAAGCAGCTCGAGAGCCTCACCGCGCGGCTCGGTCTCGCCGACCGGGTCACGTTCCACGGCCGCACGACCGACGAGGAGCTGCGCGCCCTGCTGTCGCGCGCGAGCCTGTTCGTGATCGCGTCGATCGCCGAGCTGCAGTCGATCGCGACCATGGAGGCCATGGCGTCGGCGCTGCCGATCGTCGCCGCGGACGCGGTGGCCCTGCCGCACCTGGTGCACGACGGCGAGAACGGCCACCTGTTCGAGCCGGGCAACGTCGACGAGCTCGCCGCGCGACTGACCGATGTCCTCACCGCCTCGCCGGGCGAGTACGAGCGGATGCAGCACGCCTCGCTCGACGGCGTCGCGATCCACGACATCAACCGCACGCTCGACACCTTCGAGGCGCTGTACCGCGACGAGCCGCTGCCGGAGTAACCGCATGCACATCGTCTTCTTCGGCGATCAGCACCTGGACTCCCTCGGCGGCGCGCAGGTGTCGATGCGGCTGCAGCGGACCTTTCTGGAGCGGGCGGGGCATACCGTGACGGTGGTCGCGCCGCGCATGCACGCGCACCGCGTTCCCGAGGGCGACGTGCCGGCCGGTGCCTACGTCGACCTCCCGTCCGTCCCGATCACACTCGACCGCGAGTACGCGATGAGCTGGCCGGGCCGCGCCACCGACCGCGCCCTCGACCGCGCCATGACGCAGCGCCCTCCCGTCGACCTCGTGCACGTGCAGGCCGACTTCTGGGGGGCGTTCATCGGACACCGCTACGCCCAGCGGCACGGGCTCCCGGTGGTGCACACCATGCACAACCGCGTCGATGTGGGCCTCGCGGCGGTCACCCCGCTGCACCGTCCCGTGCTCGCGGTGCTCAACGCGTGGCGCCGCCGCGCGTTGCGGGGCATCGGGATCCGCGTGGGGGGCAGTGACGGCTGGTCGTACCTGCGCGGGCTCGCGGCCGGGGCCTCGGCAGTCACCGCGCCCTCCGGTCACTTCGCCCGGCGTCTGGAGCAGAACGGCGTGTTCCCGCACGTCGACGTGATCTGGAACGGCATCGACGACGACGTGCGGGCGAGCACCCTCGCCGCGGCGCCCGCCGAGCGCCGCCCGGGGCGCCCGCGCTTCGTGTGGCTCGGACGGATGAGCCCGGAGAAGCGCCTGCTGCCGTTCCTGGAGGCGTTCGTGGCCTCGGGCGTCGACGCCGACCTGGAGGTCATCGGGGGCGGCGCGCAGCGCGCGGCCGCGGAACGGATCGTCGCCGGTCGCGACGGCGTGACCTTCGCGGGGCGCCTCACCTACGCGCAGACGCTCGCGCGCATCGCCGACGCCGACGCGCTCGTCCAGACCTCCATCGGCTTCGAGACGCAGGGCATGACCCCGTTCGAGGCCGCGACGCTCGGCACGCCCTCGGTGGTGTGCGACCCCGACATCGCGGCCGAGCTCGAGGGCGGGCTGTGGGCCGTACCGGAGGCGGACCCCACCGCGTCGGAGCGCGAGCGCGAGGCGCAGCGGACCGCCGCCCTCGCGGAGACACTGCGTCGTGCCGCCGCCGACATCGCCGCGGGCGCCGCTCCGTCCCCCGTTCCGGCGGTCGCCGAGGCGTTCCGCCAGTCGTCGCGCACCGCCGCCATAGTCGCGGTGTACGAGCGCGTGCGGGACGGCCGGTGAGCGGGACCCTCGGCGTCGATCAGACGAAGCGGTAGAACATCGAGGCCAGCCAGATGGTGACGATCCCGAGCAGTCCGGCGCCGGAGATGCCGATCGCGATCCCCGCGAACAGCCGGGAGCCGGGGCGGCGCGCGGCGACGATGCCCAGCACGAGCGCGACCGCGTAACCCAGGAAGCCGACGACGGACGACGCGCCCTCGACGAATCCGATCAGCGAGTAGCCGCGGTCGCCCATGTAGAGGAACGGGCGCCCGAGGATCAGGAGCAGGTCGAGGGCGAACACCACGACCGCGACGATGAACGCCACCCGGCCGAGCGAGCTGCCACGGTCGGCGGCGGTGCGGGGCGGGGCGCCGACCGGGAACTGCGGGTACCCGGGGCCTCCCGGCGTGACGGCCGTGGGGTACGCGGGCGGGTAGGGGGTGCCGTCCGGGGCCGCGGACGGGGCGGTGGCGTACGGGTGCGCGGTCGGGCCGGTCGCACCGGGAGCCGCGGTCGTCGAGGCGGGGGCGGCCGGCGATGCGGCGGGGTGGGGGAAGGAGGGCGCGGCGCTCGGGTACCCCGGGGGCGGCGCGGCGGGGTAGCGCGGCTCGGCCGTGAGGGGAGGGGCGGGCGGCGGTGGCACGGGTGCGGACTCGGCGGGCTGCTGGGGGTCGCTCATGCCCCGAGCGTAGCCGCGCCGCCGTGGCGCGACGAGGGGGTTGTGCGACGGTCAGCGGTAGCCGTGACCCGGCTCGGCCTGCTGGTGCACGTCGCGACCGGAGACCCGGCTCCAGTCGGTCGGGGTGGGGCGGTAGCCGTCGCGGCGCAGTTCGACGATCGTGGCGACGACCGCCCACCCGGCGATGGCGAGAAGCGCGATGATGAGTATCATGGCAGAAAAGCTACGCGCAGCGGGTTACGGCCACGAGTGGCAGAAACGACCCTCTACGACAGAAAACTGCCAACCAGGAGAGTGCATGAAGACGGTCGCCTGCGTCATCCAGGACGGATTCGCCCCCTTCGAGTTCGGTGTCGCGTGCGAGGCGTTCGGCCTCGACCGCTCGGACGACGGCGTGCCGAACTTCGACTTCCGCATCGTCGCGCCCGAGCCCGGGGTCGTGCGCTCCAAGATCGGCTTCTCGGTCAACGTCGAGCACGACCTGACCTTCGCCGACGAAGCCGACCTCGTGGTGTTCTGCCCCGTGCCCCGCTCGACCTGGGGTCGTATCGACGAGCGTCTGACCGATCTCGCCCGCGCCGCGGTCGACCGGGGGGCCTGGGTCATGAGCGTGTGCAGCGGATCGTTCATCCTCGCGGCGGCCGGGGTGCTCGACGGGCGCCGTGCCACGACCCACTGGATGTACGCGCACACCATGGCCGAGATGTACCCGCGGATCGACATCGACCCCGACGTGCTGTTCGTGCAGGACGACCGCATCATCACCAGCGCCGGGACCGCCGCGGGCATCGACGCGTGCCTGCACCTGCTGCGCCAGGAGCTCGGGGCCGAGATCACCAACCGCATCGCCCGCCGCATGGTCGTGCCGCCGCAGCGCGACGGCGGTCAGGCGCAGTTCATCGACCGCCCCATCCCGGTGGCGCCGTCGGACTCCCTCGCCGCGGTCGCCGACTGGGCCGCGGAGAACCTGCGCGAGGAGCTCAGCGTCGACCACCTCGCGGGCCGGGCGCTCATGTCGCCCCGCACGTTCGCGCGGCGCTTCAAGGCCGAGTACGGTGCGACACCCGCCGCGTGGCTCGCCCGGCAGCGCATCATCCACGCGCAGCGTCTGCTGGAGCGCACCGACCTGCCCCTCGAGCACATCGCCGGCGAGTGCGGCTTCGGCTCGGCGGCCGTGCTGCGGCAGAACTTCGCCAGGGTGCTCGGCGTGACGCCCACGGCCTATCGGGCGCGGTTCTCCTGCGCGGACGACGCGGTGCCCGCGGCCTGAGTCGCGGCGTGCCGGGTCGGTGCGGGTCGTGCGGCGTGGATAACGGGCCGGGGGAGGCGCGGGGAGGCGCGGTTTCGATCCGGAAGGCCAGGGCGCCGCGGGTCAGGGCGCCGGGGGTCAGGCGGTCCAGTGCGCGGGGGACGGGAGGGTGACGTCGCGCACCTCGACCCCCGCGGGGGTGACCGCGGCCACGGCGTACAGCAGCGACTGAGTCGGATACCCGTGCGGACGGTTGTCGCGGATGATCGCGCGGTCGTCCTCGGGTGACAGCTCCGCGGAGGCCCCGAGCAGCGCCGTCCACTCCGCGACCCAGTCGGCGCTCGCCGCGGCGGGCCCGAGGGCGCGGAACTCCGGCAGCCACGCGGTGATGCGCGGCGTCTGCTCGTCGTCGAGGTCGTCGTGCGCGATCATGTGGGTTCCGGGCGTCACCGGGGTCTCGCGCATCGTCGCGCCGTCCCACGACACCACCCGCGCGCCGTCGGGCCCGACCTCGAGCAGGTTGAACCCGTGCATGCGGGGGAGGCCCTGCGGCGAACGGCCCGACACCGATTCGAGCGGCAGCGATCCGCGCGATGCCGCGGGGCCGGGGAGGTCGTTCACGTCGGCACGGTTGAGCAGCACCGCGAGGCGGCGCTCCTGCGGGTTCACCGCGAGCCAGGCCCCGCCCGCCCGGCGGTCGCGGATGCCGATCACCCCCGGATACTGCTCCGGCCACCACGGGCCGAGCGCGTCCCACTCGCGGTGGGGATCCTCGTCTCGCACGGCCAGGAGCCGTGCCGAACCGGCAGTCTCGACATCGATCACGACCGTGCACACCCTCCCGAGTCTAGGTCGCCCGCGCGCGCCGGGGCCCTCCCGGCGCGGCGTCGAGGACGTGCGTGGGACCGGGCGTGCCCGGCCCCTCTGCGATCCTGCAGGCCCGGGCGGGGGCGGGCTGGGGCAGAATCGAGACGTGAACATCGTGGTGGGGGTCACGGGCGGCATCGCCGCCTACAAGACGGTGCACCTGGTGCGCCTGCTGACGAAGGCGGGTCACGACGTGACAGTGGTGCCCACGGCGGACGCCCTGCGTTTCGTGGGGCTGCCGACGTGGGAGGCGATCAGCAGGCACCCGGTCACCACGAGCGTGCACGACGATGTGGCGAAGGTGCGCCACGTCGCGCTCGGACAGGCCGCGGAGCTCGTGGTGGTGGCGCCCGCGACCGCCAACACGCTCGCGAAGATGGCCGCCGGGCTGGCCGACGACCTCCTGGGCACCACGCTGCTCGCGACCGAGGCGCCGGTGCTGGTGGCCCCGGCGATGCACGCGGAGATGTGGCGGCACCCCGCCACGCAGGCGAACATGGGCACGCTCCGTGAACGCGGCGTGCACGTGGTCGGTCCGGCCGACGGCGAGCTGGCGGGTGGCGACAGCGGTCCGGGGCGGATGGCGGAGCCGGAGGAGGTGTTCGCGGCGGCGCAGACCCTCCTCACGCCCGGCGACCTCGCCGGCGTCCGGGTGGTGGTGTCGGCGGGTGGCACGCGCGAGCCGATCGATCCGGTGCGCTTCCTCGGCAACCGTTCCAGCGGGCGGCAGGGGGTCGCCCTGGCCGCTGAAGCCGCCGCCCGCGGAGCCGAGGTGACCCTGGTGGCGGCGAACGTGTCGGGCGACGTGCGCGAGGCCGCGCGGCATCCGGGCATCCGGGTGGTCACGGTCGGCACGGCCGCGGAGCTGTCCGCCGCGATGGCCGAGGCGGGCGCGGACGCCCAGGTCGTGGTCATGGCGGCGGCGGTGGCCGACTACCGCCCGGTCGAGGTGTCGGCGCGCAAGCTCACGAAGGACACCGGGGGCGTGCCGCCGATCGAGCTCGTGGAGAACGAGGACATCGTCGCCGGGCTCGCGGCCGCTCGGCGCGCGGGGCAGCTCGTGATCGCGTTCGCCGCGGAGACGCCGGAGGACGAGGCCGAGATGCTCGACCGCGCCCGCGCGAAGCAGCAGCGCAAGGGGGTCGACCTGCTGGTGGTGAACGAGGTCGGCTGGGACCGCGGCTTCGAGCGCGCGGAGAACACCGTGCACATCCTCGGTCCTGGCGGTACCGCGGCCGGCACCGCGTCGGGGTCGAAGCGCGAGGTCGCCGCCGCGGTCTGGGATGCCATCGTCCGGGAGAGGTGACGACGGGCTGGAGGCGCGACCCCCGGAATGGTAAACTTGAGCCAACACGGCTCAACTTTTTATCCCGTCCCCGGACTTCGGCGGCGGGGCCGACCAGAAGGAGTACCTCCAGGAGGAGCGCATGACCACCCCGCAGACCGGATCCCCGAACCAGGAACAGCAGTCCGCCCTCGAGCAGTTCGGCATCAACCTGACCGACCGCGCCCGCGAGGGCAAGCTCGACCCCGTCATCGGACGGGACAGCGAGATCCGACGCGTCAGCCAGGTCCTCACGCGTCGCACCAAGAACAACCCGGTGCTGATCGGCGAGCCCGGCGTCGGCAAGACGGCCGTCGTCGAAGGGCTCGCGCAGCGCATCGTCGCGGGCGACGTGGCCGAGTCGCTGAAGGACAAGGAGCTCGTCACCCTCGACATCTCCGCCCTCGTGGCCGGTGCCATGTACCGCGGGCAGTTCGAGGAGCGGCTGAAGCAGGTGCTCAAGGAGATCACCGAATCGGACGGGCGCGTCATCACCTTCATCGACGAGCTGCACGTGCTCATGGGCGCGGGCGGCGGGGAGGGCTCCGTCGCGGCCTCCAACATGCTCAAGCCGATGCTGGCCCGCGGCGAGCTGCGGCTCATCGGCGCGACCACGCTCAACGAGTACCGCGAGTTCATCGAGAAGGACGCGGCCCTGGAGCGCCGGTTCCAGCAGGTGTACGTGGGAGAGCCCTCGGTCGAGGACACGATCGCGATCCTCCGCGGCCTCAAGGGTCGCTACGAGGCGCACCACGGGGTGACGATCTCGGACAGCGCCCTCGTGGCGGCCGCCGCCCTGTCCAACCGGTACCTGCCCGCTCGGCAGCTCCCGGACAAGGCCATCGACCTGATCGACGAGTCGATGTCGCGGCTCAAGATGGAGATCGACTCCTCCCCGGTCGAGATCGACCAGCTCAAGCGTCAGGTCGACCGGCTCAAGCTGGAGGAGCTGGCCCTCAAGCGCGAGAAGGATGCCGCCTCGAAGGAGCGCCTCGGGGCGCTGCGCGAGCACCTGGTCGAGCTGGAGAAGGAGCTCGCCGGTCTCGAGGCCCGCTGGGCGCGCGAGCGTCAGGGGCTCAACCGGGTCGGCGAGCTGAAGAAGCAGCTCGACGACGCCGTCACCCAGCGCGACCTCGCGATGCGCAACGCCGACTACACGAAGGCGTCCAAGCTCGAGTACGAGACCATCAAGCGGCTGGAGCGCGAGATCGCCGAAGCGGAGCAGGCGGAGGCGACCACCTCGACCGAGCCGCGCATGGTGAACGAGCAGGTGACCGAGGAGGACATCGCCGCGGTGATCGCCGCCTGGACGGGCATCCCCGTCGGGCGTCTGCTCCAGGGCGAGAGCGAGAAGCTGCTGCACCTGGAGAACGAGCTCGGCAAGCGGCTGATCGGCCAGAAGGACGCCGTGAAGGCCGTGTCCGACGCGGTGCGCCGCTCCCGTGCGGGCATCAGCGACCCCGGTCGTCCGACCGGATCGTTCCTGTTCCTCGGGCCGACCGGTGTCGGAAAGACCGAGCTGGCCAAGGCGCTCGCCGCGTTCCTCTTCGACGACGAGCACGCCATGGTGCGCATCGACATGTCGGAGTACGGCGAGAAGCACTCGGTCTCCCGGCTCGTCGGCGCCCCTCCCGGGTACGTCGGCTACGAGCAGGGCGGCCAGCTCACCGAGGCCGTGCGGCGGCGCCCGTACAGCGTGGTGCTGCTCGACGAGGTGGAGAAGGCGCACCCCGAGGTGTTCGACGTGCTGCTGCAGGTGCTCGACGACGGCCGCCTCACCGACGGCCAGGGTCGCACGGTCGACTTCTCGAACGTGATCCTCATCCTCACCTCGAACCTCGGCTCGCCGATCCTCATCGACCCCGTGCTCTCGCCCGACGAGAAGCGCGAGCAGGTGATGGCGCTCGTGCGGCAGGCGTTCCGCCCGGAGTTCCTCAACCGGCTCGACGACATCGTGATGTTCAGCGCGCTGAGCGAGGACGACCTCGCGCAGATCGTGGAGCTGTCGGTCGACCAGCTGCACGACCGGCTCAAGGACCGCCGGCTCACGCTCGCCGTCACCCCGGACGCGCGGGCGTGGCTCGCCGAACGCGGCTACGACCCGATGTTCGGTGCGCGGCCGCTGCGCCGGCTCATCCAGACCGAGGTGCAGAACAAGCTGGCCACGGCGCTGCTCTCCGGTGGCGTGCGCGACGGCGACACCGTCCGCGTGGACGTGGCGGCCGACGGCTCGGGACTCGTGCTCACGTCGACGACCCCCGAGCCCGAGCCCGCGGAGGACGACGACGACGTGATCGAGGCCGAGCTGCTCGACGACTGAGACTCCGTCACCACACGAGAGCCCCGTCCCGGAAACCCGGGGCGGGGCTCTTCGCCGTCAGTCCGACGGCCGGCTGCGGAGGCCGCCGAGGGCGTCGCGCTCCAGCTCCCGGCCGATCAGCGAGTGCCGGCGGGAGTAGGCGAAGTAGATCACCAGGCCCAGCGCGAGCCAGATCGCGAACCGCACCCAGGTCTCGGTGCTGAGGTTCAGCATCAGCCAGAAGCAGGCGATCGCGGAGATCCACGGGAGCCAGGGCGACAGCGGCACCGTGAACGGCCGCTCCAGGTCGGGGCGGCTCTTGCGCAGGATCGGCACCCCGATGCTCACGAGCACGAACGCCGAGAGGGTGCCGATGTTGATCATGTCGCCCAGCACCTGCACGTCGGTGAATCCGGCGATGATCGCGATCACCACCCCGACGATCAGCTGGATGCGGATGGGGGTGCCGCGCTTGGCGTCGGTCACGCTGAGCGAGCGGGGCAGCAGGCCGTCACGGCTCATCGCGAAGACCACGCGCGCCAGACCCATGAGCAGCACCATGACCACCGTGGTGAGCCCCACGAGGCTGCCGATCGCGATCACCTGCGCCGCCCACGTCGCCCCGACCAGCTCGAACGCACTGGACAGCGACGGCTCGTCGAGCTTGGCCAGCTCGGTGTACGACACCATCCCGGTGATGACGATCGCGACCAGCACGTAGAGCACGGTCACGATCACGAGCCCGAGGATGATGCCGCGCGGCACGGTGCGCTTGGGGTCCTTCGTCTCCTCGGCGCTGGTGGCGACGACGTCGAACCCGATGAACGCGAAGAACACCAGGGCAGCGCCGCTGAGGATCCCGAACACGCCGTAGATCGACGGGTCGGCGCCGGTCATGAAGGAGAACAGCGACTGCGTCCAGGCGCTCTCCGAGGCGACGCCCTGCTGCGCCGGCGGCACGAACGGGGTGTAGTTGGCGCCGTTGATGAAGAACAGCCCCACGACGATGACGAACAGCACGATCGCGACCTTGATGACCGTGAACACGCTGTTGACGCGGCTGGACAGCCGCGTGCCGAGCGCGAGCAGCACGGTGAAGATCGCCACGATCACGACGGGACCCCAGTCGAAGCTGAGCGGGCCGAGCTGCAGCGTCATCGGGATCTGCAGGTCGAACAGCGACACGGCGTCGCCCAGGTAGACGCCCCAGTACTTGGCGATCACCGCGGAGGCCATCAGCATCTCGAGGATGAGATCCCAGCCGATGATCCAGGCCAGGAACTCGCCCAGCGTCGAGTACGTGAACGTGTATGCGGACCCGGCCACCGGGATGGAGGAGGCGAACTCCGCGTAGCAGAGGATCGCGAGACCGCAGACGGCCGCCGCGATGATGAACGAGATGATGACGGCCGGGCCCGCGTGTCGCGCGGAGGCCTCGGCGCCGACGGAGAAGATGCCGGCGCCGACCGCGACCGCGACACCCATGACGGCGAGATCCCACACGCCGAGGGATCGCTTCAGCGATCTCTGCTCGTCGTGGGTCTCGGCGATCGACTGCTCGACGGACTTGACCCTGCGCTGGAATGCCATGCCGACGATTGTAGGTGCGGGGGGTCGTGCCGCACCCCTCACAAAAGGCCGCCCCGATACGGCGAGGCCCGGCCCCGTACGGGGACCGGGCCTCGTCGCGGCGGAGCGCCGGCGTGCGCGCGACTCAGGCGCTGAGGAGCACGGTCTCCGCGATCGGGCGACGCACGCGCGGGGCGACCTCGCGCTCCTGCAGCGGCTCGGGCAGCGCGGCGATGTCGCCCAGCTCGCCGAGCGCGATGACGGTGGTGGGGGTGAAGCGCGGCTCCAGGTCGGCGAACTCGCGCACGACCTCCGGGTCGAAGCCGCTCATCTGGTGCACGATGAGGCCGTCATGGTGCGCCTGCACGGAGAGGTGGGCGACGGCCTGGCCGAGGTCGTACAGGGCGTGGGTGAGCGGCGTGCCGTCGGCGGTCTCGGTCTCGGCGATCGCGACGATCAGCGCCGCGGCGTTGCCGGCCCACGCCTGGTTGAAGCCCATCAGCGCGTCGACGATCTGCGCGTGGAGCGCGGTGCCGCGCCGGGCGACCAGGAAGCGCCAGGGCTGGGTGTTGTTGGCGGAGGGGCTCCAGCGGGCGGCCTCCAGGGCAGTGGCGAGCTTGTCCTCGTCGATCGCGTTCTGCGCGTCGTAGGCGCGGGGGCTCCAGCGACCGGCGAGGACGTCGAGGACGGGGTGCTCGGTCGGGGCGGTGCGGTCGATGACGGGAGTGCTCACGGAAGTGCCTTTCGGACGGTGGGATGGATCGGACGCCGTCGTCCGGGCTACTCCCCACCCAACTCATACATGCGCATGCATATTCCCGCGCGTCAGCGGCGGATGCTCAGCGGCCGAGCGCCCACCGGGCCCGGCGCCGCACCACGCCCGCGAGTCGCCGCGCCCGCACGCCCATCGGCTGCTCCCGTGCGGCCGTCAGCAGCTTCGCGTCGTACGCGGCCCGGAGTTCGCGCGCCCACCGTCGGGTGATCGCCCGGTCGGAGAACTCGGCCGCCCTGGCCCGCGCCTTCCTCCGCATGCCCTCGACCCGCCCGGGCGGCATCGCGGCGAGCTCCGCGATCCGCCGGGCGAGCCCGTCCACGTCGCCCTCGGGGAGCAGGAAGCCGTTCACGCCATCGCGGATCAGGTCGGCCGGGCCGTAGCGGATGTCGTAGGCGAGCGGGATGCACCCGGCCGCCATGCTCTCCACGAGCACGAGGGGCAGCCCCTCCGACGTCGACGTGAGCAGGCTGAACCCGGCGGTCGCGAACTCCTCCCGTGCGTGCGGGTCGAAGCCGCGCAACCGGATCCACTCCTCGGCGCCGAGATCGCGGATGCGCGCGGCCAGCTTCGGCTCGTCCGGGCCCTCGCCGATGACGTCGGCCTCGATCCGGGCGTCCGCGGTGTGGGCCTTCGCGAGCGCCTCGATCGCGTGGCCCAGGCGCTTGCGCTTGTCCAGCGACGCGACCACCACGCCGCGGGTGGCCGGACGGGGTGCGGAGACCGCGGGCGGCAGCGTCACCTCGTTCGGGATCGTGCGCACGCGGGCCTGCACGCCCAGGGCGGCCAGGTCTTCCACGAGGTCGCTGCGCTGCCGCTCGGTCAGCACCACGATCTCGTCGAAGTCTCCCGCGCGTCGCAGGACGCCCTCCCGGGAGGCGCGGAGCGTCCGCGGGCGTCCGGCCACCCGGTGCGAGGCGTGCACGACGTGCAGGGTCGTCACGTGGTCACGGCGGTATCCCGCGACCGGTCGCGCGGCGGTCTTCGAGTCGACCAGCAGGAAGCTCGCGCGCCCCGCCGTCAGGCGGTCGAACCACCAGCGGTACAGCCCCCAGCTGGTGCGCCAGGAGCGCAGCGGGGTCCCGTCGACGCCGTACACGACCACGCGCCGCTCCGCCCCCTCGCGCTCGGTCGCCAGGAGGGAGCCGTCGCGGCGGAACCGGTCGACCGACAGGTGTCCGTCCCCGTCTCGGCGTGCGCGGCTGAGCACCACGCCGTCGTGCGCGCGCACGGTGTCGTCGTCTTCCGGGGTCAGCAGCGGCGGCAGCGTCGGGATGACGCCCCGGGGTGCGGGCGGGGTGGCGCGCAGCTCGTCCCACAGGTTGCGGATGCGCAGCCCGTCGATCAGCTCGCCCTTCGCCCGCAGCTGCTCCGAGAGCTCGGGGTAGTCGGGGCCGTCGTCGAGCGTCAGCAGGTCGACGTCGACGCCCCCGATCCGGCGGAACGAGCGGGACCGCCGCAGCATCGCGCTCGTCATCCCCCCGAACTGCTCCGTGATGCCCCAGGTGAGGGCGAAGTGCCGGGCGGCCGGGAGGCGGGGAGGGAAGAGCGACATCTTGCCGAGGATAGCCCGGGGCTCTCCGGGGCGCGTCCTCCTCGCGGATGACCGGGCGGATCAGTCGAGGAGGTTGTGCGAGGCGGCGTCGGCGAGGGCGGCCCGCACGGCGCGGATCGACGGGGCGGCGGCCGACACCCGTCGCGCGGAGGAGAAGATCTCGCGGCGCGGGGAGCGCGGCAGCGGGGAGAGGTCGACGGTCGGGGTGTCGCCCGCCCACACCAGCTCGGGGAGCAGCCCGACGGCCAGCCCGGCGTGGATCAGGCGGATGTGCGCCGTGAGGTCGGCGAGCTCGAAGCGCACGTCCGGCTCGAACCCCGCGGTGCGGCACAGCTGCTCGGCCCAGGCGCGCGAGGCGGTGCCCGCCGGCTCCAGCACCCAGGGGGCCGTGCTGGTCGACCTGAGCGTCGTCGCGGGGTCGCCGTGCGCGGGGGAACCGGGGCACCGGGCGAGCGCGATCGCGTCGTGCGCGAGCGCCACCCGGTCGAGATCGGCGTGGATCGGACGGCTGTGCCCGGGATACTGCTCGGCGAGGATGAGGTCGTCCTCCCGGCCGGAGACCGCGTCGAGGGCGGACTCCGGGTCGCGCTCGGTCACCTCGACCCGGAGGGCGGGGTGACGTTCCGCGAGCGCGGCGAGGGCGCGGGGCAGGAGCGAGTGGGCGGTGGACTGGAACACGGCCAGGCGCACGGTCCCCGTCACCTCGGTGAGCGATTCCGCGACCGCGACCCTGGCGTGCTCGAGCTGGTCGAGGATGCCGATCGCCTCGGTCACCAGCACGGTGCCCTGCGGGGTGAGCTGCACGCCGCGCCCCACCCGGCGCAGCAGGGGGACGCCCACGTCGCGCTCGAGGGCCGCGAGCTGCTGCGACACCGAGGCCTTGCTGTAGGACAGTGCGTCGGCGACCGCGGAGAGCGTGCCACGACGCGACAGCTCCACGAGCATGCGCAGGCGGGTGATGTCGAGCACGGGGCCTCGCGTCCGTTAAGCCTGAGTGAACAGAATCCACTCGAATCGGTTGATAGACGGAGTCTACCGAGCGGCTGGACAATGATCCAGCCGCACACGTCACCCGGGTGTGCGCTGCCGAGGAAGGTAACCCCGCCCATGACCGTCATCGACGACACCACGCCCCGCACGGAAGAGGTCGCCGCACTCGTGCAGCGCTGGCTCGCCGAGAGCGAGACCCACCCCGTCGAGCCCGCCGCTCAGCGCCTCTCCGAGGTGCTCAAAGACCCGAACGGTCTCGACTTCACGGTCGGCTTCGTCGACGGCGTCATGCGTCCGGAAGACCTCCGCGTCGCCGGCCGCAAGCTCGCCGAGCTCAGCGACATCACCCCCACGCTGCTGCCCGGCTACCTGCGTGCCGCGATCAAGGCCGGCGGCTTCTGGGCGCCCAAGCTCCCCGGCGTCGTCGTCCCCATCTCGCGTCGCGTGCTGCGGGCGATGGTGGGCCACCTCGTGCTCGACGCCACCCCGTCGAAGCTCGGGCCCGCGATCGCGAAGCTGCGCAAGACCGGCAACCGCCTGAACCTCAACCTGCTCGGCGAGGCCGTGCTGGGCGAGCGCGAGGCCGGCCGCCGCCTGCAGGGCACGTACGACTTCCTCGCCCGCCCCGACGTCGACTACGTGTCGATCAAGGTGTCGAGCGTCGTCAGCCAGCTGTCGATGTGGTCGTTCGACGAGGCCGTCGCCGACGTGGTCGAGAAGCTCACGCCGCTCTACCGGCTCGCCGCGAAGGCGGAGGCTGCGGGCAAGGCCAAGTTCATCAACCTCGACATGGAGGAGTACCGCGACCTCGACCTGACGATCGCGGCCTTCACGAGCATCCTCGACCAGCCCGGGCTGGAGGACCTCGAGGCCGGCATCGTGCTGCAGGCCTACCTGCCCGACGCGCTCGGTGCCATGCAGCGCCTGCAGGAGTGGGCCACCGCCCGCCGGGCGAAGGGCGGGGCGCCCATCAAGGTCCGCGTCGTCAAGGGCGCCAACCTCGCGATGGAAGAGGTCGACGCGACCGTGCACGGGTGGCCGCTCGCGACCTACGGCACCAAGCAGGACTCCGACACGAACTACAAGCGGGTGCTCGACTGGGCCATGACCCCCGAGCGCCTCGACGCGGTGCGCATCGGCGTCGCCGGACACAACCTGTTCGACATCGCCTACACCTGGCTCCTCGCGAAGGCGCGCGGCGTGACCGACGCGGTCGAGTACGAGATGCTGCTGGGCATGGCGACCGGTCAGGCCGAGGCCGTGCGCAAGGACGTCGGCCGCCTGCTGCTCTACACGCCGGTCGTGAACCCCGCCGAGTTCGACGTCGCGATCGCCTACCTCGTGCGCCGCCTGGAGGAGAACGCGAGCCCGGAGAACTTCATGTCGGCCGTGTTCGAACTCGCGTCGAACCCGACCCTGCTCACGCGTGAGCGCGAGCGGTTCGAGCGCTCCCTCGCCGCCCTCGCCGCCGACGCCGGGCTGCCGGAGTCGCTGCGGGTTCCGGCACCGCACCGCACGCAGAACCGGGCGGACGAGCGCCCCGCCGGCGTGACCGAGGGCTTCGCGAACCAGCCGGACAGCGACCCCGCGCTCGCCGCGAACCGCGCCTGGGGTCGCGACATCCTGCGCCGTTCCGTCTCCACGACGCTGGGGCGTGACGCGATCGCCGCCGCCCGCATCGAGACCGAGGCCGAGCTCGATGCGGTCTTCACCGCCGCGACCGCCGCCGCCGAGCGGTGGGCGGCGCTGCCGGCCGCCGAGCGTGCCGCCGTGCTGCACCGCGCGGGCGACGAGCTCGCCGCGCGCCGGGGACAGCTCATCGAGATCATGGCCAACGAGGCGGGCAAGACCATCGCGGAGGCCGATCCCGAGGTGAGCGAGGCCATCGACTTCGCCCACTACTACGCCGAGCGCGCGAAGGACCTGGAGGCCGTGACGGGCGCGGAGTTCGTGCCGTCGAAGGTCACCGTGGTCACGCCGCCCTGGAACTTCCCCGTCGCGATCCCCGCGGGCGGCGTGCTGGCCGGCCTCGCGTCGGGCTCCGGTGTGATCATCAAGCCCGCCAAGCTCACGCAGCGCTGCGGTGCCGTGATGGTGGAGGCGCTGTGGGCCGCTGGTGTGCCGCGCGACCTCCTCGCCCTCGTCGACCTGGCCTCGCGCGACCTCGGCACCCGCCTGGTCGCCAGCCCGCAGGTCGACCGGGTCATCCTCACCGGCGCCTACGAGACCGCGCAGCTGTTCCGCTCGTTCCGGGCCGACCTGCCGCTGCTCGCCGAGACCAGCGGCAAGAACGCGATCATCGTCACGCCCTCCGCCGACCTCGACCTGGCCGCCGCCGACGTCGCCCGCAGCGCCTTCGGCCACGCGGGACAGAAGTGCTCCGCCGCCTCCCTCGCGATCCTCGTGGGCTCGGTCGCGGACTCGAAGCGGTTCGAGCGGCAGCTCGTCGACGCCGTGACCTCGATGCGCGTGGGGCTCCCCGACGACCCCGCCACGCAGATGGGCCCGATCATCGAACCCGCGAACGGCAAGCTGCTCACGGCGCTCACCACGCTCGACAAGGGCGAGCGCTGGCTGGTCGAGCCCCGCAAGCTCGACGACGAGGGGAAGCAGTGGACCCCCGGCGTGAAGACCGGTGTGCGCGAGGGCTCGTACTTCCACCTCACGGAGTTCTTCGGCCCCGTGCTCGGCATCATGCACGCGAAGGACCTCGACGAGGCCATCCGCCTGCAGAACGCCGTGGACTACGGCCTCACCGCCGGCCTGCACTCGCTCGACTCCGCCGAGGTCTCGACCTGGCTCGACCGGGTCGAGGCGGGCAACCTGTACGTGAACCGCGGCATCACCGGCGCGATCGTGCAGCGGCAGCCGTTCGGCGGGTGGAAGCGCTCGGCCGTGGGCGCCGGCGCCAAGGCGGGCGGCCCGAACTACCTGTTCGGCCTCGGCGAGTGGCGGGCGGCCGAACTGCCCGCCGCCGCGCCCGGTGCCGCCATGACCCCCGCGGTGTCGGGGCTGCTCGAGGCCGCCGCGCCCGAGCTCGACCCGGCCGCGATCGAGTGGCTGCACCGCGCGGCCGCCTCCGACGAGCGCGCCTGGGTGGACGAGTTCGGGGCGGTCAGCGACAAGTCCGGCCTCGGGGTCGAGCGCAACGTGTTCCGCTACCGCCCGGTCGCCGTCGACGTGCGCCTCGCGGAGGGCGCGACGCTCGTCGACGGTGTGCGTGTGCTCGCGGCCGCCCTGCGCAGCGGCAGCCCGTTCACCGTGTCGGCCGCGGCGCTGCCGTCGCGCGTGGCGAAGGCCCTCTCCGGCGCCGGTGTCGCCGTGAAGACGGAGTCCGACGCGGCCTGGACCAAGCGCTACGCGAAGGGCGCCCGGTCGTGGCAGCGCGTGCGGCTCGTGGGCGGCGACGCCACGGCGCTGTACCAGGCGCTCGAGGGCTCGCCCGATGTGGCCGTGTGGTCGCACGCGGTGACGGGTGCGGGTCGCGTGGAGATCCTGCCGTTCCTGCACGAGCAGGCCGTGTCGATCACCAACCACCGTTTCGGCAACCCGACCTCGCTGTCCGACGGCGTCATCTGACCCGCCGCCGCACACACGCCGAAGCCCCCTGCACCTCCGCGGTGCAGGGGGCTTCCTCGTGCGGGATCAGCCGCGCAGGGCCTCGGAGAGCTTGACGCGCGAGCCCATCCGCAGCAGCGAGTTCTCGTAGATCTTCGCGCCGATCACGATCGCGGCCACGCAGCTCGCGAGCAGGATCACGAGGCTCAGCAGCGGCTCCCACCACTGCGCCTCGCCGACGAACAGCCGCATGGGCATGCCGACCGGGGCGGAGAACGGCACGTACGACATGATCGTCAGCACCAGCGGGTTGTCGTTGAACACGATCACCAGGATGTACGGCGCCATGATCAGCATCGTGATCGGGGTGGTCGTGGAGCCGATGTCCTCCTGGCGCGACACCATCGAGGCCGCCGCGGCGAACATCGCCGCGAGCAGGATGAACCCGAACAGGAAGAACACCGCGAACCAGAGGATCGGGGCGCCGAGCGTGGTCAGCACCTCGCGTTGACCCGTGACGATCAGGCCGATCGTCGCCACGGCCGCCAGCGCGAGGATCTGCCCCATCGCCAGCACCGTGTTGCCGACCACCTTGCCGGCGAGCAGGGTGCGCGCGGGGATGGCCGACAGCAGCACCTCCACCACGCGGGTCTGCTTCTCCTCGACGACGCTCTGCGCGATCGTGCCGCCGAACGTCGCCGCGGCCATCATGAACACCAGGCCGAACGCGATCGCGATGAAGTACCGCAGCAGCGGGTTGGTGGTGACCGGTTCCAGGATCACGACCTCGGGCGACAGAGACAGTGCCGACACCAGCGAGCCGGGAGCATCCTGCAGGGCGACGATCGAGTAACCCGTGTGACCCTCGGTGCCGCTCGCCGGGAGCACGGCCGCGTCGACCTTCTCCGCGCGGACCAGTTCCTCCGCCTCGGCCTCGTCGGCGACCGTGGTGACCTCGACGTTCGGGATCGCCGAGACGACCGAGGCGGTGTCGGCCGTCGCCGCGACCGGCATGGTGTCGGTGTTCTTGCTCGCGAAACCGCCGAACAGGACACCCGCGAGGGCGAGCACGAGCAGGATCCCGGTGGAGATCAGGAACGCCTTGCTGCGCAGCTTCGAGCCGATCTCACGCTCCGCGACGAGCCAGATGCCGCTGGGCGTGCGCGTGGGGGAGGGGGTGGGGGCGCTCACTGGATGACCTCCTTGAAGATCTGGGCGAGGGACGGGTGCTTGGGGGCGAAGCTCGCGACGTCGCCCCGGGCGACCGCCGACTGCAGCACGCGCTGCGCCGTCTCCGGACCGTCGGCGTCGAACAGGGCGTAGCCGCCCTCGAAGTCGATCACGGTGACGCCCGGCTCGGTGCGCAGCCAGCCCGCGTCACCCGCCGACACCAGCTCGTAGCGGTCGCGGGCGTGCTCGGCGCGCAGGGAGTCACGCGAGCCCGCGGCGCGGATCGTGCCACCGGCGAGGATCACGAGGTCGTCGCACAGGCGTTCCACCACGTCGAGCTGATGGGAGGAGAACAGGATCGAGGCGCCCTTCGCGGCGCTCGACTGCAGCACGCCGGCGACCACGTCGACCGCGAGCGGGTCGAGCCCGGAGAACGGCTCGTCGAGGATCAGCACCTCGGGGTCGTGCACGAGGGAGGCGGCGATCTGCGCGCGCTGCTGGTTGCCGAGCGACAGCGACTCGATCGTGTCGTTCAGCCGCTCCCCGAGCCCGAGCTCCGTGAGCAGCGCGGTCGCGCGCGCGGTGGCATCCTGCTTGGCGAAGCCGTGCAGTCGCGCGAGATACACGATCTGCTCCAGCACCTTCATCTTCGGGTACAGGCCGCGCTCCTCGGGCATGTAGCCGAAGCGGCGGCGGTCCGCGGTGGTGAGCGGGGCGCCATCGAGGTCGACGCGGCCGCCGTCCGACGACAGCAGTCCGAGGACGATCCGCATGGTGGTGGTCTTGCCGGCGCCGTTGCCGCCGACGAAGCCCGTCAGGCGCCCGGGGGCGACCGTGAAGGAGACGTCGTCGAGCACGCGCCGAGAGCCGTAGCTCTTGGTGATGCCGGAGAGTTCGAGCAGTCCTGTCATGCCCCTCACGCTACGGAGCCCCGTGTTCCAGGGCATCCCCCGTGCGGCGGACCTTCCCTCCTCGGCCGTGGGGCGGAGGGGATCAGCGGTGGAAGGCGTGCAGCACGGTGCGCACCAGGAGGCCGGCGACGAGGGCCCAGAACGCGGCGCTCACACCCAGCACCGCGATGCCCGACGCGGCGACGAGGAACGTGACCACGGCGGGCAGGCGCTCGCCCGGGTCGTCGATCGCCTGCTGCACCGCGGAACCGAACGCGGCGAACAGCGCCAGTCCGGCCACGGCGGGGATCACGGCCTCGGGGGCCAGCACCACGAGCGTCGCGAAGGCCGCCGAGAACCCGCCGAGCACCAGGTACGACACCCCGGTCGACACTCCGGCGACCCAGCGGCGCCGCGCATCGGGATCGGCATCGGGGGAGGCCGCGAGGGCCGCGCTGATCGCGGCGAGGTTGATCGCGTGCCCGCCCGCGGTGGCGCCGAGCGCCGTGCCGAGCCCGGTCACGAGCATCGCGGGACGCCACGGCACCTCGTAGCCGAAGCTGCGCATGATCGCGATGCCCGGTACGTTCTGCGAGGCCATGGTCACGATGAACAGCGGCAGCGCGACGCCCACCAGCGCCCCGACGGTGAACACCGGAGCGGTCAGCTCCACCCGGGGCAGCAGCACCGCGGGGTCGACCGCGTCGCCCTCCGCCACCAGGGTCACCGCGACCACCGCGGCCGCGGCGAGGAACGCGAACGGCACCGCCCAGCGCGGCGCGAGGCGCGCGAACACCAGCCACGTGAGCACGACCGGGACCACGCCCCACGGGTTCGCGACGACGCCCGTGATCGGTGCGAGGCACAGCGGCAGCAGCACCCCGGCGAGCATGGCCTGCGCGATCGACGGAGGGATGCGGGCGATCAGGGCGCCGAGCGCGGGCCACAGCGCCGTGAGCAGGATCAGGGCCGCGGTGACCAGGAACGCCCCGACGGCCGCCGGCCATCCGCCCTCGATCGCCCCGGTGGAGGCCAGCAGCGCGGCGCCGGGGGTCGACCACGCGACCGTGATCGGCATCCGGTAGCGCCACGCCAGCACCACGCACGCGATGCCCATGGTCACCGTCACCGCCAGCAGCCCGCTGGCCGCCTGCGCCGCGGTCGCGCCCATCGCGTCGAGTCCCGCGAGCACCACGGCGAACGAACTCGTGAAACCGACCAGTGCCGTGACCACCCCGGCCAGGATCGGGCGCGACAGGGGAGCGGTTTCCGGCATGGCTCAGAGGCTATCGCGGAGCCCGGTCCCCGGCCGCGTCAGGCGAGCCCGAGCCGGTGCGCGAGCACCACGGCCTGCACCCGGTCGCGCGCGCCGAGCTTCTGCAGGATGCGCGACACGTGCGTCTTCACGGTCGCCTCGCCGATGTACAGCGCCCGCGCGATCTCGCCGTTGCTGCGGGCATCCGCGAGCAGCGCGAGCACCTCGGCCTCCCGCTCGGTGAGCGGCTCGGCGAGCGCGGGGTTCGTGCGTGCGGAGCTCGGCACCGGCGCGGGCGACGCGGGGGCCGGCGCGGGCACCGCGGAGAACCGGGCGAGCACGCGCCGCGTCACCTCGGGCGCCAGCATGCCGTCACCCGCGGCGAGGGCGCGGACCGCGGCGATCAGGTCCTCCGCCCCGGCGTTCTTCAGCAGGAAGCCGCTGGCCCCGGCATCCAGCGCGCGGTACAGGTAGTCGTCGCGGTCGAACGTCGTGATGATCGCGATGGCCGCGCGGACCGCCGGATCCGCGACGATCCGCTCGGTGGCCTCGATGCCGTCCATGTCGGGCATCTGCACGTCCATCGTGATGACGTCGGGGAGCAGGGCGGACGCCTGGGCCACGGCCTCCGCTCCGGTCGAGGCCTCGCCCACCACCGTGATGTCGGGCTGTGTCTCCAGGATCGTGCGGAACCCGGTGCGCAGCAGCGCATGGTCGTCCACGAGCAGCACGCGGATGGCGCCGGCGCTCATCGGCTCGCTCCCGCCGCGACCGGGGCGAGGGGCACCCGGGCCCGCACGCGCAGCCCGCCGGACGGCCGCGGCGCCACCTCCAGCGTGCCCCCCGAGGCCGTCGCGCGCTCCCGCATCCCGAGCTGCCCGAGGCCCGGTCGCAACTGGGCGATCGCGCGGCCGGTGTTCACGACCTCCACCTCGACGCCGTCGTCGTCGTAGCGCACCCGCACATCGGCCGTGGCTCCCGGTCCTGCGTGACGGCGGGCGTTCGTGAGCGACTCCTGGGCGATGCGGTAGAGGTTCACGGCGACCACCGAGGGCACCGCGGTCGGAGTGCCGACGACCGTGTACGCGGTGGGGAGTCCCGCGGCCGTCGAGGCCTCCGCGAGTTCGGCGATGTCGTCGAGCCCGAGCGTCGAGGCGCCGTCCGCGGTCTCGCCGCCGGGCGTGCGCAGCGTCTCCAGCAGCTGCCGCAGCTCGTGGATCGCGTCGCGCGCCGAGCCCTCGACGCCCGACAGGATCTCGGCGGCCCGCGCGGGGTCCTGGGCCAGCACCAGGCGCGCCGCGCCGGCCTGCACGCCCATGACCGAGACGTGGTGGGCGACCACGTCGTGCAGCTCGCGGGCGATGCGCACCCGGTCGAGGGCGACGGCCTGCGCCGCCGTCACCTCGCGCTCGCGCTCCAGCTCGGTCGTGCGCTGCTCCAGCACCGACCGCTGCTCGGCGGCGGCCCAGGACCGTTCGCCGAAGTAGTAGGCCCCGCCGAAGTAGAGCCCGTTGAGCAGGATCTGGATCAGCATGAAGGCGACGTAGGGCGACATCGCCCCGGCCACCACCTCGGCCTTGTCCGCCTCGCTGATCGCGTCGCGGTACATCGTGAGGAGCAGCCACACGAACATCCCGACGATGATCGCCACGCGCACGATGAGGGCGCGGCGCCGGTCGTTCATCCACGCGCCGACGGTGTAGAGGCCGATGAACATCGCGATGTTGCCGACGTAGATCTCCGGTACCCGGATCGTGACGGCCGCGAAGTAGGCGACGGATACGACCACGGCCACGGTGCCGGGCCAGCGTCGACGGAACGCGAGCGGACCGGACACCACGACGGCGTAGAGGAGGGCGGTCCACAGCGGGGCCTGCTCGTCGCCGTACACCTGGGCGATGGAGGAGAGCGCGGCGCTCAGGATCGCGCCGACGAACAGCACCCCGGCGAGCAGCAGGTCGCCGCGGCGGTCGCGCTCGGTCGGCGTGCGGGTGAAGGGCATCCCTCCACCGTAGGGCGGCGTTCGGCGGGGCCGCATCCCCCGGACGGCGGAGGTGGCGCGGAGGGGTCTTGACCGCGCACTTGTTTTTTGCAAGTATCACCGCATGAGCCTCTTCCTCACCTGCCCGGTCGAGAGCGTCGAACGCGCGACCGCCTTCTACACGGCCATCGGCTGGACCCTCAACGAGGAGATGTCCGACCACAACGTGTCGTGCTTCGCCATCGCGCCCGGGCAGTACGTCATGCTCGGCAGCCGCGAGATGTACGCCAGCGTCGGCGGCATCGACGAGCTCGTCGGCGGCCCCGACACCCCGTCCAAGGTCACCGTCTCGTTCGACCTCGGCAGCCGCGAGGCGGTCGACGAGCTGGTCGAGCGCGCGAGAGCGGCAGGCGGGCGCATCGGCGACACCGACGACTACCCCTTCATGTACCAGCGCCAGTTCGACGACCCCGACGGCTACCACTACTCGCCGTTCTGGATGAAGCCGGACGCCGACGCCGACGCGTGAGCGACCTCGGTGCCGCGCTCGGCGTGGTCGGGGCGCGCTGGGCGCTGCTGATCGTGGAGCGGCTGCTCGACGGACCCCAGCGCTACGGCGATCTGCAGCGCGACCTCGGAGTCCCTACGAACATCCTCGCCACGCGCCTGCGCGAGCTGGAGGCCGCCGGGGTGCTCGCGCGACTGCCGCTCCGGCACAACACCCGGGCGTACGCGCTCACCGCCCGCGGGCTCGCACTGCGGGAGGCGATCGAGGCGCTGCGGGCGTGGGGTGCCGCGGAGGAGGATGAAGTTCCCTCGACGAGAACGGAGAAGTGACATGAGCGACGACGCACCCGGTCGCATCCTGATCGACCTGTTCAGCACCCTCGACGGCGTGGCCCAGGGCCCCGGCGGCGTGGGGGAGGACACCTCGGGCGGATTCCGGTTCAGCGGATGGCAGGCCGGTTACCCCTCACCCGGCATGGGCGCCGAGGTCGACGCGGGCATGCGGGGCCTCGACGCGCTGCTGCTCGGCCGCCGCACCTACGACATCTTCGCCTCGTACTGGCCGCAGCACACCGACGGCGAGGAGGGCCACATCGGCCGGCTCTTCGACGCGGTGCCGAAGTACGTGGCGTCGCGGAACCCCGACCTCGCGCTCGACTGGCAGGGCAGCTCGCGCGTGGGCGACGACCTGGCCGCCGAGATCGCTCGCCTGCGCGCGACCCACCGCGAGGTGCACGTGATCGGCAGCATCGACTTCGTGCACACCCTGCTCGCCGAGGGGCTGTTCGATCAGCTCAACCTGTGGGTGTACCCGCTGCTGCTCGGCACGGGGAAGAAGGTGTTCGACGACGCAGCGCTCCCGTCGGTGCTGCGACTGCTCGAACCGCCGGTCGTCGACGACGCGGGCGTGATGCTCCTCCGCTACGGCCGCACCGATCGAACCCCGGAGGTCGGCACGTTCGGCGCCTGAGGCGGGTCAGCTCAGCAGTCGCTCGATCACGCGCGCGACGCCGTCCTCGTCGTTGGTCGCGGTGACCTCGTCGGCGGCGTCCCGCACCACGGGCTCCGCGTGCGCCATCGCCACCCCGCGCCCCGCCCAGCGGAGCATCTCGACGTCGTTCAGCGCGTCGCCGAACGCGACGACCTCGGCGCGGTCGATGTCCAGGTGCGCACACAGCCGCGCGAGCCCGGTCGCCTTCGTCACGCCCTCGGCCATCACCTCCACGAACGGCGCACCGGACAGGGTGGCTTCGAAGCCGGTGAGCCCGAGCGAGCGCAGCGTGTCGAACAGTGCGGCGGGTGCGAGCTCCGGGTGGCGGATCACGAGCTTCAGGCTCGGCGCCGCGAGCACCTGCTCCAGCGGCACGCCGCCCATCGTCGCCGGATCGCGCTTGTGGTCGGACAGGCTCGCGATCGCCGCGTAGCCGTCCTGCGCGACGAAGGTCTCGCCGCCCTCGCGCACGCTCGCGAACAGCAGCCCGGGGATGCTCGCGCGGAGGGCATCGGCGAGCGTGCGGATCGTGTCGGACGGCAGCTCCTCGGCGAACAGCATCCGTCCGTCGCCGAGGTGCACCGCGTAGGCGCCGTTGCTGCACAGCGCCCACCCGTCGAATCCGGCGTCGGCGGCGATCGCGCGCAGTCCGATCGGCTGGCGCGCGGTGACGGGCACCACGGGGATGCCCCGTTCCCGCGCCGCGTCGAGCGCCGCGCGGGTGCGCGGTGTCACGGAGGAGGAGGGGTCGAGCAGCGTGCCGTCGAGATCGGTCGCGATCAGTCGCACGTCGTCGCGCTCCGTCAGGAGAAGATCATCGGCAGGTCGTCGTCGGCGTCTGCTCCGCCGAAGTCGAGGTCCACCACCACGGGCACGTGGTCGCTGGGCTGCTCGCCCTTGCGCTCGTTGCGATGGATCGAGGCGCCGGTGACCGCGTCGGCCAGCGTCTTCGAACCGAGGATGAAGTCGATGCGGATGCCCTCGTTGCGCGGGAACTTGAGCCGCTGGTAGTCCCAGTAGGTGTAGCCCTCGGGCAGCAGCGGGCGCACCACATCGGTGACACCGGCATCGGCCAGGGCGAAGAACGCCTCACGCTCGGCGGGCGAGACGTGCGTCGAGCGGCCCACCACGATGTCGGGGTCGCCGTTGTCGTGGTCGAACGGGATGATGTTGAAGTCGCCGACGAGGGCGAGCGGCAGGTCGGGGTTCGCCGACAGCTCGGCCGCGGTGGACTGCCTCAGCTGCTCGAGCCAGTGCAGCTTGTACGCGTAGTGCGGGTCGTCGAGGGAGCGCCCGTTCGGCACGTACAGGCTCCACACGCGCACGCCGTCGACCATCACCCCGAGCGCGCGCGCCTCCTGCGGAGCGTCGGGGCCCTCGTGACCCTTGGCGAAACCGGGCATCCCGTCGAACGCGGTGCGCACGTCGGTGATGGGCAGGCGGCTGGCGATCGCGACGCCGTTCCACTGGTTCAGGCCGTGAACCTCGACGTGGTAGCCGGCCTCCTCGAAGGGGGCGAAGGGGAACTGCTCCGGCTTGCACTTCACCTCCTGCATCGCGAGCACGTCGATGTCTTCACGGACGGCGAACTCGACGGTGCGGGCGACACGGGTGCGGATGGAGTTGACGTTCCAGGTGGCCAAGCGCATGCGTCCAGCCTAGTTGCGGCCTCCTACACTGGATGCCGTGACCGCACTCGACGCAGACCGCCAGACCCTCCTCGACCTCATCACCGACGAGGCGGTGTTCCACGGCGACTTCACCCTCTCCAGCGGCAAGAAGGCCACCTACTACGTCGACATGCGCAAGCTCACGCTCGACCACCGCGCCGCTCCCGCCATCGGCCGGATCATGCTCGACCTGATCGCCGACCTCGACGTCGTCGCGGTCGGCGGTCTCACGCTCGGCGCCGACCCCATCGCGAACTCCGTGCTGCACGCCTCGGTCGGCACCGACCGTCCGCTCGACGCGTTCGTCGTGCGCAAGGAGCCCAAGGACCACGGCCGCGGCCGTCAGATCGAGGGCGCCGACGTGAAGGGCAAGCGCGTGGTCGTGCTGGAGGACACGTCGACCACCGGGCAGTCCGCGCTCAAGGCCGTCGAGGCGCTGCGCACGGAGGGCGCCGAGGTCGTGGCCGTCGCCGTGATCGTCGACCGCAAGACCGGAGCGCAGGCGGCCATCGAAGCCGAGGGGCTGGAGTGGCGCGCCGCGTTCGACCTCGACGACCTCGGGCTCGACCCGCAGTGACCCGCTACGCCCTGGCCGTCGACGTCGGCGGCACCAAGATGGAGGCCGCCCTCGTCTCGGCGGACGGCGTGCTCGTCGAAGGTAGCCGCAGCCGCCAGCCCACCGGGCGCGAGGCCACGCCCCCGGCCCTCGCCGCCGCGGTCGACGCGATCGTGCGGCACGCCCTGGCCGCGCTGCCGGCCGGCGCGGAACTCGTCGGGGCGGGGATCGGCAGCGCCGGTCCGGTGGATCGCGTCGCGGGCACCATCGAGCCGGTGAACATGCCGCTCGCGCACGGCTTCGCCCTCGCGGCGGCGGTGCGGGACGCGGCGACGGCGGTGCTCGGCCGCGACCTTCCCACGACGCTCGGCCACGACGGGGGCGCCCTCGCCCTGGCGGAGTCGTGGCTCGGGGCGACCCGTGACGCGGGGGCCTCGCTGTCGATCGTGGTGTCGACGGGCGTCGGCGGCGGCTTCGTGGTGAACGGCGCCTACATCCCGGGAGCCACCGGCAACGCGGGTCACCTCGGTCAGGTGCGCCGCGAGGGAGGGCTCACGCTCGAGGAGATCGCCTCCGGCCCCGCGAGCGCCGCCTGGGCGCAGGAGCAGGGGTGGACCGGCGCGACGGGGGAGGACCTCGCGCGCGACGCGGCAGCCGGAGACGCGATCGCCCGCGCGGCCATCGAGCGCTCGGCCCGCGCGGTCGGCGAAGCGCTCGCGGACGCCGCGACCCTGGTCGACCTCGACGTGGTGGCCATCGGCGGCGGGTTCTCGCGGGTGTCGTCCGACTACATCGACCTCGTGCAGCAGGCGCTCACCGCGCACGCCGTGCACCCGTACTCCCGGCGTACCCGGGCCGTGCGCTCGGGCCTCGGCGACGAAGGGCCCCTCATCGGCGCCGCCGCCCTCGCGCTCCGTTGAACCCTCACGCGCACGCCCTCAGCGGGCGGCGGTCAGCAGGTGGCGGGGTGGTCCCTCGAGGCGGGCGACGGCGATCTTGAGGTCGGTGACGTCGGATGCGACGGCGTCGAGGCGGGTGGTGAGCTTCTCCTCGACGGTGTCGATACGGGTGGTGAGCTTGTCCTCGACGCTGTCGATACGGGTGGTGAGCTTCTCGTCGACGGCGTCGATGCGGGTGGTGAGCTTCGCGTCGACGGCATCGATGCGGCGCACGACCCAGGCCATGGCGGCGAACATGCCGGTGCCGAGGGTGAGCACGATGCCGATCGCGCTGATGACGACCGTCAGGCTGTCGGTGGACACGGATGCTCTCCTCGGGTGCGGTGTGTCTTCGACGATACGTCGCCGCGGGTGTGGCGACTCCCGGAATCCCGGCATCTGTGAGGAAGGGGAGAGAAGCGCGGATGGGGGAGGAGGAGCGCCTCAGCCGGTCGCCGACACGCGCCGTCCGGAGCGCGACGTCACGAGCATCAGGACCGGGACGACAGCGCACAGCACGGCCGAGACGACGAAGGTCGCAGGAGCTGCCGGATCCCGACCGATGAGCAGGATCAGCGTGGGCACGAAGGTGCCGCCCACCGCGCCGCAGGCGACCAGGGCCCCGGTCACGGCGGCGCTCCGTGCGGGGTCGAGGCGGTCGAGGGCGAGGCCGAGGATCAGGCCGTAGCTCGGCGCGAGCAGCACGACCACCGCCGCCAGGGCCACGAGCGCTCCCACCGGCTGAGGGCCCACGAGCGCGCCGGCCACGCCCATCAGCACGGCCGCGCCCGCCGTGGCCGCGACCAGGATCGCGAGCGGAGGCACCGACGCGCGGCGCAGGGCCGCTGCCCCGAATCGGCCCGCCGCCATCAGGCCCCAGAACGCGGAGGTGCCGAGCGCGGCCGCGGCCGGTTCGAGCGTGAGCACGCGCTCCGGGATCACGGCCGACCAGCCGGAGAGCACGGTCTCGACCCCCACGTAGAGCGGCAGGGCGAGCGCGAACGGCAGCAGCACCGCGAGCGACCGCACGTCACGCGGCGCCGGGGCTTTCGCGGCGACCGTCGGCACGGGCGCGATGAGCACCGACACGGTCACCAGCGGCACCGCGGCGAGAAGGGCCAGCAGCGGACGGGTGTGCGCTCCCAGCACCACCGCGAGCGGGGTGGCCGCGGCGCACACGGCGACCGTGCCCATCAGCGCACTCAGCAGCCCGGTCGCGCTGCCCGTGCTCGCGGCCTTCGCGGCCACCGAGCCCGAGGCCTCCACGAGCCCGAAGCCGAACCCGGCGACGGCGGCGGCGGCGATGAACACGGCCGCGTCGCCCGCCCACGCGGCGGCGACGAGCGCCACGGCCTGCAGGGCGCTGCCGAGCAGCAGTGTCGTGCGCGGGGGCTTCCGCGTCAGCAGCGGACCCGAGGCCAGCACGCCCACCAGCAGCCCGGCGAAGAGCACGGGCACCGCGGCGCTGAGGTCGGCGCCGATGTCCCGCTGCGCCGAGGGCAGCACGGCGGGGACGAACGCCGCGGTCACGCCGAGTCCTGCGAACGCGCTGAACAGGCCGAGGCGGATCCGGCCGTCCGCGCCCGTCATGCGCCGTTGGCGCGCACGTGGTGCACGGCCGCGAACGTGTCGCGCAGCGCCTCCATCGAGCGGTCGTAGTTCGACTGGGCGACCCCGATGAAGATGCAGTCGACGACCATGAGCTGGGCGATGCGGCTGCCGAGTGCGCCGGAGCGGAACCCGGTCTCGCGCGCGGCGGTCGTCAGCACGATGTCGGCCTGCCCGGCCAGCGGCGCGCCCGCGTGGTTGGTGATCGCGATCGTGGTGGCCCCCGCCTTGCGGGCGAGGAGGAGGAACTCGATGGTGTCGGTGGTCGCGCCGCTGTGCGACACCGCGATGGCGACGTTGCCGGGGCCGAGGGTGGCGGCGGAGGTCCAGGCGGCGTGCGGATCGGACCACTCCAGGGCCGTCCGCCCGATCCGGGTGAGCTTGCGCTGGAGGTCGAGGCCGACGATCGAGCTGGCCCCGACACCGAAGATGTCGACGCGGCTCGACGACGTGATCGCCTCGACCGCGGCGCGCAGCGACTCGGTGTCGAGCACCTTGGCGGTGTCGGCGAGCGACAGCGTCTCGGCGAGGGAGACCTTCGCCACGATGTCGGCGAGCGTGTCGTTGCGGTCGATGTCGCCCGACACGGCGGGGAGCGCGGCGGTGTCGTACGTCTCGCGCTCCACCTCGCGCAGCACGTGGTTGCGCAGCTCGCGCACGTGCTCGTATCCCAGGCGCTTGCAGAAGCGGACGACGGAGGTGGTGGAGGTGTCGCAGCGGTGGGCGAGCTCGGCGACCGAGAGGCCGGCGGTGGCGGCCGGGTCGGCGAGGAAGAGATCGGCGATGCGCTGCTCGCTCGGGCGGAGCTCGGGGCGGATCGCCCGCATGCGCACCAGCACGGGGGGAGCGCCGGCGTCGTCGCGGGCGGCGTCGTGGGACATGTGTTCTCCGATCGGTGTTCATAACAGTAGAGGAACTTCTGTTACACCGACAGCGACCTTCGTGTACTTTTGGTACCACCCAGACCGACGATGTTCACGGGACGTCAGGCAGCATCGCCTGAACCCAGCCAGGGCGACGCGGTCCCAGCCAGGAGGAAACAGCATGAGCACAGTACGGCGGGCGTCATTCGGCGCTCTCTCCGCCGCGGGCGTCGCGATGGCGCTCGTCATCACCGGGTGTTCCGCGCCGGCGTCGAACCCCTCGCCCTCCGAGGGCGGCACCGCGGGCGGCGACCTCGTCATCGGCGTCACCAGCGACCCGGACACCCTCTTCCCGTGGAAGGCCACGCAGTTCCAGGCGGTCAACGTCCTGCAGAACCTGTACGGCACGCTCACCGAGTTCGACGAGGACCTGAACGTGGTGCCCGGCCTCGCCGAGTCGTGGGACGTCTCGGAAGACGGCCTCACCGTCACCTTCCACCTCCGCGAGGGCGTCACCTTCGCCGACGGCAGCACGTTCGGCTCCGAAGACGTGAAGTACTCCCTCGACGCGATCGCCGCCGAGGCCACCGCGGCCGTCGCGCGCAGCTCGCTCGCGTCCGTCACCGCGGTCGAGGCGACCGACGAGACCACCGTCACCCTCACCCTCAGCGCCCCCGACGCGGCCCTGCCCGCCAACCTCGCCGTGATCAACATGGCCATGCTCTCCTCCGACGACACCGAGGAAGCGCTCAACACCACCCCGAACGGCACCGGCCCGTTCGTGCTCGAGGACCGCACCGCCAGCCAGTCGCTCACGCTCGCCAAGAACGACGACTACTGGGGCGACAAGGCGCTGCTCGACACGGTCGAGTTCCGCGTGATCCCCGACGAGTCGTCGATCGTGTCGGCCATGCAGTCCGGCAACGTGCAGCTCGCGGTGTTCGACGACCCGCTGGTCGCCCAGACCGCCGAGGGCGCGAACGTCGAGGTCGCCACGACCCCGCAGCTCAGCTACCACGCCCTTCAGCTCAACGCCACGCGCGGCGACCTGGCCGACGTGAACGTGCGGCTCGCGATCCAGTGCGCGATCGACCGCGAGGAGGTGCTGGAGACCGCCGCGCTCGGCGAGGGCGAGGTCACCGGGCCCATCACGTCGCCGGCGTTCAAGTCCGACCCCGACGCGCGCCCGTGCCCCGAGCGCGACCTCGACAAGGCGGCCGAATACCTGAAGAAGGCCGGCAAGGAGGACGGCGTCACGATCAAGACGATCGTGTCGCAGGGCGAGTACGCCACCTCCGTCAACGAGGCGCAGAACCTGAAGGCGCAGCTCGCCGACGCCGACATCACGCTCGACCTCGAGGTGCTCGAGTCCGGCGCGTTCGTCGACCGCTGGATCGCTGCCGACTTCGACGCCGCGGTCGCCCTCAACGGCGGACGCCCCGACCCCGACGGCATGTACGGGCGCTACTTCACCAGCACCGGCAACCTGAACAAGGTCGCGGGGTACTCCTCGCCCGAGCTCGACGCGCTGTTCGCGGAGGGCCGCCAGACCGCCGACACCGAGAAGCGCAAGGAGATCTACGCCGAGGTCTCCGAGAACCTCGAGGACAACGCCGCCTGGATCTGGCTGTTCACCAGCTACACCTACACGGCCACCGCCACCAGCGTGGACGGCTTCACCCCGATGGCGAACGGCTCGCTGCAGTACCTGCGGACCACCTCCATCCAGTAGCGGACCGGAGGGGGCGCGGCCGCCCGCGCCCCCTCCGTCCCCCTCCGACGACAGGCACCCTCACACGCGCATGTTCAGACAGCTCCTCCGCAACAGCGTGCTGCGACGCATCCTCGCAGCCCTCGGCACCCTCTTCGGGGTCGCCGTGTTCGTCTTCCTGATGCTGCGCGCCATCCCCGGCGACCAGATCAGCTCGGGACTCGGCACCGAGGCCGCCGCGCTCACCCCGGCGCAGCGGGAGGCTCTCGAGGCCTACTACGGCCTGGACCAGCCGCTGTTCGTGCAGTTCTTCTCCTGGCTGGGCAACATCTTCACCGGCAACCTCGGCTTCTCGTCGCGGGCGCAGACGAGCGTGCTCGACCTCACCGCGGCCGCCCTGCCCGTCACGTTCGAGCTCGCGATCCTCTCGATCGTGATCGCCCTCGCGATCGGCATCCCGCTCGGCATGCTGTCGGCCTCCAAGCCGGACTCGCTCCGCGACGGCGTCGGCCAGGTCGTGGGACTCGCGGGCCTCTCCATCCCGGCGTTCCTGCTCGGCACGGCGCTGCTGGCGATCCTGGCGCAGTCGCTCGGCTTCAACCCCAACGGCCAGGGCTACGCGCGGCTGTTCGACGACCCGCTGCTGAACCTGCAGCAGATGCTGCTCCCGTCGATCGTGCTCGGCTTCGGCATCGCGGCGCCCATCATGCGCACGACCCGCACCGCCGTGCTCGAGATCCGCGCGAACGACTTCATCCGCACGGCCCGGGCGAAGGGCGTGCCGCCGCGCCGCCTCCAGGTGCGCCACGTGCTCGGCAACGCGCTGGTCCCGATCGTCACCATGACCGGCCTGCAGTTCGGCTACCTGCTCGGCGGCGCCGTCGTGGTGGAGCAGATCTTCTCGCTCCCCGGCATCGGCCGTCAGGTGCTGCTCGGCATCCAGCAGAAGGAGTACGCGCTCGTGCAGAGCACCGTGCTGGTGATCGCGCTCGCCTTCGTCATCGTCAACCTGCTCACCGACCTGCTGTACCGGGTCATCGATCCCCGGGTGCGTGCCGCATGACCGACATCTCTCAGACCCCGGCCCTCGCCCCCGGCGGAGGGCGCACCATGGAGCGCGTGCGTCTCCTGCTGCGCAGCCGCAGCGGGCTCGCCGGCCTCATCATCGTGTTCCTGCTGGCGGTGCTCAGCGTCGTGTCGGCGTTCGGGCTGCTGCCCTTCGACCCGCTGGCGCAGGATCCGCCCTCGCGTCTGCAGCCGCCGTCGGCCGTGCACTGGTTCGGCACCGACCAGTTCGGCCGCGACGTGTTCTCGCGCGTGGCCGCCGGCGTCGCGAACTCGGCGCTGATCTCGGTCGTCGCGGTGGCGTTCGCGACCGTGGTCGGCACGGTCTGCGGCCTCATCGCCGGCTTCTACCGCGGCATCTCCGACGGCGCGATCACCGCGGTCACCAACGTCCTGTTCGCGTTCCCGCCGCTGCTGCTGGCGCTGTCGCTCGCCTCGGTGTTCGACCGCAACTGGTTCACGATCGCCGTGGCCATCGCGATCGTCTACGTGCCGATCTTCATCCGCGTCACGCGCGGCCCGGTGCTGTCGCTGCGCGAGGTCGAGTACGTCAAGGCCGCCAAGAGCACGGGGCAGGGCCGCATGGCCACGATGTTCCGGCACGTGCTGCCCAACATCACGTCGATCATCATCGTGCAGGTCACGCTGTCGCTGTCGTGGGCCGTGCTGACCGAGGCGTCGCTGAGCTTCCTCGGCCTCGGCACGCCGCCGCCCGCGCCGTCGCTCGGCTCGATGATCTTCGAGGCGCGCACGCTCGTCACCATCGCGCCGTGGACCATGATCGCGCCCGGCGTGGTCGTGGTGCTGCTCGTGGTCGGGCTCAACCTGCTGGGCGACGGGCTGCGCGACAGCCTCGACCCGCGGAACCGGGGGAAGCGATGACCCTGGAGGATCTCGGCGCCCTCGCCACCGAGGCCAGCGACCCCCGCTACGCGCGACTCGACCAGATGAGCGTGGCGGAGCTCGCCCAGACCATGAACGACGCCGACGCCACGGTGCCCGCGGCCGTGCGGCGCGCACTGCCGCAGATCGTCCCGGCCATCGAGGCCACCGCGGAGCGGATGGCGCGGGGCGGACGGCTGGTCTACGTCGGGGCAGGGACGCCCGGTCGCATCGGGGTGCTCGACGCCTCGGAATGCCCGCCCACGTTCAGCACGCCGCCAGAGCTGGTGTTCGCCATCATGGCCGGCGGGCCCGGCGCGATCGTGAACCCGGTCGAGGGCGCGGAAGACGACGCCGAGGCCGGAGCCGCCGCGATCGACGCCGCCGGCATCGGCCCGCTCGACACCGTGATCGGCATCGCCTCGAGCGGCCGCACCCCGTACGTGGTCGCGGCCGTCCGCCGGGCGCGCGAGCGCGGGGCGCTGGGCATCGGGCTGTCGTGCAACGCGGACACCCCGCTGAGCGCCGTCGCCGAGCACGGCATCGAGGTCGAGGTCGGCCCCGAGGTGCTGTCGGGTTCCACCCGCCTCAAGTCGGGCACGGCGCAGAAGCTCGTGCTCAACATGTTCTCGACCATCTCGATGGTGCGAGGCGGCAAGGCCTACGGCAACCTGATGGTCGACGTGAAGGCCACGAACCACAAGCTCCGCGAGCGCGCGATCCGTATGGTGCGCACGATCGCCGAGGTCGATCGCGACACCGCGGTCGCGGCGCTGGAGACCGCCGCCTGGGACGTGAAGCTCGCGTCGATCATGATCCGCCGCGGCGAGGACCTCGCCGCGGCCACCACCCGACTCACCGCGGCAGGCGGACGCCTGCGCACGGCACTGGAGGAGAACTGATGCGCGTCCTCGGACTGATCTCCGGCACCTCGCACGACGGGATCGATGCCGCCGTCGTCGACTTCGCGACCAGCGGGGGCTTCACCGACCACGGCGTCGACCTGACCGGCACCGTGCTCGCGGCCACGAGCGTGCCGTACGCGCCGGAGCTGCGCGCCCGGCTGATCGCCGCCCTCCCGCCCGCGCCGACCACGCTCGCCGAGGTCGCGGAGCTCGACACCCTCATCGGCCAGGCGTTCGCCGACGTCGCGGCCGACATCGCCGCGCAGGTCGGCGGGGCCGACGCGATCTGCTCCCACGGGCAGACCGTGTACCACTGGGTCGACGGCGCCCACGCCCTGGGGACCCTGCAGATCGGGCAGCCCGCCTGGATCGCGGAGAGGGTCGGGGTGCCCGTGGTGTCGGACATCCGCATCCGCGACATCACCGCGGGCGGCCACGGCGCCCCGCTGGTGTCGTTCCTCGACGAGCTGCTGCTGCGCGGACGAGCCGGGGTCACGGCGGCCGTCAACCTCGGCGGCATCTCGAACATGACGGTCGTGCGCCAGGACGGCCTGGTCGCCTACGACATCGGTCCCGCGAACGCGCTGGTCGACGCGGTCATCGTGGAGCACGGGCTCAACCCGCTCGGCTACGACGACGATGCGGCCGTGGCGCGCACCGGCCGCGTCGACGAGGCGCTGCTGTCGGCCCTCCTCGACGACCCGTACTATGCGCTGACGCCGCCGAAGAGCACCGGCAAGGAGCACTTCCACCTCGGCTACGTGCACGAGCACCTGGCCGCGCAGGGCCGCGACATCCCGGTCGCCGATGTCGTGCGCACGCTCACCGAGCTCACGGTCCGCACGGTCGCCCGCGACGTCGCCGCGGCGGGCATCGGCTTCCTCGCCGTCTCGGGCGGCGGGTGCCGCAACCCGCTGATCCTCGAGGGTCTGCGCGCCGCGCTGCCGGAGACCGAGGTCGTGCTGGCCGACGAGCTGGGAGCTCCCGCCGACAGCAAGGAGGCGATCCTGCTCGCGCTCATCGGCTGGTCCACGATGCACGGCGTCCCCGCCATCGTCCCCGGCGGCACGGGCGCCCGCGAGCCCCGCATCCTCGGCACGATCACGCCCGGCGCCGGCCCGCTGCACATGCCGGAGCCGGTCGCGGCGATCGATTCGCTCACGCTCGGGGAGGCGACGGCGTCGTGAGCGGCCACGGAGCAGGCCAGGTGCGCGGCGCGAGCGCTGCGGGGGCCGTCGCGGCGGTGATGCGCGGCGACACCGCCCCCCGCGCGGTGGTCGCGGGGGTGGTCACGCGCACCTCGCGTGACGTCGCGGTGGACGGGCTCGCGGACCTCGCGGGAACCCCGGTCACGCGCGACACCGCCTTCGACCTCGCCTCGGTGTCGAAGGTCGCGGCCACCACCACGGCTCTGCTGCGCCTGGTGAGCACGGGCGACCTCGGCGTCGACGACCCGGTCGACCGCTTCCTTCCGGGCACCGCGTGCGCTCCCGGCACCACGGTGCGCCACCTGCTGCAGCACCGCGCCGGACTGTGGGAGTGGCAGCCGCTGTACCTCGACCCCGCCCCCGCCGACGCGGTCGTGGACGCCCTGCCGCTGCGCTACGGCCTCGACGAGGGGCGGCACTACTCCGACCTGGGCTTCATCCTGCTCGGGCGCCTCATCACCGCGGTGACCGGCCTTCCGCTCGACGCCGCCGTGCGCGAGCTGGTGACCGCGCCGCTGGGACTCGCGCACACGGGCTACGGCCCCGTCGGCCCTCCCGTCGCGTCCTCCGGCATCGGCGACGCCGCCGAGCGCCGCATGGTGGCCACGGGCGACCCCTACCCGATCCTCACGTCGCGCCGGCACTTCCCGTGGCGGGAGGACGAGATCGCCGGCAGCGTCAACGACGGCAACTGCTTCCACGCGCTCGGCGGCGTCTCCGGGCACGCGGGCCTGTTCGGCACGGTCGATGACCTGCTCACGCTCGGCGCCGCGCTCGCCGACGCCGACCGGCACACCGACCTCTGGCACCCCGACGCGGTCGCCGACTTCTTCCGCGACGGCCCGGACGCCGGTCAGGCCCTGGGCTGGCGCAGCGACACCGTGCCGGTCGACGGCCGCCCCACCCGTCTGCTGTGGCACCCGGGCTACACCGGCTGCGCGCTCGGCCTCGTGCCGGCGACGGGCACCGCGGCCGTGCTGCTGAGCACCCGTCTCCTCGCGGCCGAGATCGCCCCGACCGAGACCCTGTGGCGTGCGGCGCTGCCCGCCCTCCTGGACCCCGAAGGAACGAGTACCCCATGAGCACCACCCCGCCCGTGCTGAGCATCGACGGCCTCGCTGTCGCCTTCCGGACCGGTTCCGAGCTGATCACCGCGATCAGCGACGTGAACATCGACATCGCCGCGGGCGAGACCGTCGCGGTGGTCGGCGAGTCCGGCTCGGGGAAGTCCACGACCGCCGCCGCCGTCAACCGCCTGCTCCCCGAGAACGGCGTGATCACGGCGGGCAGCATCCGCTTCGACGGGCGCGAGCTGACCGAGCTGCCCGAGAGCGCGATGATCTCGCTGCGCGGCGCCGGGATCGGCCTCGTGCCGCAGGACCCGATGTCGAACCTCAACCCGCTCATGCGCGTGGGGGAGCAGATCGGCGAGGCGCTGGAGGTGCACGGTCACACCAGCGGCGAGGCGACGAAGGTCCGCGTGGTCGAGCTGCTGGAGATGGTGGGCATCGCCGACGCCGCCCGGCGCGCACGGCAGTACCCGCACGAGTTCTCCGGCGGGATGCGCCAGCGCGTGCTGATCGCGATGGGGCTCGCGTGCAAGCCCCGGCTGCTGATCGCCGACGAGCCCACCTCGGCCCTCGACGTCACGGTGCAGCGCCGCATCCTCGACCAGCTCGACCAGCTCACCGACGAGCTCGGGACCGCGGTCTTCCTCATCACGCACGACCTGGCGCTCGCGGCCGAGCGCGCCGACCGCATCGTGGTCATGTTCCGGGGCCGCGTGGTCGAGGAGGGCACGTCCGCCCAGGTGCTGGGCAACCCGCAGCACGAGTACACCAGGCAGCTGCTGGCCGCGGCGCCGAGCCTCTCCTCCCGGCGCGACGCCCTGCCCGCGCGCACGGCCGCGACCGACGCCGTGCCGTTCGTGGAGATCCGCGACCTGCGCAAGGAGTTCCCGGTGCGCGGCGCCAAGGCCGGGGAGCCGCAGACCTTCACGGCGGTCGACGGTGTGAGCCTCACGATCCGCCGCGGCACGACCGTGTCGATCGTGGGGGAGTCCGGGTCGGGCAAGTC
Source organism: Microbacterium sufflavum (assembly GCF_023091155.1). Lineage (NCBI taxonomy): Bacteria > Bacillati > Actinomycetota > Actinomycetes > Micrococcales > Microbacteriaceae > Microbacterium > Microbacterium sufflavum. The sequence goes on along the minus strand of NZ_JAHWXK010000001.1, from coordinate 706,519 downwards.
CACGACCGCGAACATGGTGCTGGGGCTGGAGGACGCCACCTCCGGATCGATCCTGTTCGACGGGCTCGACCTCACCACGCTGCGCCGCAAGGAGCTGTTCGCCCTGCGCCGCCGCGTGCAGCCGGTGTTCCAGAACCCCTACGCCTCGCTCGACCCGCGGTTCACCGTGGAGCAGTCGATCGCGGAACCGCTGCGCGTGCACCGCATCGGCACCGCGGCCTCGCGTCACGCCCGCGTCCTGGAGCTGCTGGAGCAGGTGGCGCTCCCGGCCGCGATGGCCGAGCGGCTGCCGCACGAGCTCTCCGGCGGACAACGGCAGCGCGTGGCGATCGCGCGGGCCCTGGCGCTCGAACCCGAGCTGGTGGTGCTCGACGAGGCCGTGTCGGCGCTCGACGTGCTGGTGCAGGCGCAGATCCTCGATCTGCTGGCGGAGCTGCAGACGCGCCTCGGCCTCAGCTACCTCTTCATCAGCCACGACCTCGCGGTCGTGCGGATGATCTCCGACGAGGTGCACGTGATGCAGCGCGGGGTCGTGGTCGAGAGCGGCACACCGGAGCGCATCTTCGACGACCCGCAGCACCCGTACACGCGGGAGCTGCTGGCCGCGATCCCCGGGGCCTCGCTGGCGTCCTGACCGCGGCCGGAGGCGACGGCCGCGGGCTCAGCGCTGACGGTCGTCGTCGTCCCAGGGGCCTTCCCACCAGCCGGCACGACCGTCGTCCGAGCCGCGGCCGCGACGGGAGCGCACGAACTGCACGATGATCACGGTGAGCGACGTGAGCCCGATCAGGATCAGCACGAGGAACAGCAGGTCGTTCTGGGTCATGGGCGTTTCCCCTCCGCGGCGTCCGCCACGATCTTCGCGATGCGGGCGGCCTTCGTCTCCGGTCGCTTGGCCATCGCGATGTGCGTGAGCCCGAACTTCTTCACCGACTTCGGGAACGCGTCCCAGTTCTCACGGGCGGCGGGGTCCGCGTCGAGTGCGGCCGTGAGCTCGGGCGGCTCGATGCCCGCCTCCGGTCCGTCGAGCAGGGTCCACGAGCCGTTGGCCTTCGCGACCTCCAGGGCCCGCACGCCCGCGGGGGCCAGCAGCCCGGCGGCCTCCAGCTCGGCGATGCGCGCCTTGTTCGTCGCCGCCCACCCGCTGCCGGGCCGCCGCGGCGAGAACCACTGGCCGTTCGTCTGGTCGTCGAAGCTGCGCACCGGGCCGTCGATCCACCCGAAGCACAGCGCCTGCCGCACCGCGTCCTCATAGCCGACGCCGACGGCGGAGCGGCCGCGCACGCTCAGCAGCCACACGCCCGCGGTGCGCTCGTGGTGCTCCTCGAGCCAGGCGCGCCAGGCCGCGGCGTCGGCCGCCGCGATCCGCTCGCCGTCGTCGAGGGCGCCCACGTCAGTCCTCGTCCAGCGTGGGGATCGATGCGGTGATGGTCGGCAGCAGGTCGGCGACGGAGTCGACGATCTCGTCGGGACGGAACGGGTACTGCTCGATGCTGCGCCGGTCGCTGATGCCGGTCATCACGAGCACGGTGTGCAGGCCCGCCTCGATGCCGGCGACGATGTCGGTGTCCATGCGGTCGCCGATCATGCCCGTCTTCTTGGAGTGCGCACCGATCTTGTTCAGCGCCGAGCGGAACATCATCGGGTTGGGCTTGCCGACCACGTAGGGCTCCTTGCCGGTCGCCTTCGTGATGAGCGCGGCGATCGCGCCGGTGGCCGGCAGCACGCCGTCGATGCTCGGGCCCGTCGCGTCGGGGTTGGTGACGATGAACCGCGAGCCGTTGATGATGTGACGGATGGCCTTGGTGATCGCCTCGAACGAGTAGTTGCGGGTCTCGCCGACCACCACGAAGTCGGGGTTCGTCTCGGTCATGATGAAGCCCGCCTCGTGCAGGGCCGTGAGGATGCCGGCCTCGCCGATCACGAAGGCGGAGCCGCCGGGCAGCTGCTGGGCCAGGAAGTCGGCCGTCGCGAGCGCCGAGGTCCAGATGCGCTCCTCCGGCACGACCAGGCCGCTCTGCCGCAGGCGGGCGGAGAGGTCGCGGGCGGTGAAGATCGAGTTGTTCGTCAGCACCAGGTAGGGGATGTCGTTGCGCTCCCACCCGGCGAGCAGTTCGGAGGCCCCGGGGATGGCGTCGTTCTCATGGACGAGCACGCCGTCCATGTCGGTGAGCCAGCATTCGATGTCGTCACGGTGTGCCATGTGCTCAGCCTAGAGGCCGCGTGTTTCCGGCAGGTCTCAGGCGGTGATCCACACGACGCCGGCGCTTCCGTCGGGAAGGGCTCGCTCGACGCCGTCCAGGCGCACGCCGTCGGCGAGGACCTCGACGGTGCTGCCGACCGTGAGCCCCTCGGCCTCCAGGGCCCGCAGCAGGTCGGAGTCGCGGTCGTCGACCCGCAGCACGCGACCGCTGTGCCCCTCTGCGGCGTCGGCGAGCAGCACGAACGGCTCCCGCTCGATGTGCCCGTCGGCGTCGGGGATCGCGTCGCCGTGCGGGTCGAAGCGCGGGCGGCCCAGGCGGGCGTCGATGCCCTCGAGCAGCCGGTCGCTGATGGTGTGCTCCAGCACCTCGGCCTCGTCGTGCACCTCGTCCCACCCGTAGCCGAACTCCTGCACGAGCCAGGTCTCGATGAGGCGGTGGCGCCGCACCATCGCGAGGGCTCTGGTCGTCCCGGCTTCGGTCAGCCGCACGGCACCGTAGGGCACGTGCGACACGAGCCCCGCGGCGGCGAGCTTCTTCACCATCTCGGTGACCGACGACGGGGCGATGCCGAGCTTGGCCGCCAGCACCGACGGGGTGATCGGGGCGTCCTGCCATTCGGTGTGGGCGTAGACGGTCTTGAGGTAGTCGTCAGCTGCGGGGGAGGCCACCCGTCCAGCCTACGCGGTGGCGTCGGAGGCTCTTTCGGCGCGCGCCCACGCGGTGAGGCCATGGATGAGGGCGCGCACGCCGATCTCGAACGTGCGACGGGCGGGGTCGGAGCTGAGGCGAGCGCGAGCGCGCTCGGCCTCGGCGAAGGTCGGGTAGGCGGGGGCGAGGTCGCCGGGCGACATGTTGTCCGCCGGGGCGAGGGCGTCGAGGGCGGATCCGATGATGAAGGACTCCAGGGCGACGATCGCGTCGACGATGGTGTCGGTGGGCCAGCCGTCGTCGGCGAGCAGGCGGGCGATCTGCTCGTAGTCGGCGAACGAGCCCTCGTCGGCGTCGATGGGGGAGGTGGCGAGCATGACCATCGCCTGGGGTGCGGCGATCGTGGCGTCGCGGTAGCTGTGCGCCCAGGCGAGGAGTGCGTCCTCCAGTGGCAGGGCCCCGGGCTCGGGGGTGGCGAGGTCGCGGCTGATCCGCCCGCGCATCGCCCGGATCACGGCGTCGCGGCTCTCGAAGTGGTGGTAGAGCGCCGAGGTGCGCACGCCCAGGGACTCCGCGAGCGCCGTCATCGTGAACTGCCGTGGTGTGCGCTCGGCGCTGAGCCGGAACGCCGCCGTGAGGATCCGCTCCTCGGTGAGCACCCTGGTCGACGGGCGGCCCACGCTGCGCGGGGATGTCGTCATCGTGGCTCACTCCTGCTCGGTGTCTGCTACTTTATTGAAACTCTTTCAATTCGCTCGAGGAAGAACGCCATGACGGGTTTCGACGCCGACACTATCGTCACCGGCGCGCGCGTCGTGACCATGGACCCCCGCCGCCCGGAGGCCTCGGCGTTCGCCGTACGCGACGGCCGCTTCCTCGCGGTGGGCGACGACGCGCTCGTGCGGGAACTGCGCGGCCCGCGCACTGTCGTCCACGACCTCGCGGGAGCCGCGGTCACCCCGGGGCTCATCGACGCCCACCTCCACCCGCTGCAGGGGCTCGAGCTCACCGCCGGGGTCGACCTCGGCGGCATCACCACCGGCACCGGCTTCCTGGCGGCCCTGCGCGCCGAGGCCGACCGCGCGCTGCGCGACGACCGCGACCCGTGGGTGCGCGGCTGGAACCTCGACTACGACGTCTTCCACGAGCTCCCCATGACCGCCGATGCGATCGACGACGCCGTGCGCGGGCTCCCCGCCCTGTTCATCGTGTTCGACGGGCACACCGCCCTCGCCAGCCACGAGGGTCTCCGCCGCGCCGGCATCACCGGGCCCCGCGAGACCGACGACTCCTCGTGCATCGTCGTCGACGGCGACGGGCGGCCGACCGGGGAGTTGCGCGAGCTCGCGGCGTACGAGCCCGTGCGCCTCGCCGCCCCCGCCCTCGACCGCACGCAGACCCTCGCGGCGGGCCACGAGCTGCTGCGCGGACTGCGGGACTCCGGCCTCACGGGCGGCACCATCATGGACGGCGGCTTCGCCACGCTCGACCTGCTCGACGGTCTCGAGCTCGGCCCGGGTCTGCCCCTCCGCATCGTGTCCGCGATCGACCACGAGCCCGGGTTCGACGCCGACCGCACGGCGGAGAACCTGCGGATGCGCGACCGCCGCGGCGAGCGGTGGCGCGGCGGGGTCGTGAAGCTGTACGCCGACGGGGTCGTCGAGACGGGCACCGCGTGGCTGTACGAGCCCGATACGGCCGGCGGCGGCACGGAGCCCTTCTGGAAGGACGCCGCCGCCTACGCCCGCACCGTGCGGCGCTACGCCGACGCCGGCTTCCAGGTCGCGACCCACGCGATCGGCGACCGCGCGGTCGGCGAGGTCGTCGACGCGTACCTCGCCGCGGGCGCGCGCTGCGCCACCGGAGCCCCGCACCGCATCGAGCACCTGGAGACCACGACCGACCGCGACGTCGCCCGCATCGCCGCCGCCGGCATCACCGCATCGATGCAGCCGCTGCACCTGCAGTGGCGCAAGGCCGACGCCTCCGACGACTGGTCGCGGCGCCTCGGCCCCGCCCGGGCCGCCCGGGCCTGGCGCGTGCGCGACTACTGGGACGCCGGTGCCCCGGTCGCCCTCGGGTCGGACTGGCCCATCGCGCAGAACGACGCCCGGATCGGCCTCGCGTGGGCCATGCTGCGCCGCCGCCCCGGCGACCGCGACGCCCCGGTGTTCGAGCCCCACCAGGTGCTCACCCCCTTCCAGGCGCTGCACGGCTACACCGTGGGCGCTGCGCGGGCGCAGGGCGACGGCGACCTCGGTCGCATCGCCCCCGGCTACCGCGCCGACTACGCCGTGTGGGCGGAGAACCCGCTGCACGTCGCACCCGACGACCTCCCCGACCTGCCCGTACAGCGGACGGTCGTCGGCGGCGTCGAGCCCTGACCCCCGGCTCGACCACCCCCTCCCTTTCCTTTCACACCGAGGTGAACCCCATGCCCGAATTCGGCGCCCTCGCGCTCCTGCCCATCGCGGTGATCCTCGTGGTCGCCGTCGCCACCCGCCGCACCCTCTTCGCGCTCCTCTGCGGCACCGTCGCCGGAGCTCTGATCCTCGGCGGCTGGGGCGGCTTCGACGTCTGGGTCGAGTACACCGGCAAGGCCCTGTCGAACGAGACGGCGCAGTGGCTGCTGCTGATCGTCGCCCTGTTCGGCATCCTGATGATGCTGTTCGAGAAGTCGGGCATCGTCACCGACTTCGCCCGCTGGGTCGAGCGGTTCGTGACCTCGCGGCGGAAGTCGACCCTGCTCACGTTCCTGCTCTCGATCGTGCTGTTCGTCGACGACTACCTCAACGTGCTCACCACCGGCACGTCGATGAAGCAGGTGACCGACCGCTACCGGGTTCCCCGCACCCAGCTCGGCGCGATCATGAAGATGACCGCTGCCCCGATCGCCGTGCTCGTCCCCGTGTCGACGTGGGCACTGTTCTTCTCGGGCCTGTTCGAGGCGCAGGGGGTCACCGTCGGCGGCAGCGGCTTCGGGGCCTACCTGCAGTCCATCCCGTTCATCTTCTTCGGCTGGGCGGCCATCGCGGTGGCGCTGCTGATGAGCATCGGCTGGCTGCCGAAGCTCGGCCTGATCAAGAAGGACGCGCTGCGCGCCGAGCGCGACGGCGACGTCTTCCCGCTCGGCACGACAGACGCCGAACGCCGGGCCGAGGGCGCGGCGCTGCTCTCCGAGCTCCGCGCGGACGACGCGGACGGTTCGACCGCGCAGCGCGTCGCCGTGGCGCTCGAGACGACCACGGACACCGCGCGCAAGCCGCAGCCGTGGTCGTTCCTGATCGCGATGGCCGTGCTGGTCGGCGTCACGATCGCGACGGACGCCAATGTGGTCGCCGGTACCGCGGCGGCCCTCGCGGTCACGGTCGTGCTGGTGCTCGTGCAGCGTCGGCTCTCGGTGCGCGGCGTGCTGGACGCGGCGCTCGAGGGCATCGAGAGCATGCTCTTCGTGATGGTGCTCACCGTGCTCGCGTTCATGGTGCAGGAGATGAACATCGCCCTGCAGCTCGCCGAGTTCGTGATCCAGGTGACCGAGCCCGTGCTCACCCCCGCCCTGCTGCCGGCGATCGTGTTCGCCGTGTGCGGCGTCTACGCCTACGCGACCGGGTCGTTCTGGGACCTCGCGGCGGTCATCACCCCGGTCGTGCTGCCGCTGGCGCTCGCTCTCGGTGCCGACCCGATCCTGGCCGGTGCCGCGGTGTTCTCGGGCGCCGCGCTGGGCAGCACCACGTGCCTGTACGGCGACGGCATCATCCTGGCCTCGCGCTCGATCGGCATCAAGCCGATCAACCTCATGCTGGCGATCCTGCCCTACGCGGGGATCGCGGCCGGGCTCTCGCTCGTGCTCTATCTGGTGACGGGGTTCGTCGCGGCCTGAGTCACGGATTCGCGACGGCGACCAGCAGGCCGAAGGCCACCTGCCCCGCGAAGAACACCACGAGGAAGCCGAGGAGGGCGGCGGCGAGCGACAGGCGCCCGTCGAAGCCCTCCACCTCGGCGATCCCGACCTTGCGCGCGCGGAAGGCGAGCACGAGCGTGGCGATGCCGAGGGCGAGCTGCAGCCACGGTCCGAGCGGGCCGACGACCTTCGGGAACGCGATCAGCACGGCCCCGATCACCCCGGTCGCGATTCCGATCCAGGTGAGGATGCGGACGGTGCGGCGGGCGTTCTCGGCGGGCATGGTGTCGAGCCTATCCGGGCTCATGCCCCCGTCAGGACCAGCCAGAGCAGCGCGGCGTTGAGGGCGATGAGCAGCACCGAGGCGACGACCCCGGCGATGGTGGTCCACGCGCGGTTGGCCCACACCCCGAGCGTGCGCCGCTGCGCGGTCAGCGCCACCAGCGGGATGAGCGCGAACGGGATGCCGAACGACAGCACGACCTGGCTCAGCACGAGCGCGAGGGTGGGGTCGACGCCGAGTCCGAGGATCGCGAGGGCGGGGATCAGGGTCACCAGCCGCCGCGCGAGCAGCGGGATGCGCACGTGCAGCAGCCCGTGCATGATCTCGGCGCCCGCGTAGGCGCCGACCGAGGTGGACGCCAGGCCGGAGGCGAGCAGCCCCACCGCGAAGAACGTGGCGACGACGGGACCGAGACCGGCGGCCAGGGCGGCGTGCGCGCCCTCCAGGGAGTCGGTGCCCTCGACCCCTGCGAGGTTCGCCGCGGCCAGCAGGAGGATGCCGAGGTTGACCGACCCCGCGATGACCATCGCGATCGACACGTCCCAGCGCGTGGCGGTGAGCAGGCGGCGGATGCGGGAGGCCTCGGTCCGCGTGGCCTCCTCGTGGGGCAGACCCGCGCTCCCGAAGCGGTCGCGGGCGAGCGAGGAGTGCGCATAGATGGCGTGCGGCATGATCGTGGCGCCGAGGATGGAGGCCGCGAGCAGCACCGACCCGGTGCCCTCGAAGCGGGGCACGAGTCCGCCGATGACACCCGCGGGGTCGGGCGGGGCGAGGAACAGGCCGGCCAGGAAGCCGACCGTGATGACGAGCATCAGTCCGATGATCACGAACTCGAAGGGGCGGGCGCCGCGGCGGCTCTGCACGGTGAGCAGGATCATCGACACGGCCCCGGTGATCAGGCCGCCGAGGAGCAGCGGCACGTCGAACAGCAGGTACAGCGCGACGGCGCCGCCGATCACCTCGGCGAGGTCGGTCGCCATGGCCACCAGTTCGGCCTGGAGCCAGTACGCGCGTCGCGTCCACGGGCGCTTCAGGCGTGCACCGAGGACCTCCGGCAGGCTCTGCCCCGTGACCACGCCGAGCTTGGCGGAGAGGTACTGGATGAGCCAGGCCATGACGTTTCCCGCGATGACCACCCACACCAGGAGGTAGCCGTACTGCGCGCCGGCGGTCATGTTGCTGGCGACGTTGCCCGGGTCGAGATACGCGACACCGGCCACGAGGGCGGGGCCGAGCAGCCACAGGCTGCGCGGGGCGGTGGCGGCGGACGGTGTCACGGGGGCGACGAGATTTTTCGGCACACCGAAACCGTAGCGTATTTTTCGGCTTGCCTAAATATCCGGATCTGGGCCACCTCGGTGACGACGATCGCTCCGCCGAGACAGGCGGCAGTGGGGCGGCGATAGCCTGGCGGGATGGATGCACGCACGCCCGAGAGCCCGGCGACGGACGACTCCGCGGCCCCGGTCCCGGACGGCGCGGGCGGGTCCCTCGCCCAGCCCGGCTACGGCGTCGGCCCGTGGCCGGGAGGACGGGACGCCTGGCCCGAGGGGGAGCACTACGACCCGGAGCTGCTCGCCAACGGCGACACCCGCAACGTGATCGACCGCTACCGCTACTGGCGGATGGAGCGGATCGTGGCCGACCTGGACACGCGGCGGCACCCGTTCCACGTCGCGATCGAGAACTGGCAGCACGACATGAACATCGGTTCGATCGTGCGCAGCGCCAACGCGTTCCTGGCCGACACCGTGCACATCATCGGGCGCCGCCGCTGGAACAAGCGCGGCGCCATGGTCACCGACCGCTACCAGCACGTCGTGCATCACGAGGACGTGGCGTCGTTCGCCGCCTGGGCTGCGGCGGAGGGGCTGCCCGTGATCGCGGTCGACAACGTCGAGGGCGCCGTCCCCGTCGACCGGGCGGACCTGCCGCGTGCGTGCGTGCTGCTGTTCGGGCAGGAGGGTCCGGGGCTCTCGGACGAGGCGCTCGCCGCGGCCTCCGCGCACGTGGAGATCACGCAGTACGGCTCGACCCGCTCCATCAACGCCAGCGCCGCGGCCGCCGTGATCATGTACGAGTGGTGTCGCCGCCACGCCGCGGACTGAGGCGCGCGTGTTCGGCCCGCCGCGCCGCGACGGTCAGGCGGCGGCGGAGAGCCAGCGTCCCGACCGCACCCGCCAGCCGAGCGTGCCGAGCCGCGCGAGCAGGTATACGCCGAAGAAGGCCACCGCGAGCCAGATCAGGCCAGCCGCGCCGTCCACTCCCGTCGCCGCGATGATCCACAGCACGGGCAGGAACGGCACCAGGTTCAGGCCGCCCGCGATCGCGAGGTAGCGCGCATCGTTCGCGCCCATCAGCACACCGTCGAGCACGAACACGACACCGGCGATCGGCTGGGCGACCGCGAGCACCAGCAGCGCCGGCTGCACGAGTGCCGCGACGTGCGGGTCGCCCGTGAACACGATCCCGAGCACGCCCGACAGTGCGGCGATCACAGCGCCGACCGCCACGCCGAACCACGCGCCCCAGGCGACCGTCCGGCCGAGGACGCGCTGCACCTGCTGCTCGTCTCCGGCGCCCAGCTCCTTGCCGATCAGCGCCTGCGCGGCGATGGCCAGGGCGTCGAGGGCGAAGGCGGCCGCGGAGAAGATGGTGAACACGATCTGCCACCCGGCGAGCTCGTCGGTGCCGACCCCGGTCGCGACCGCCACAGTCGCCAGCAGCGCCACGCGGAGGCTGACCGTGCGCAGGAACAGCCATCCGCCCGAGGTGGCGGTGTTGCGCAGGCCGTCGCGCTGCGCCCGGAGCGAGGCGCTGTGGCGGGAGGCGAGCCGCTGCACGACCAGCACGTACGCGGCGACCATGCCCCACTGCGCGGCGACCGTGCCGGCCGCGGATCCGGCGATGCCCCAGCCGAAGCCGTAGATGAAGAGCCAGTTGAGCAGCGCGTTGGCACCGAAGCCGAGGCCGGCGATCCAGAGCGGGGTCATCGTGTCCTGCATGCCGCGCAGCAGCCCGGTCGCCGCGAAGACGATGAGCATCGCCGGCAGCCCCCACATCGAGATCACCAGGTACTCGTCGGCCTGGGCGGCCACGGCCTCGCTCGCGCCGAACAGCGACACGAGCCACGGCGACGACACCGCACCGATCACGGCCAGCACGGCTCCGAGGCCCAGGGCCAGCCACATGCCGTTGATCCCGACCGACACGGCCTCGCCCGGCTGCCCGGCGCCGAAGCGCCGCGCGACCGCCGGGGTGGTCGAGTACGCGAGGAACACCATCAGGCCCACGATGGTCTGCAGCACGGCGCCGGTGATGCCGAGCCCCGCGAGCGGCGTGGTGCCGAGGTGGCCGACGAGCGCGGCGTCGACGATGAGGAACGCCGGCTCGGCGATCAGCGCACCGAGTGCCGGAACCGCCAGTCGCAGGATCTCTCGGTTGAGGGAGGTGCGCGCGGCCATCCTCCGAGCCTATGACCTCGCGCCGACACCCGTGCCGTCCCCCCGGGCCGCACGTAGGCTGGAGGAGAGCAGGATGCGGCGGAGGTGCATCATGTCCGATCCCCGAGACGAGGCGGCGCGGTACCTCGCGCGCCGTCGGTCGTCGGGCGACGGGGCAGACGACGAGACGACCGTCTCCTCGACGCCCGGTGCGGCGGCGGCCGTGGATCGGGCGGCGTTCATCGAGAGCGCGATCCAGGTGGCGATCCGCCGCGGCGACTTCGACGACCTCCCCGGTGCCGGCAAGCCCATCGAGGGGCTCGGCACCCACCACGACCCTGACTGGTGGATCCGGCGCAAGATCGAGACCGAGAACCTCACCGGGCTCGGGCCGCCCGCGCTGCTGCTGCGCACGGAGGACCGCGAGCTCGACGGACAGCTCGACCTCCTCGGACGAGAGTCCGACGTGCGGGCGGTGCTCGAGGACTTCAACCGCCGCGTGATCGAGGCCAGGCGGCAGCTGCAGGGCGGCCCGCCCGTGGTCACGGCGCCGCGGGACGTGGAGGCCGAGGTCGCCGCGTGGCGCGAGCGCCGCTCCGCCCACGGTGTCGCATCGTCGGCAGAGGCCGCCGCCGCGCGTCCGCGTCGCCGGCTGTTCCGGCGACGGCCGCGCTGATCCGTGTCGGGGCGTGTCCGCCCTCGACACCGTGGGGGACCCCCGTCATAGGCTGGAGCGCATGACCGACGCGCTTCCCGTGGGCCTCGCCCTCGACGAGTTCAGCCCCGACATCCGCCCGCAGGACGACCTGTACCGTCACGTGAACGGCGCCTGGATCTCCCGCACCGAGATCCCCGGCGACAAGGCGCGCTGGGGCTCCTTCCACCTGCTGGCCGAGCAGGCGGAGAAAGACGTCCGCACGATCATCGAGGAGTCGCAGGACGCCGAGGAGGGCACGCTCGCCCGCAAGATCGGCGACCTGTTCGCGAGCTTCATGGACACCGACCGCATCGCGGCCGCCGGGGTCGAGCCGCTCGCGGAGACCCTCGCCGAGATCGACGCGATCGCCGACATCCCCGGCTTCCTGCGCACCGTGGGGGCGTACGACCGTGACGGGCGCGCCGCGGTGATCGGCCTCTACGTCGACGGCGACCCGGGAGACCCGGAGCGCTACATCCCGGTGCTCGTGCAGGCCGGGCTGTCGCTGCCGGACGAGAGCTACTTCCGCCTCGACACCTTCGCCGACACGCGCGCCGCGTACCGCGCCCACCTCGAGCGCCTGCTGTCCCTGGCGGGCATCGCCGACGCCGCGGACCAGGCCGAACGCTCCATCGCCCTGGAGACCGAGCTCGCGGGCCACCACTGGGACAACGTGCGCAGCCGCGACGCGGTCGCCACCTACAACCTCAAGACCTGGGACGAGCTGCAGGAACTCGCGGGCGTCGACCTCGCACCGTGGCGCGAGGCCGTCACGCCGTCGAACCCCTCCGCGTTCGACGAGGTGGTCGTGTCGCAGCCCAGCTTCTTCGAGGGGCTGGGTGCGCTGCTCACCGCCGAGCGCCTCGACGACTGGAAGGCCTGGCTGCGCGCCAAGGTCGTGCACGCCGCCGCACCCTACCTGACCGACGACCTGGTGCTGGAGAACTTCTCGTTCTACGGCACCGAGCTCACCGGCGTCCCCACGATCCGGGAGCGCTGGAAGCGCGGCGTCTCGGTCACCGAGGGCGCGCTCGGCGAGGCGATCGGCAAGGTGTACGTCGAGCGGCACTACCCGCCGACGGCGAAGGCCGCGATGGACGAGCTCGTCGGCAACCTCATCGAGGCGTACCGGCAGAGCATCGAGACGCTGGAGTGGATGACGGCGGAGACCCGGCAGCGTGCGCTCGCCAAGCTCGACGCGTTCACGCCCAAGATCGGCCACCCCGAGGTGTGGCGCGACTACTCCAGCCTCGTGATCGACCGCGAGGATCTGCTCGGCAACGTGCGTCGCGCGGCGACCTTCGAGCACGACCGCAACATCGACAAGGTCGGCAAGCCCATCGACCGCACCGAGTGGCACATGCCGCCGCAGATGGTCAACGCGTACTACAACCCGTCGATGAACGAGATCGTCTTCCCCGCCGCGATCCTGCAGTATCCGTTCTTCGACGCGGGTCGCGACGCGGCCGCGAACTACGGCGGCATCGGCGCGGTCATCGGACACGAGATCGGTCACGGGTTCGACGACCAGGGCAGCCGCTACGACGGCGACGGACGTCTGCAGGACTGGTGGACCGACGCCGACCGTGCCGCGTTCGAGGAGCGCACCAAGGCGCTGATCGCCCAGTACGACGAGCTCGTCCCGGAGGGGCTGGACGCGGAGCATCACGTGAACGGGGCCCTCACGATCGGCGAGAACATCGGCGACCTCGGCGGTCTCGGCATCGCGCTCCAGGCGTACGAGCTGTCGCTGGGCGGGCAGGAGGCGCCGGTCATCGACGGCTACACGGGCGTGCAGCGGCTGCTGCTGTCGTGGGCGCAGGTCTGGCAGCAGAAGAGCCGGGAGGCGGAGACGCTGCGGCTGCTCACGATCGACCCGCACTCGCCCAACGAGTTCCGCTGCAACCAGATCGTGCGCAACATCGACGCGTTCTACGAGGCCTTCGACGTGACGCCGGACGATGCCCTGTGGCTGCCCGAGGCGTCGCGGGTGACCATCTGGTGACCATTCTCCTCAGGCTGTGAGGTGTCCCCCGGCGGTGGGGTTACGATAGCCCTGCCGCTGGGGAGCGACTCCCTTGGCATGCCGATCAGCCCCCTCCCGAAGGATCACGCGTGGCCGCACTCGAGCCTGGCGACGGGTTCCGGAACTCCCCGGTCCCCGAGTCGATGGGAGGCGCGTCCGCGTCATCGAGCGGGCGCCGTTCGCAGCAGCGCACGAGCCGTCGTCTGCCCCGTCGGGCCGCCCTCGGCCGCCGATCGTTCACGGCCACGCTCAAGGCTCTCGAGGGCCTGGTCGATGCGGGCGCCCAGGTGTCGGTGCACGTGGTCGACCTCGACTCGCACGTGCATGTCCTGGCGGGCGACGACCACGTCACCATGCCCGTCGGCGGGCTCGGGGTCGTCCCGCTGCTGATCGAGGTCGCGGCGGCGTTCGAGTCCGGAGCGCTCGACCCGCTCGAGATCGTGGAGCGCGCGAGCGTCGACGCGGTCGAGTCGTCCGGGTTGTGGCGGCACCTGCGGGCTCCCGCGCTGCCGCTGGAAGATCTGGCGGTGCTGGCCGCGACCGCGGGCGACCCCATCGCGGTCAACATCCTGTTGGAGAAAGTCGGGCACGACCGGGTGCGCGAGCGCATCGAGGGGCTCGGCCTGCGCCGCACCGCGCTGCTCGACCGGTTCCGCGACCGCCGGGGCCCCGACGACGCGCCGCAGGTGGCGGTGGGGTCGGCGCGCGAGTTCGCCGGGCTGTTCTCCGCGCTCGTCAACTCCCAGGTGGTCGATGCCGCGGTGAGCGCGCAGGTGGCCGAGTGGCTGAGCCTCAACCAGGACCTGAGTCTGGTGGCCTCGGCGACCGGGCTCGACCCGTTCGCGCACGACCACGACGCGCACGGCCTGCTGTTCGTGAACAAGACCGGCCGCGACCGCGGTGTCCGTGCCGAGGCGGGCGTGCTGGCGGGACCGCGCGCGGGCGTGGGCTACGCGCTCATCGTGTGCTTCGACGACCTGTCGATCACGCACCGCCTGCGTGCGCACGACGCGTTCCGTGTGCTGGGCGTCGAGCTCATGGAGTACACCCACTGAGGCGACCGGCAGGGCAGCTCTCGACGAACCAGCCACTCATGTCCTCCGAAAGGTGGACAGACATGTGACGCATGACATGTAACACTCTACAGGTCCACATGCGCTCACCCTTCGTCCAAACTCGATGCGGGTGCGCCCGAAGAGTTCAAGGATCAGCATGCGCTCAACGGATTTCGCGGTCCCGGGATCGAGCGGGAAGGTCGACCAATGAGGCGGGGTTTGCAGATGTTCCTCGGCGCTGCCGTCGTACTTTGCACGGCACTCGCGACGGTGTCGCCCGCCAGCGCGCGAGAAGACGTGGCGGCGACGCCGAAAACGAGCGGTAGCGTCGCAGGTGCCCCTCCCGCAGGAGCGGTGGGCGGGGACGCATCGATCAATGCGCTTGTATCGCGAATCAATCAACTCGTGGCCGCCTACGACCACGACGCGCACCGGTTTGATCTCGCTGCAGTGCCGAGCGAGGTCTTGAACAGCGACGAAGGGCAGGCGTTCCTCGCGGTTGTGTCTCTGGGAGAGGCTGGCGCAAGCCCCGCCGAACTGAGTGAGGCATTTGCAGAGTTGCGCGACGGACTCCGAGAAACGAACGCACCCTCGTCGGTGGAGATCGATCGCAATGGCGTCGTCTCCACCTATGAGCTCGCGCCCGGGATGACCATCGTCTTTCCGACGGCTCTGGCCGCGGGAAGTGCGGTCCGCGGCCTCATGAGGGCGGCGGTGGTTGGCGGTGCTGACCCCTGGCCGTACATTCAGCTCACGAATGCCGAGCAACAGGCAATGGTGACCGGCGCATCTGGTGCGTTGGTCGCAGCGATCTGTGCGCTGCTCGCGCCGACCACCGCCGGTGTCGGTTGCGGCGTCGGTGCCGCTGTGATCGCAATGATCGTGGGAATCATCGTCGCCAATGGGGTATGCCCGTACAACCGACAGATGAGGATCTATCCGCTGGTCGGGCCGACTGGATTCAGTTGCCAGCGATGAAACGGAGACGAATGAGGCCGGCGCTGTTCGCGACACTTGTCATCGCACCGATCGTCGTCCTTCAGGGATTCTTCGTTGCGGTAGGGCTCTGGGCTGCATCGATCGAGTTGCTGTCCGTGCTCGCAATCGATGCCGGATTCTGGGTTGTGACCTACGTCCTCTGGTCTCAATCGGGTCGCATTCGCCATTGATCCGGTCCGCCCGCAGCGCACAGACCGGAGAGGCTCGCGCACGACGCGTTCCGTGTGCTGGGCGTCGAGCTCATGGAGTACACCCACTGACGCGTCGCGCCGAGGGCGTCACTCGGGCAGCGACGGATGCTGCTCGGCGGCGCGGCGCCGCGGGATGAACAGCGACAGCACGACCGCGAGCACCCCGGCCGCGATCGCGAGCCAGAAGCACACCTCGAACGCGCTGCGCGTAGGGACGGCCACCCCGTCGACGTCGATGCTCATGGCGGCGAGGACGCCGCCCATCACGGCCGAGGCGGTCGAGGTGCCCACCGAGCGGAACAGCGCGTTGAGCCCGTTCGAGGCGCCGGTCTCGTTCGCCGGCACCGAGCGCATGATGATCATCGGCATCGCGGCGAACGTGAACCCGATGCCGATGCCGATGAAGATGTTCGCGACGAACACGTGCCACACGGCCGTGGACCACAGCAGCACGAACACGTAGGCGAGCACGATCGCGATCGCGCCCACGGTGAAGAGGGGGCGCGGTCCGACGGTGCGCTCCAGCCAGCCGGACAGCGGGGAGATCACCATCATCACCAGGCCGGCCGGCATGATCACGAGCGAGGCCGCGACCATGTCGAGCCCGAAGCCGCCGCCGACCACCGGCATCTCCAGCATCTGCGGGAACGTGACGTTCGACGCGAACAGGGCGAAGCCCATCCCGATCGCGGCGATGTTGGTGAACAGCACGGCGGGCCGCGCGGCCACGCGCAGGTCGAGCAGCGGATCCCTCGTCCTGAGCTGGTACCAGCCCCACACCAGCAGCACGGCGACGCCGCCGATCACGCACGCGAGGGTCACGGGCGACGTCCAGCCCCACTCGGCGCCGCGCGACACGAAGAGCAGCAGCCCGGTGAGGCCGATCGCGAGGCCGACGGCGCCGAGCACGTCGAGCCGACCGGGGGAGCGGAGCACGTCTTCCGGCACGACCGCGAGCACGAGCGCGAGTCCGGCGACGCCGAGCGCTGCGGCGAGCCAGAAGAGCATGTGCCAGTCGGCGTTCTCCGCGAGCAGCGCAGCCACGGGCATGCCGATCGCGCCGCCGACGCCCATGGTCGCGCTCATGAGGGCGACCGCGGTGCCCAGGCGCTCGGGCGGGAGCACGTCGCGCATGATCGCGATGCCCAGCGGCACCACGCCCGTCACGGCACCCTGCAGGGCGCGACCGATGATCACGCCGACGATCGAGCCGGACACGGCGGCGATCACGGAGCCGAGGATCAGGATCGCGAGCAGCACGATGACCACGCGGCGCTTGCCGTACATGTCGCCGAGGCGGCCCGAGATCGGGGTGGCGACGGCGGCGACGAGCAGCGTGATCGTGACGACCCACGTGGTGTCTTCGCGCGAGGCGTTCAGCAGCTGCGGCAGCTCGGCCTGCAGCGGCACGACGAGCGTGAACATGAACGACGAACACAGGCCCGCGAAGGCCAGCACCGCGATGATCGCCCACCGGGGCGGGGTGCGGGAGAGGCGCTTCCTGGCTCTGTCGTCGCTCGCACCCACCGGCCCAGGCTATCGGCCCGTGCGCGGTGCGGGGCCGTTCGGCCGTGGCCAGCATGTGGTCATGGTCACGAGCAGCGTCGCTCCGGACGATCCCGCCGCCCACCGCGGCATCTCCCGGCGTACCCAGTCCGACATCTATCGCGCCGGGATCAGCGGCACCCGACCGGCCGTCCCGGTCGCCCCGGCCGCGCTGGAGGAGGCGGCGCGGAAGACGCTGAGCGCCGAGGCCTTCGCGTACATCGCCGGGGGTGCGGGAGCGGAGCACACGGTGACGGCGAACCGGGCGGCGTTCGATCGGTGGCAGGTCTGGCCGCGGCCGCTGCGCGACGTCAGCGAACGCGACCTCGGCGTCGAGTTCCTCGGGACACGACGGACGAGCCCGCTGATCCTCGCGCCGCTCGGGGTCATGGAGCTCGCGCACCCCGACGCCGACCGTGCGGTCGCCCGCGCCGCCGCCTCCCTCGGCGTCCCGTACGCGCTGTCGAACCAGGCGTCGCTCCCGATGGAGCATGTGGCGGCCGCGGCGCCGTCCGGGTCACGGCTGTTCCAGCTGTACTGGTCGTCGTCGGACGACCTGAACCGTTCCCTGCTCGCCCGCGCCGCGGCGTCCGGCTGCGAGGCGATCGTCGTCACGCTCGACACGCACCTGCTGGGGTGGCGCACGCGGGACCTCGACCTCGCCTACCTGCCGTTCACCCGCGGCCTGGGCATCGCGCAGTACACCAGCGATCCCGTGTTCCGCGAGCTCGTGCGACAGCGGGCGGCCGCCCCGAAGAGCGACGCCTCCGCGGTGAAGGTCACCCCGACAGCAGTCGCCGCCGCGCTCAGCATCGCCAGGAAGGGCGCGGCCCTCACCGAGGGCGGACGCCTGCGCGACAACCTGCGCTCGCCGTTGCCGCGGGCGGCCGTCGAGACGTTCCTCGACGTGTTCTCCACCCCCGCGCTCACGTGGGACGACCTCGCGAAGGCGCGCGAGTGGACCACGCTGCCGATCATCCTCAAGGGCATCGTGCACCCGGAGGATGCGCAGCGCGCGCTGGACGCGGGCGTGGACGGCATCTGGATCTCCAACCACGGCGGACGCCAGATCGACCGGTCCGTGCCCACCCTCGACGTGCTGCCGACGATCGCGGAGCAGGTGGCCGGGCGGGTGCCGATCGTGTTCGACTCCGGGGTGCGCGGCGGGGCCGACGTCGCGATCGCCCTCGCCCTCGGTGCGACGATGGTCGCGCTCGGTCGGCCGTACGCCTACGGCCTCGGCATCGCGGGTGAGCAGGGGGTGCGGCAGGTGGTGCGGAACGTGCTCGCCGAGCTCGACATCACCCTCGGCCTCGCCGGGCTGACCGCGGTCGCGCAGCTCGACCGCGATGCCCTGCGCGCCGTGTGACCGGGTGGACAGTGCCGTGGTTGCATGAACGGATGAGCGACGACGCCCCACCCACGCAGCACCCGGCCGATTCCCCGTTCCACCGCCGGCTGCCGATCGGAGAGGTGCTCGACGCCTCGGCGATCGCCGACGGTCTGCCGTGGGCCTTCGAGACGGTGACGATGCGACCGCTCGAGCCGATGCTGGTGCCGGAGGAGCCGAGGGCGGGGGAGCTCGACCCGCGCGAGTGCGGGCACTGCGGTCCGAGCCCGCACACGATCTGGCACGACGACCTCTGGCAGGTGCGCGCCGGCTGGGACGTCGGCGGCCTGCCGTTCATCGGCGGCGTCGCCCCGCGCGAGCACTGGCTGCTCGAGGACGCCCCGCATGACGTTCTCGCGGCGCTGGGCCCGCTGCTGCAGCGGGTGTCGCAGGCGGTGAAGAGCGTCCCCGGGGTCGCCCGCTGTCACTTCGGACGCTGGAACGATGGTTCCGCGCACTTCCACATGTGGGCGATGGGGCGCCCCGCCGGCATGATGCAGGGGCGCGGCGCGGTGCTCGCGTTCTGGGACGAGATCCTTCCCCCGCTGCCGCCCGAGATGGCGTCGGAGCACCTCCGCGTCGTCGCCGATGCGCTCGCCGCGGGCGGGGGAGAGGCGTTCCCGTACCGCTGAGGCCCGCCCGGGTTTCCGCGAACCCGCCGTGGAGGGGCAGACTGGAGCCGTGCGTACCATCCGTGACCTCGACACCGTTGAACTCATCCTCGACGCGCAGGGCCTGCTCGACTCCATCCGGGGTCCGCAGCGCGTGGTCGATGCCGGCACCCTCCGCGCCCTGCAGCAGTCGGGCAACTACGTCGTCGGGTTCTTCGACGGCGAGGGCGATGAGGAGCGCATGGTCGGTGCGTCCATCGCGTTCTTCGGCGAACCGGCCCGCCGGGCGATGCACTCGCACATCACGGCGCTGCTGCCGGAGTACCGCGGCCGCGGCTGGGGTCGCGAGCTGAAGGAGCACCAGCGGCAGTGGGCGTTCTCGCGCGACGTCGGCCGCATCACGTGGGTGTTCGACCCGCTCGTGGCCCGCAACGCGCACTTCTTCTTCTCGGTGCTCGGGGCCCGCGCCACCGGCTACTCCGTGAACCGCTACGGCATCTTCGGCGGCGGTGACGCGGGCGATGAGAGCGACCGGCTCGATGTCGAGTGGGCGCTGGCCGACATCGCCAAGCCCCCGGCCGATGGTGATGTCGTGGAGACCCTGGAGATCCCGGACGACATCGAGGCGATGCGGGTCTCCGACCCGGCGGCCGCGCACGAGTGGCGGCTGCGGCTGCGCGCGCAGATGGAGGGTCTGCTCGGCAGCGGGCTGCGGATCGCCGGTTTCGAGTCGGGGCGCGGCTACCTGTTCACCGCCTGAGCCCCTCGCCGGGTGACGGCGCGGCTCAGCGCACGCCGCGCATGAGGCGCAGCACCGGCTTCACGCTCAGCAGCATCCCGACGCCGACGAGGATCGCGATCCCGCCGAGGATCGAGAAGAACGGCACCTCGTTCTCGGGGTCGTAGAACTGCACGAGCCACCCGGCGATCGCCGTGCCCAGCGCCACCGACAGGAAGAACAGCGCCACCATCTGCGTGTGGAACACCGCGGGGGCGAGCTTGGTCGAGGCGGAGAGCCCGACGGGGGACAGCAGCAGCTCGGCGACCGTGAACACGAAGAGGATGCCGACGATCGCCAGCAGCGGCGTGGAGTTCTCGCCGCCCCCGGAGAACGGCAGGAACAGCAGGAACGCCGCGCCCATGATGATGGCGGCGAGCCCGAACTTCACCGGCGTCGACGGCTGCCGGGTGCCGAGCTTGGTCCAGATCGCGGCGAAGACGCCCGACAGGATGATGATGAACACCGGGTTGATGGACTGCACCCACGACACCGGCATCTCCCACCCGAACAGGTTCCGGTCCAGGCGCTTGTCGGAGTAGACGGTCAGCACGGTGAACTGCTGCTGGTACAACGACCAGAACGCCACGCTGGTGAGGAACAGCGGGACGAAGCTCCAGACGCGCGAGCGCTCGGTGGCGTCGATGCGGTGGCTGGACAGGATGACCGCGAAGTAGGCGATCGCCGCGACGATCGTGCCGATGATCACGATGAGTGCGAGGTTGTCGGCGTGGATCAGCCCGGTGAGCACGCACACGGCGATGACGAGCACGGCGCCGCCCGCGATGATCCCCACCAGCGGGTAGCGCGAGCGGGGCAGCGGGTTGGGCACCTCGCGCGCCGTGTCCGGGAGCCCGCGCCGTCCGAACGCGTACTGCACGAGGCCGAGCGTCATCCCGAGCGCGGCGAGTCCGAAGCCCCAGTGGAACCCGAGCGTGGACTGGAGCAGACCGGTGAGGATCGGCCCGAGGAAGGCGCCGAGGTTGATGCCCAGATAGAACAGCGAGAACCCGGCGTCGCGGCGCACGTCGTCCGGGGCGTAGAGGGTGCCGACGACCGCGGTCGCGTTGGCCTTGAGGCCGCCGGAGCCGAGCGCCACGAGCACGAGTCCGACCCCGACGCCCACGAAGCCCGGCAGCAGGGCGAGCGCGAGGTGCCCGGCGACGATCACCATCGCGCTCACGAACAGCACGCGCTCCGAGCCGAACAGCCGGTCGGCGAGCCAGGCGCCGAGGATCGTCGCGAGGTAGACCGAGCCGCCGTACGCGCCGAGGATCCCGCCGGCCGTGGCCTCGGGCAGACCGAGACCGCCCTGCGTGACCGAGTGGTAGAGGTAGATGAGCAGGATGCCCTGCATGCCATAGAAGCTGAAGCGCTCCCACATCTCGACGCCGAAGACGTGCACGAGGGGCCAGGGCTGCCCGAAGAAGCGGGTGTCCTCGTCGCGGGAAGCGGGCTGTCGCTCGGTGGTGCTCATGCGTGGGACGGTACTCTCCGGCGGCGACCGCGGCCAGGGGGCGCGCTGCGACCACCGATAGAATGGGGATGCCCGTGCTCACGGGCGTTCTCCGCATCCGACCATTGGAGCCACCGTGGCCGAACAGTCCCGTCTTGACAAGGTCATCGCCCTCGCCCGCCACCGCGGGTTCGTGTTCCAGGCGGGTGAGATCTACGGCGGTTCCCGGTCGGCCTGGGACTACGGACCCCTCGGCACCGAGCTCAAGGAGAACATCCGTCGCCAGTGGTGGCAGACGTTCGTGCGCGGCCGTGGCGACATGGTCGGCCTCGACTCCAGCATCATCCTGCCCAAGCGCGTGTGGGAGGCGTCGGGTCACGTCGCCACCTTCACCGACCCGCTGGTGGAGTGCCTGCAGTGCCACAAGCGCTTCCGCGCCGACAACCTGATCGAGGACTTCGAGGCGCGCAAGGGCCGCAAGGCCGAGAACGGTCTCGCCGACATCCCGTGCCCGAACTGCGGCACCAAGGGCCAGTACACCGAGCCCAAGGCGTTCTCCGGTCTGGTGAAGACGTACCTCGGCGTGGTCGATGACGAGTCCGGCCTGTACTACCTGCGTCCCGAGACCGCGCAGGGCATCTTCGTCAACTTCTCCAACGTGCTCACCGCGAGCCGCAAGAAGCCGCCGTTCGGCATCGGCCAGGTCGGCAAGGCGTTCCGCAACGAGATCACCCCCGGCAACTTCATCTTCCGTACGCGCGAGTTCGAGCAGATGGAGATCGAGTTCTTCACGCCGCCCGCCGAGGCCCCGCAGTGGTTCGACCACTGGGTCGAGGCGTGCTGGAACTGGTTCATCGACCTCGGCATCGACCCGGAGAACATGCGGCAGTTCGACGTGCCCGAGGAGGACCGCGCGCACTACTCCGCCGGCACGATCGACGTGGAGTACCGCTTCGGTTTCGCGGGCAAGGAGTGGGGCGAGCTCATGGGCGTCGCCAACCGCACCGACTACGACCTCTCCAGTCACAGCGAGGCGTCCGGCCAGAGCCTGACCTACTTCGACCAGGCGACGGGCGAGCGCTACACGCCGTACGTGATCGAGCCGTCGTTCGGCCTCACGCGAGCCATGATGGCGTTCCTCGTCGACGCGTATGTGGAGGAGCAGGTGCCCAACGCCAAGGGCGGCACCGACACCCGCACGGTGCTCAAGCTCGACCCGCGTCTGGCTCCCGTCAAGGCCGCGGTGCTGCCGCTCAGCCGCAACGAGAACCTGTCGCCGCTCGCGCGCGAGGTTGCCGACACCCTGCGCGGCTCGTGGGCCGTGGACTTCGACGACGCCGGCGCGATCGGTCGCCGCTACCGTCGTCAGGACGAGATCGGCACCCCGTTCTGCGTGACGGTCGACTTCGACTCGCTCGACGACCGGGCTGTCACGGTGCGCGACCGCGACACGATGGCGCAGGAGCGGGTGCCGATCGACGGCCTGCACGCGTACCTCGCGGAGCGCCTGCGCGGGGCCTGAGCTCCGGGTCAGGAGCCCGCGACGGCCCTGGCATACCGCTCCGACAGCAGCTGGAGTCGGGGCAGCAGTTCGGGCGGCGACTCGACCGTGAAGTCCATCATCAGCATCCCGATGTAGGCGGCGATCGTGTCGAGGCTGTCGGCGCCGGTGACGAGGATGCAGTGTTCCTCGTCGACCGGCTCGACCACGCCGACCGCGGCGTGGATGCGGTCGAGCACGGCCTCGGCGGGCGCGTCGATGCGCAGTCGCGCGTGCACCTGCCAGCCGCTCACGGCGATGGTGCGCATGGCGAACGCGGTGTAGTCGCCCCCGGGCAACGGCTGCGGGTCGAAGCGGCGGCGGGTCGGCATCCGCGGCTCCATCCAGTCCACGCGGTACGTGCCCCATTCGCTCGTCTGCGGGTCGCGGGCCACGAGGTACCAGCGTCGCACCCAGGTGAGCAGGCGGTACGGCTCGACCAGCACTGGGCGGCCGTCGTAGTCGAAGCGCAGCCACTCCTGGTCGCGGATCGCTCCCGCGACGGCCCGCAGCACGGCAGCGTCGACCTCCGGGTCTGGCGCGTCGGTGTCGTTGTTCTCCGGCGCGCGGTCGACGCTCGTGCGCAGTGCGTCGACGGTGGGGCGCAGGTGCGAGGGGAGGACCTGTTCGAGCTTGGCGAGCGCTCTCGCGCCGGAGTCGGCGATGCCCGCGATGCCGGCGGCGGCGCGCAGGCCGACGGTCACCGCCACCGCCTCCTCGTCGTCGAGCAGCAGCGGGGGGAGCTTGCCGCCCGCCCCGAGCCGGTAGCCGCCGGTGGAGCCGCGACGGGCGTCGACCGGGTATCCGAGTTCGCGGAGGCGCTCGACGTCGTGGCGCACGGTGCGGGGTGAGACGCGGAGCCGCTGCGCGAGCTCGCTGCCGGATCGCTCCGAACCCGTCTGCAGCAGGGCGAGCAGCGCCAGGAGCCGTGCGGTCGGGTCCGCCATGAGGCCTCCGAAAGTCGCCGAATCATTAGGAACGTATCCAGCCTAATGGGCTTCTATCGTCGGAGACATGAACACCACGACCCTCGCCTTCCGCCCCTTCTCCGTCGACGTCTTCGACGCCGAGGTCGCCGACCTCCGCGACCGCCTCGCCCGCACGCGCCTGCCCCGCACCGCGCCCGTCGACGACTGGGACGCCGGCACCCCGAACCACTTCCTGCGCGAGGCGCTGACCGCGTGGCGGGAGTTCGACTGGGCTGCCGCGCAGGAGCGGCTCAACGCCCACCCGCAGTTCACCACCGAGATCGACGGCCAGACGATCCGCTTCCTCCACATCCGCTCGCGGCACGAGAACGCGACCCCGCTGCTGCTCGCACATACCTACCCTGGTTCCTCCGTCGACTACCTCGACCTCATCGACCGGCTCACCGACCCCGAGGCGCACGGCGGTCGCGCGGAGGAGGCGTTCCACCTCGTGATCCCGGATGCCCCCGGCTACGGTTTCTCGCAGCCGCTCGCCTCCGCCGGGTGGACGGTGGCGAAGGTCGCCGCCGCGTACGACCGGCTCATGCGCGGCCTCGGCTACGACAGCTACGGCATCCACGGCTCCGACAACGGCGCGATGGTCGCGCGCGAGCTCGGGCTGCTGGCGCCGGAGGGCTTCCTCGGGCTGCACGTGCTGCAGCTGTTCTCGTTCCCGTCGGGCGACCCCGCGGAGTTCGAGAAGCTCGAGCCGCAGGACTACGCGGGATTGGAGCACATGCAGTGGTTCCAGTCGGTGGGCGGCTACAACGCGATGAACGCCTCCCGTCCGCAGACCGTCGCGGTGGGCCTGAGCGATTCCCCGGTCGGGCTCCTCGCCTACAGTGAGCTGTTCACCTCCTTCGGCAACGGCACCTCGCTCGTGCCGCTGGAGAGCATCCTGCTGGAGGTGAGCGTGAACTGGTTCGCGAACGCCGCCTCGGGCATGAGCCGCAGCTACCTGGAGAACGCGCGCGCCGAGGCCGAGCCGCAGGTCAACCACGCGCGGACCGGGGTCGCGGTGTTCGCGGACGACTTCCAGACCATCCGGGTCTTCGCCGAGCGCGACAACGACAACATCGTGCACTGGAGCCGTTTCGACGAGGGCGGGCACTTCGCCGCGCTGGAGCGCCCCGATCTGCTCGCCGCCGACCTCCGGGTCTTCTTCGCCGACCCGCGCTGAGCTCGTGCCATCATCGCCCCCGCGCCCCCACGCGCGGGGGCGATCGCGTGCCGACCCTGGCGTCGGGAGCCCGGGGCTGCTACGGTCTCTCTCCGTGGGTACTCTGATTCGCTAGATCGGGACACTGCGTCGAGACGTCTTCTCCGCGGTGGGTCCTGAGCGAACGCGTCCTCTGGTGACGCGATCGAGGTCCGTTTCCCTGCGTCGTCCGACGCGTATCCGCGGTGCCGTCCGCACCGCAGCGAGGACCCCTCATGTTCCCTGTACTCCCTTCCCCTTCTCCCTCCACCGTCCCGGCGATCCGTCCGCACCGCGTGTGTGAACTGCGCGCGGCCGGCGTGCGCTTCGCCGCGCACCGGGTGCTCGACGGGATCGATCTCGTCGTCGGTCCCGCGGATCGTCTGGCGATCATCGGCGACAACGGCGCCGGCAAGTCCACGCTGCTCGAGCTGCTCGCCGGAACGCTCGCACCGACCGCCGGGGAGGCGCGGCTGCACCTCCCGGGCGGTGTGGCCCACGCCCTCCAGAATCCGGAGTTCCCGCCGGGGGCGACGGTCTCCGCGGCGATCGACGACCTGCTGGGCGACCTGCGCGCGCTGGAACGCGAGCTCGCGCGGGCCTACGAGCAGCTCGCCTCGGCCCTTCCCGCCGAGCAGGCGCAGCGCCTGGCAGCCGTATCCGACCTGCAGGACCGTTTCGAGACCAGGGCCGGCTATGACGTCGACCACCGCATCGACGTCGCGCTCGACCAGCTCGGCGTCGGAACCCTGGACCGCACGCGTCCCGTGGCCGCGCTGTCCGGCGGGGAACGTGCCCGGCTCGCGCTCGCGGTGGCACTGTCCTCCCGCGCCGAGCTGCTGCTGCTCGACGAGCCGACCAACGATCTCGACGAGCACGCGCTCGCCTGGGTCGAGGAGCGGATCGCCGCGCATCGCGGGGCCCTGGTCGTGGTGACCCACGACCGCGACTTCCTCGACCGCTTCGCGACCGCGGTCGTGCACGTGAGTGACGGCGGCATCCGCCGCTACGGCGACGGCTACGCGGGGTTCCTGCGGGCGCGGGAGACCGAGCGACGACGACTCGCGGAGCGACACGAGGCGTGGAAGGCCGAGGTCGCCCGCACCGAGGAGCTGCTCGCGACGAACGCGTTCCGCCTGGACGCGATCCCGCGCAAGCTCGAGCTCGACGGCTTCGGTCACGGCGCCTTCCGCGCCCGCAGCCGCGACCACGGCGCGGTCGGCCGCATCCGCATGGCGAAGGAGCGACTGTCTCGGCTGCGGGAGGATCCGGCGCCGCCCCCACCCGAGCCGCTGCGGTTCGTGCTGCCGGACGGCCCGGCTCCGGACGCGGAGTCGTCCGGCGAGGACGACGCCCTCGTCACGCTGCACGATGTCGTGTTCCAGGAGCCGGGCCGCCGGCTCACCGTGACCGCGTGGACCGTGACGCCGGGTGACCGCTGGCTCGTGACCGGTCCGAACGGGGCAGGCAAGACCACGCTGCTCGACCTCCTCGCGGGCGAGCTGAGCGCCGCATCGGGTTCGATCGACCGGCGCCCGGGACTCCGTGTCGCCCGGCTGCGGCAAGACGTGGGGGCGGCCGCACGCGGCTCCGCGGTGGAGGTGTTCGCGCGACGGGCGGCGGTGCCCCCGAGCGATGCCCGTGCGGCTCTGCTCGCCCACGGCCTGTTTCGCGAGGACGAGATCGAGCGCCCGGCGCGGGCCCTGTCGGTCGGGCAGCGGCGCCGGCTCGACCTCGCGATCGCGCTGGCCTCCACGTTCGACGTGCTGCTGCTCGACGAGCCGACCAACCACCTCGACCCGGAGCTGGTCGAGCAGCTGGAGCGGGCGCTCGACGACCACCCGGCCGCGGTCGTCACGGTCACCCACGACCGGCGGTGGCTGCGGCGGGCGCGCCAGCAGGGTGCCGCGGCGGTCCGTGTGACGGAGGGTGCGGCCGTGGTGGCGTCGTGACCCGGCGGCCGCGGGGGCGTGCGGTCAGCCGGTGACGGTGACCGTCGCGCCCACGTCGCCGCCCGCTTCGGCCCAGGCGAGCGAGTGCTCCAGGATCCCGCGCAGCACCGTCAGGTCCACCTGCTCCAGGTCGGAGAGGTAGAGGCAGCCGACGCCGGTGGTGTGCGGCCCGAGCCGTGCCAGGTCGTCCGCGTGCGCATCCGTCCCCTCGAAGAGGTAGATCGTGGTGGCGGCTCGGCGCGGCGCGAAGCCGAGGAGCGGGCTGTCGCCCTCGGTACCGGTCGGGTAGCGGTAGTGGCAGGAGCCGAAGCCGATGATGGTGCCCCAGGTCTGCGGCTCGCGGCCGGTGATCTCCTGCATGAGCGCGGTGAGCGTCTCCGCGTCTCGGCGCCGAGCGGCGGGGGAGGAGCGGGCGATGAGCCCGGCGACGTCGTTCCCCGTGGGCTTCACTTCGCCGCCTTGGCCGCGGCCTTCATCGCCTTCTTGTACTCGCGCACCTTCGTGAGCGACTCGGGGGAGACGATGTCGGCGACGCTGCGGTACGAGCCGTCCTCGCCGTAGGGCGCCGAGGCCTCGCGCCAGCCCTCGCCCGTGAAGCCGTACTGCTTGCCGAGCAGCGCCAGGAAGATCTTGGCCTTCTGCTCACCGAAGCCGGGCAGTGCCTTCAGGCGCTTCAGCACCTCCGCACCGTCCGGGTCGCCCGCGGTCCACAGCGCTGAGGCGTCGCCACCCCACTCGTCGACGATCGCCTGGCACAGCGTCTGCACGCGGGCGGCCATCGACCCGGGGAACCGGTGCACGGCGGGCGTCTGGCGGAACGCCTCGAGGAACTCCTCGGGTGCCATCCCCGCGATGGCCGCGGCATCGGCCGCACCGGTGCGCTGTTCGATCTTGAGCGGACCGGCGAAAGCGGTCTCCATGGGCACCTGCTGGTCGAGCAGCATCCCCACGAGCAGCGCGAGCGGGTTCTCGGTCAGCAGGGTGTCGGCGGCGGTGTCTCCGGTGATGTGAAGGGCCATGCCCCCAGTGTCCCATCCCGGGCGGATGCCGCGGGGGCGGTGGCAGGACCGTGCAGTGCAACGTCAGCGCGTATGACGCGATGTACCTCGTGCTCGCGCGCGCGGCGCAGTGCTCATTGCTGACTCTCGATGCTCGTCTCGCGGCATCCGCTGCGGATTGCGCACTGCTGCCGTAGTTCTTCGCGCATGACTGGCGTCGCCGCCTCCGGCTGAGCGGCTACGCGCTGATCCCGGGCGACCGTGCCGTCAGGCGGAGGCGGCGTCCTCGGCGGGGGGGGCCTCGGGGCTGAGGCCGTACAGGGCGGACAGCGCGGCGGCGAACTCGTCGGCCCTGCCCTCCGCGGCGAGCTCGTGGGCGCGGACGGTCGGGGTGTGCAGCAGCACGCCGACGAGGTGCCGCAGCGCCTGCTCGACCTTGCCGTCCTCGTCGCCGCGCGCACGGGCCCGGTCGATCTCGGTGTCGAGCAGCGAGAAGATGTGCGACCGCAGGGCCACGACGGAGGGGGTCACGCTCTGGCGGGCACCCACGACGTGGAAGGTGTCCGCGGCCTCACGAACGACGGTGCGGGCGGCGTCGGTCGCCTGCAGCTCCTCGAGCGGCGCGTGCAGGCGGATGGTCTCGAGGTCGAGCAGCGCCACGCCCTCCAGGGTCGCGACAGCGGGGTCGACGTTGCGCGGCATCCCGAGGTCGACCACGAGCCGGCTGTGCGAGCCCACCGGGCACCCGGCCGCGGCGAGACCGACGGGGAGCTGCAGGTGCTCCGGTCCCAGCACCGGTTCGGTGGCGGACGTGCAGGTGATGAGCAGGCTGGAGTGTGCGGCTGTGCGGGCGTAGTCCGCGGCTGCGACCGCGCGGATGCCGTGCTTCGCCGCGAAGATCTCGGCCCGACCGGAGGGCGAGTACACGGAGATGTCGACCGCGCCGCGCTCGCGTAGCGTCGCGAGGGTCACGGCCGCATAGGCGCCGGTGCCCACCAGGAGCACGCGCTCGGCGGACCAGTCGGCGATGCGGCTGTCGGCCAGTTCGAGTGCCAGGCGCACGAGCGAGCGACCGGCGCGCCCGAGCGCGGTGACGTTCTTGACCTTGCGCTGCGCCTGGCTCGCGCGCTGGAAGAGGCGCTCGAGCTCGGGGGAGGTGGTGCCGTCCTTGCGGGCCGACTTCAGGGCCCGGCGCACCTGGCCGGCGATCTCGCCCTCACCCGACACGACCGACTCGAGGCCGGAGGCGACGGAGAACAGGTGCTCGGCCACCCGGCGCCCGGCGTGGACGGTGTAGGCGCCGTCGAGGTCGGCGGCCGGAATGCCCGTGGCGGACTCGACGGCTTCGAGCACGGCCTCGACGCCGATCGCGCCCGCGGCGGTCATCGGCTCGTCCATCTCGACGTACGCCTCGAACCGGTTGCACGTCGCCAGCACCACGGCACCCTGCACGCACGGCGTCATGCCCACCAGGGTGGGGGCGACATCGTCGGGGGTGCGGCTCAGGCGTTCGAGCAGTTCGAAGGAGGCGGTCTTGTGACTCGCCGTCACACACAGCAGCACCCCTCGATTGTACCGGAGCGTTCGGACAGGCGGACTCGGCGGCCCCATAACCGGGCAATGGGAGGATGGGGGCATGGCCCTTTCCGACGCTCCGCTGCTGCGCGCCCTCACGGGCGACCGCCCCGACACGACGCCCGTCTGGTTCATGCGGCAGGCCGGCCGCTCGCTGCCCGAGTACCGGGAGCTGCGGGTGGGCACACGGATGCTCGACGCCTGCCTCACGCCCGACCTCGCGGCGGAGATCACCCTGCAGCCGGTGCGGCGGCACGGTGTGGACGCGGCGGTGTTCTTCAGCGACATCGTGATCCCGCTGCGCCTCGCCGGCGTCGAGGTGGAGATCGAGCCGGGGCGCGGGCCGGTGTTCGCGAACCCCGTGCGCACGAGGGCCGATGTCGAGCGGATCACCGCGATCGACCCGGAGTCGCTCGACGGCACGGCGATCGCGGAGGCGGTGGGCATCGTCGCGGCGGAGCTCGGCGACACCCCGGTGATCGGCTTCGCCGGCGCGCCCTTCACGCTCGCGGCCTACCTCGTCGAGGGCGGCCCGTCGAAGGAGCACCTGCGGGCACGCGGCATGATGCACGCGGACCCCGACGCCTGGCACCGTCTGGCGGGGTGGCTCGCCCGCGTCTCCCGACGATTCCTGGAGACGCAGCGCGACGCGGGTGCCGCGGTCGTGCAGCTCTTCGACAGCTGGGCCGGCTCGCTCAGCCCCGCCGACTACCGCACGTTCGTGGCACCGCATTCGACCGCCGCGCTCGACGGCATCGGTGTCCCCACCATCCACTTCGGCGTCGGCACCGGCCCGTTCCTCGCCGACATGCGCCTGGGCGGCATCGCCGACGGGGTCGGCGTGGACTGGCGTCTTCCGCTCGACGAGGCCGCGGCGATCCTCGGACCGGACACGAGCGTGCAGGGCAACATCGACCCCGCGCTGCTCGGGGCGCCGTGGCCCGTGCTGGAGGCGCACGTGCGCGACGTCCTGGAGCGCGGTCGTGCGGCCCGCGGGCACATCGTCAACCTCGGTCACGGGGTGCCGCCCGAGACCGACCCCGACCAGCTGACGCGCATCGTCGAGCTGGTGCACGGCGCCTGAGCACGCGTCGCCCCCGGGCGCGGTGGAAGGATGGACGGCATGAGCCCTGACCCCTCCGGTGCACACACGTCCGCGGCCGAGCCGGCCGACCTGGCCGCACGCGCCGCGGAGAAGCACGTCGTCGTGATCGGCGGGGGCATGGGTGGTCTCGTCGCCGCCCGCGAGTGCGCCAAGGTCGGCATGCGGGTCACGGTGCTGGAGGCTGCCGAGGCGCTGGGCGGTGCCCTGCGTCGCGTGGAGCTCGACGGTGTGACGCTCGATGCGGGCGCCGAGAGCTACGCGACCAGGGGCGGCCTCGTCCGCGCCCTCGTCGACGAGCTCGGACTCGCGGATCGGGTCGTGCCCCCTCGCGCGGGCGGCGCCTGGCTCTCCGGCATCCCCGGCACGGGTGCGGCTCCGCTCCCGGTGGGCGGGGTCCTCGGCATTCCCGGCAACCCGTTCCAGGACGACGTGCGGCGCATCATCGGATGGTCGGGCGCATGGCGCGCCTACCTCGACCGCGTACGGCCGCCGCTGACCATCGGCCACGAGCTGAGCCTCGGGCGGCTCGTCGCCTCCCGCATGGGCCCGAAGGTGCGCGACCGCCTGGTCGCCCCGGTCACGACGGGCGTGTACTCCGCGTCGCCCGACGACGTGGACATCGACGTGGCCGCCCCGGGGCTGAACGCCGCCCTGACCCGCGTCGGCTCGCTGTCCGGCGCGGTGCTGGCGCTGCGCGGGAACGGCGGCTCCGGTGGGGCGAAGGCTCCGGGTGCCGCGGTGGAAGGCCTCCGTGGCGGCATGACCGTGCTGGTGGACGCGATCGCCGACGACCTCGCCCAGCTCGGGGCGACCGTGCGCACGGGAGTGCGGGTGCTCTCGGTCGTGTCGGAGGACGGCGGTTGGCGGGTCACGGCCGCGACGCAGCTCGACACCCCGACGCAGACGCCGGAGCCGTGGGTTGCCGAGTCGGAGCCTCTGGCCGACGCCGTCGCGGTGACGGACGAGCCGGTGGAGGAGCTTCTCCGTGCGGACGCCGTGATCGTCGCGACCGCGGAGTCCGTGGCGCGCGAGCTGCTCGCCGACGCGGTGCCGGCGCTCGCTCTGGCCGAAGCGGCCGCGTCCCCGGAGATCGAGATCGTCACGCTGCTGCTGGATGCCCCGGCTCTGCGCAGCGTGCCGCGGGGCACCGGGGTGCTCACGGTGCCCGGGAGCCACACGGCCAAGGCGCTCACCCACTCGACGGCGAAGTGGGAGTGGGTGCGGGAGGCCGCGGGCGACAGGGAGGTCGTGCGGGTGTCGTTCGGCGCGCAGGGGGAGCCCGCGGCCACCGCCGCCCTCGACGACGCGGCGGCGATCGACCTGGCGCGGCGGGAGGCGGCCGCGCTGCTCGGTGTACCGCTGGAGCCGACCCAGGTGATCGCAGGGCACCGCGGACGGTTCGTGCAGTCGCAGCCCGCGTCGCTCCTCGGATCGGGGGCGCGGCGCCAGGCTGCGCGCGATGCGATCCAGGCGATCCCCGGCCTGGCGGTGGTCGGAGCCTGGGTGGCCGGGACCGGCCTCGCACAGGTGGTCCCGGATGCCACGGAGGCGTCCGATCGCCTGCGTCGCGCGCTCCTGTGGGACTGATCGGGCGACCTCCGCGCACCACGAAGCGCACAAGCGTGAGTGACGAAGGGCCCGCTGTCAACCCTCTCCGGGATTGATGCCGAAATCGGCATACGGGGTTACGCTGGGTACCTGATCGCGGCGGAGACGTCGGCGATCGGCGTCCGAACCGGACGACCACCGCCGGAACAACGTGAGGAGACCCCATGAAGGGGAAGATCGGACTCGTCGTCGGACTCGGCGTCGGCTATGTGCTGGGCACCCGTGCCGGACGCGAGCGTTACGAGCAGATCCGGACGCAGTGGCTCAAGGTCTGGAACACGGATCCCGTCCAGGACCAGGTGGAAAAGGTCAAGGACTTCGTCGGCGACAAGGCCGCGGCCGTCCCGGGTGCCGTGTGGACCGGCGCGGTGAAGATCGTGAAGTCGGTCACGGGCAACGGCACTCCCGGCCAGAAGCTCGACGCCGTGATCGCGTCGGGCAAGGAGGCCGCCGAGGAGGTCTCGGAGGCGGCGGAGGACGCGGTCGACGAGGTCAAGGAGCGCGCCGCTGCGGCTGACAAGCCCGCTGCGAAGAAGCCCGCGACGAAGCCGGCAGCGCAGAAGTCCGGCGACTGACATGCCCCGCGGATACCGGGATCGCGCCGACGACAGTCTGCTGACCCTGCTCGGGGATCTGCCCGAGCTGGTCACCAACCTCGTGAAGGCGGAGATCGACGCCGCCAAGGCGTGGGTCTCGCGCACGGCGAAGGATGCGGGGATCGGCTCGGTCTGGTTCCTCGTCGCCCTGTTCTTCCTGTTCTGGGCCGTGCCGGTGATCCTCGTGTTCGCGATCGCCGGCCTGTCGTCGTGGTGGCCTGTGTGGCTGTCGGCGATCGCCGTGTTCGGCATCCTGATCCTCGCCGTGCTGCTGTTCGCGCTGCTCGGCATCCTCAAGTTCCGCAAGGTGCTCAAGCGCCAGAACCCGGCGCAGGCCGTGGCCGAGGACATCCGAATCGTGAAGGAGGCCGGCGATGAGCACCCCTGAGTCGCTGCCGCGCACCGCCGTCCCCGCGGGCATCGTCGATCCCGTGACGTCGGCTCGCGCCGAGCTGAAGGCGGCGCTCGCCGCGATCGAGATCAAGGGCAACATCCCGCGCCGGGTGGAGAAGGCGTCGGCGCGTGCCGCGGTCAAGGCACGCGCGTTCGCCGATCGGAACCCGGTGGGCGCGGTCGCCGCGGCCGTCGGGATCGCCGCCGTCGTCGGCGGCGCCGTGTGGGCGATCGCTCGGGCCATCGCACGCTGACGGTCGGCCGTTCCTCGCGGTATTCCCCTGATTAGGGGCTTCTCCGTGAAAGGGGCAGACTGGGATCATGTCCGAAGTGCGCGAAGAGAACCCGTCCGGCTTCACCCTCTGGGCCGTGTGGCGACGCAATCCCGATGCTCCCGTCACCGAGAACGACGCCACGGAGCTCGAGTCGATCGTCTCGCACATCGAGGATTCCGGCGTCACCGTCCGTGGCTTCTACGACGTCTCCGGGCTGAAGGCTGACGCCGATCTGATGGTGTGGCTGCACGGCGACACCGCCGAAGAGCTGCAGAAGGCGCTGCGCCGCCTCCGTCGCACGGAGCTGCTGCGCTCGCTGCTGCCGGTGTGGAACGTGATGGGCGTGCACCGCGACGCGGAGTTCAACCGCTCGCACGTGCCGGGGTTCCTCCGCGGCGTCGCACCGAAGGACTGGCTCTGCCTGTACCCGTTCGTCCGCACCCCGGAGTGGTACCTGGCGCCGGAGGCTGACCGCCGCGCGATGCTCGCCGACCACGGGCGCAAGGGCGCTGCGTTCACGGGCGTCATCGCGAACACCGTCGCCGCGTTCGCGCTGGGTGACTACGAGTGGCTGCTGCCGATGGAGGCCGACGACGTGACCGACCTGGTCGACATGATGCGCGACCTCCGTTACACCGAGGCGCGGATGTTCGTGAAGGAGGAGGTGCCCTTCTACACGGGGCGCCGTCTGCGCTTCGACGAGATCGCCGACGTGCTGCAGTAACCGCACCATGAGCACCCCCATCCGTCTCGGCACCCGACGCAGCGCGCTCGCGCAGGCGCAGTCGGGCCATGTCGCCGCCGCCCTCGAGAAGGTCACGGGGCGTGCCGTCGAGCTCGTCCCGATCACCAGCGAGGGCGACACCAATCGGGCGTCGCTGTCGGAGATCGGCGGTCTGGGCGTCTTCGCGACCCGGCTGCGCGAGGCTCTGCTCGCCGGCCGTTGCGACTTCCTCGTGCACTCCCTCAAAGACCTCCCGACCGCCGTGCCGGAGGGTCTCGTGATCGCTGCGACGCCCCGCCGAGAGGATGCCAGGGACGTGGTTCTCACGCGTCACGGCGCGCCCCTGCACGAGCTCGGCTCGGGCAGCACCGTCGGCACGGGCTCGCCGCGACGCATCGCCCAGGTTCGGCGCCGGGCACCGCAGGCGGAGGTCGTGGACATCCGCGGCAACGTCGACTCCCGGCTCGCGCGGGTGGCCTCGGGCGAGCTCGACGCCGTGATCCTCGCGGCCGCCGGGCTGTCGCGTCTGGGGACCGACTCGCCGCTGAAGCGCGAAGAGCTCGGGCTCGCGGAGTGGCCGACCGCGCCGGGGCAGGGGTCGCTCGCGGTGGAGACCAGGGCGGACGCCCCGGAGGAGCTGCGGGAGGCGCTCTCCGCCCTCGACGATCACGACACCCGACTGGCCGTCACGGTCGAGCGCGCCATTCTGGAGGGACTCGATGCCGGGTGTCAAGCCCCCATGGCGGCGCACGCACGCGTCGAGGGCGCCGAGATCCGCATCAGGACGGTCGTGTACGCCCCGGACGGGGGTCGGCGGATCGGGCTCGACGTCACGGAAGCCCTGAACGGGGAGTATATTCATCGGAACGGCAGTGGCAATGGAGCGGATGCTGCCGATGGTGCAGGCCCGATGCACGCAGCGCGCGAGCTCGGGCTCGCTGTTGCCCGTCGGCTGCTCGATCAAGGGGCGGCCGACCTCGTCCCCCGAGAGCACCCCGATTTCTCATGACCACATCCGAAACCAAGCAGGACCGACCGCTGGACGGCTGGCGCATCCTCGTGCCCCGTGGCGGGCCCTGGGGCGACAGTGTCGCCGCGAGCCTGCGTGCCCTGGGCGCCGTGCCGGTCGTCGCCCCGCTCATCAACTTCGCCCCCACGACCGATCAGGACACGCTCGACCGCGCGCTGGAGCAGCTGGCCGCCGGTGAGTTCGACTGGCTGACGGTGACGAGTGCGACCACGGTCGACGTGCTGTTCGCGCATCGCGCGGTCGTGCCCAAGTCCACGAAGATCGCGGCGGTGGGCGAGACCACGGCCGCAGCGCTCCAGGCCGTGGGCTACGAGGTGGCGCTGGTCCCCGAGCAGGACAACTCGGCGCAGGGCATGGCTCAGCAGCTGATCGCGCTCGAGCAGGAGCCCCGGCGCATCCTGGCGCTGCGCAGCGAGATCGCGAAGCCGGTGCTGAGCATCATGCTGTCCGAGGCCGGACACGACGTGCACGGTGTGGTCGCCTACCGCACGGTGGGCGTGCCGGTCACGGAGCGCATCCGTCGCGATGTGGAGAACGGCCGCATCAACGCCATCCTCATCACGAGCGGTTCGGTGGCGGAGCAGGTGCGCGAGCAGTTCCCCGACATCCCGGACGAGACCCTGCTCGCCGCGATCGGCCCGCGCACCGCGAAGGATGCCGAGCGTGCCGGTCTGCCGGTGTCGGTGGTGGCCGATCGGCAGACCATCGACGCGTTGATCGATGCCGTGTCCCAGTTCACGCTTCCGCACGCGGCAGACGAGTTCGCGCCGTGAGCTTCCCCGACATCCGCCTCCGTCGGCTGCGCCAGTCCCGCGCTGTCCGCGACCTCGTGCGCGAGACCTCGCTCGAGCCCCGTCAGCTCGTGCTTCCGCTCTTCGTGCGCGAGGGACTGACCGAGCCGGCGCCCATCGGCTCGATGCCCGGCGTGGCGCAGCACTCGCTCGACTCGTTGCGTGCCGCCGCCGTCGAGGCGGCCGAGGCCGGCGTCGGCGGGGTCATGCTGTTCGGCGTCCCGGCGGTGCGCGATGCGGTCGGCTCCGGAGCGGACGATCCGCGCGGCATCCTGAACGTCGCGACCGAGGCCCTCGCGGCCGAGGTGGGCGATGCGCTCGTGGTGCAGACCGACCTCTGCCTCGACGAGTTCACCGATCACGGGCACTGCGGGGTGCTCGCGGCGGACGGCTCGGTCGACAACGACGCGACCCTCGAGCGCTACACCTCGATGGCGTTGGCACAGGCGCGGGCCGGGTCGCAGCTGCTCGGGCTGTCCGGCATGATGGACGGCCAGGTCGCGGTGATCCGCCGGGCGCTCGACGCCGAGGGCTTCACCGACACGCTGATCCTGGCGTACGCGGCCAAGTACGCGAGCGCGTTCTACGGCCCGTTCCGTGAGGCCGTGGACTCCCAGCTGACCGGCGACCGGCGCACGTATCAGCTCGATCCGGGCAACCGCCGTGAGGGCGTGCGGGAGGCGCTGGTCGACGAGCAGGAGGGCGCCGACATCGTCATGGTCAAGCCGGCGATGGCGTTCCTCGACGTGCTGCGCGAGGTGCGCGACGCCGTGACCGTGCCCGTGTGGGCGTATCAGGTGTCCGGCGAGTACGCGATGGTCGAGGCCGCCGCGGCCAACGGCTGGATCGACCGCCGGGCGGCGATCCTCGAGTCGCTGCTGTCGATCCGGCGCGCGGGCGCCGACGCCGTGCTGACCTACTGGGCGACCGAGGCCGCCCGCTGGCTTCGCGGCTGACCGCCCCGCGGCGTCACCGCGCGGACTCCGGCGTCGGTACGGCGGGTTAGCCTGGAAGGGATGCCCGGGAGAGCTCCGCGCATCACCGAGGAGCTGCCATGACCGACCGCAATTACGACCTGTTCTCCGCTGCCCGCGCTGTGATCCCGGGCGGGGTGAACTCGCCGGTACGCGC
Organism: Microbacterium sufflavum; assembly: GCF_023091155.1. Classification (NCBI taxonomy): domain Bacteria; kingdom Bacillati; phylum Actinomycetota; class Actinomycetes; order Micrococcales; family Microbacteriaceae; genus Microbacterium; species Microbacterium sufflavum. The sequence goes on along the minus strand of NZ_JAHWXK010000001.1, from coordinate 669,408 downwards.
CTACGGCTCGGTGGGCGGGACGCCGCGGTTCCTCGCTTCGGCGAAGGGAGCGACCGTCACCGACGCCGCCGGCCGGGAGTACGTCGACCTGGTGGCCTCGTGGGGTCCGGCGCTGCTGGGCCACGCGCAGCCCGAGGTGGTCGCCGCCGTGCAGGACGCCGCAGCGCGGGGTCTGTCGTTCGGTGCCCCGACCGAGGGCGAGGTCGAGCTGGCCGCGCTGATCGCCGACCGGGTGCGTTTTGGCGACATCCGACCCATCGAGCGCGTGCGCCTGGTGTCCACGGGGACCGAGGCGACCATGACCGCGATCCGACTCGCCCGTGGCGCGACCGGTCGCGACCTGCTGGTGAAGTTCGCCGGGCACTACCACGGCCACTCCGACGGGCTGCTGGCCGAGGCGGGGTCGGGCGTCGCCACGCTCGCGCTGCCCGGATCCGCCGGGGTGCCGGCACCCATCGCCGCACAGACGCTCGTCATCCGCTACAACGACCCCGAGGCGCTCGACGCGGTGTTCGCCGAGCATGGCCAGCGCATCGCCGCCGTGATCGTCGAGGCGTCCGCGGCGAACATGGGGGTGGTCCCCCCGCGGCCCGGATTCAACCGCCTGATCGCCGACACCGCACACGCTCACGGCGCGCTCATGATCCTGGACGAGGTGCTGACGGGCTTCCGCGTGCACCCGGCGGGGTTCTGGGGTCTGCAGGCCGCGGCGGGCGAGGACTACCTCCCCGACATCATCACGTTCGGCAAGGTCGTGGGCGGTGGCATGCCGCTGGCCGCGCTCGGCGGTCGCGCCGAGGTCATGGACCTGCTGGCTCCGCTCGGCCCGGTGTACCAGGCGGGCACGCTGTCGGGGAACCCGCTGTCGGTCGCCGCGGGTCTCGCCACGCTGCGCCTCGCGACGCCCGAGGTCTACGCCACGGTCGACGCCGCGGCGACCCGGGTGGCGACCGCGCTCGACACCGCCCTCAGCGACGCGGGCGTGACGCACGCGGTGGCGTCGGCCGGCAACCTGTTCAGCGCCTCGTTCCGCGCCTCGATCCCGCGCGACTACGCCGAGGCGCAGGCGCAGCAGTCGTTCCGTTACTCGGCGTTCTTCCACGCCATGCGCGAGCACGGTGTCGCGCTTCCGCCGAGCGTCTTCGAGGCGTGGTTCCTCACGGCGGCGCACGGTGAGGACGAGTTGCAGCGCATCGAGGCGGCGCTGGCGTTCGCGGCCCAGGCCGCGGCAGACGCCCGGCCCTGATGTATCCGTGCCCACAACGGATCGTTGCTTTCCTGTGAGCAACTTCCAGCCAACCAGGAGCGCCGCGCTGGCAGACTAAGGGGCATGGTGACGTTGCTGCTGGACCAGACGCAACTCGAAGTCGTGCTCTCGCCCATCGAACGTGCCGCCACCTTCCACCGTGAGAACGTGCGGATCCCGCGCGACACCATCACCAAGGTGCAGCTGACGGACGACGCCTGGACCTGGCTCCGCGGTGTGCCGAACCCCGGGACCCACATTCCGACCGTGCTCGCCGCCGGCAGTTGGAAGGCCGCCGGAACCCTCGACTTCGTGCTCATCCGGCGGCGTCGCCCGAGCGTCGTGATCGACCTCGAGGGCGACCCGCAGTACAACCGGCTGATCCTCACCACGCGGCACGGCCTCGCACTCACGCAGGCGCTGCGGCTCGAGGTGTCGGACGAGCCGGCGAGCGTCGAGGAGATCGTCGCCACCGCACCGACGCCCGTGTCGAAGGGCAGCCGTCGTCCGGTCATCCGCCCGCGGCCGGCCTAGCAGCCCCACGAACGACAGACGCCCTCCCGGCCGTAGCCGGGAGGGCGTCTCGTGTCTCGGGCTCAGCCGCGGTGCTCGTCGCCGTCGGTGTGCTGCTCGCGATCGTGCCCGTCGTGATCGTGCTCGTCGCTCTGCCCGTCGTCGTGACCGGGGCCTTCGCTCTGCCCGTCGTCGAGTCCGTGGCCTTCGCGGTCGCTGTTCTCGTCGCTGTGCGCTTCGCTGTGCTCGCCGTCGTGATCGCCGCTGTGCTCGCCGTCGTGCTCGTCGCTGTGCTCGCCGCTGTGATCGCCGTCGTGATCGCCGCTGTGCTCGCCGTCGTGATCGCCGCTGTGCTCGCCGTCGTGATCGCCGCTGTGCTCGTCGTCGTGCTCGGGCACCGCGTGCCCCTCGCCGTCCTGCACCTCGGCGACACCGTCGTCGGGCTGGTGGTGCGCGTCGGCGGTGCCGTGGTCGTCCTGACCATCGGTCGCGGTGTCGCGCGCGAGCGGGACGGTGTCGATCACGCCGGTGGTCGCGACGCTCCAGTGGGCCCCGGCGTCGTGCGGCTCTCCCGGCGCGCCGGTCGCGGGCATGCTGTCGGCGGTGCTCAGCGGGTAGTCCCGCGGCTCGTCCTCGTAGTACGCGCGTGCGGCGGCGGAGAGCAGGGAGCTGACGGCGGCCGCGCGGGGGTCTTCGTCCTCGTCCGGGGTCGCGGCTCCGTCCGTGCCGACCGCCTCGAGCGGCGCCTCCTCGGCATCGCGGTCGCCGTGGTCGGCCTCGTCGGTCTCGTCCGCCTCCTCGGCGTCGTCCAGCTCGGCGAAGAACTCGATGCCCGCGGGGTCTTCCTCGATGGACTCGTCATCGGCGGTGCTCACCGGCTCGTCGTCCGCCGGAACCGGATCTGCGGCGGGCTCGTCGGACGCGATCCCGGTGTCGTCCGCCGGCGCCTCATCCGCCGGGCTCTCGCTGTCGTGGGCGTCATCGACGGAATCCAGCGCGGACTCCTGATCGTCGGCGAGGGGCTCGTGGTCCGCGGGCTCGTCTACTGGAGTTTCGTCTGCCCCGGTTGCGTTCTCCGGAGTCTCGTCTGCCTCGGTTCCGTTCTCCGGGGCCTCGTCCGCCCCCTCCTCGGTCGGTGCGGAACCGGTGCTCCGCGCCGAACCGCCCGTTGACTCCGCGTCGTCCGAGCCGGTCGGGACATCACCCTCGGAGTCCTGCTCGTCGCTGGACACATGCTCCGGGGACGCGCTGTGGTCGTCGTCGGCGGACTCCGGCGTCGTCGCGAACAGCTGTGCGAGGCTGCGTCGGGTGGGCCGCTCGGTCGGCTCATCCTCCTGGACCGGCGCGGTGCCGCCGAACAGGATCTCGTCGAACGAGGTCGCCGGCTCCGCGTGCGACTCGGACAGGGAATCGCCATCGCCGATCCGCGCCGCGTCCTCCATCGTCACGGGACGCACGTCTTCTTCCACCGGGACGACCGCGACCGGGCCGGTGATCGCCGTGACCTCCGCCACGGTCTCGATCACGTCGGAGTCCTCCGTGTCGGCGGCGGCGAGGTCCTCCGACGCGGGCTCCGCGTCGGTCGACTGCTCGTCCACGTCGTCGTCTTCCGCCGTGGCGTCCGTCGGCTCGGGCATGGTCTCGGTGGTGAGGTCGTCCGCGAGAGCGGCCGCACCCCCGGCAGCCAGAGCCGATGCGGCCGCACCGGCGCCCGCTGTCGCCACGTCGGCGGAGGAATCGCTCGCCTCATGGTTCGTATCGGTCGCTGCCGTCTCGCCCGGCGCCGCCCCGCCCGCGGCAGCCGCCGCTGTGCCGAAGCGACCACCGCGCATCAGATCGATGAAGACATCTTCCAGCGTGGGCCCGCGCTGCACGAGGGTGCTGAGGGCGATGCCGGCCTCAGCGGCCACGGCACCCACCGTGCTCGCGTCGGCTCCGCGCACGGTCAGCCCGGAGCGCAGCACCTCGATGTCGAAGCCCGCCGCCACCAGCGCCGTCGTGAGGCCGGGACGATCCACGGAATCCACGATGACAGACCCGCCGGCCGGGTCGGCCAGGGTCTCGATGCCGCTGGACAGCACCAGCCGTCCCTTCGACAGCACCAGCACGTGGTCGGCCACCTGCTCGATCTCGCTGAGCACGTGCGACGACACCAGGACCGTGCGCCCCTCGTCCGCGAGACGGCGCATGAGCAGACGCATCCAGCGGATGCCCTCCGGGTCGAGGCCGTTCGCCGGCTCGTCGAAGACCAGGGCACCGGGGTCGCCGAGCAGCGCGTGCGCGACGCTCAGCCGCTGCCGCATGCCGAGGGAGAAGCCGCCGATGCGGGAATCGGCCTCGCTCTCCAGGCCCACGAGCGACAGGACCTCGTCGACGCGGGACAGGCGGATGCCGTTGGCCTTCGCGGCGATGGTCAGCTGCCGGCTGGCCGTGCGGCGAGGGCGGTAGACCGTCTCCTCCAGCACGGAGCCGATCGTGCGCAGCGGCTGGCGCAGCTCCGGATACGCGACGCCGCCGATCGTGGCGGTTCCCGACGTGGCACGCACCTGACCGAGCAGGATGCGGAGAGTCGTGGTCTTTCCGGCGCCGTTGGGACCGAGGAAGGCGGTCACGGCCCCGGGCTCGACGCGGGCGGAGAAGTCCGAGACGGCGGTCACCTCGTTGAAGCGCTTCGTCACATTCGTGAACTCGAGCACCTGTCCTTCAGGCATCCGGCACCTCTCGTCGCGATGAACAGTTCCCCCTATCCTGCCGGAAAACCGCCCCGGAACCCGCATTCCGTGCGGAATTCCACCCCTGGTGAGAAGGTAGCCTGGCACCCGTGACCGATACCTCTGCCGCCCCCCGTGTCCTCGTCCGCACGGAAGGAGCGCTCGGACGGCTCACCCTCAATCGCCCCGAGGCGATCAACGCGCTCGACGAGGACATGATCGCCGAGATCACCCGGGCGCTGATGGCGTGGCGTGACGACTCCGACGTGCAGATCGTGCTGATCGACGGCGAGGGCGAGCGCGGCATGTGCGCGGGCGGCGATGTGCGCCGCCTGCACGAGCAGATCGTGTCCGGTCACCCCGAGCGGTCGGCCGAGTTCTTCCGCGCCGAGTACGCGATGAACGCGATGATCGCCGAGTACCCCAAGCCGGTCGTGGCGCTGGCCGACGGCATCACGATGGGCGGCGGCATCGGGCTCGCCGGGCACGCGGCCATCCGGATCGTCACCGAGCGGTCGAAGCTCGCGATGCCGGAGACCCGCATCGGCTTCACTCCCGACGTCGGTGGCACGTGGCTGCTCGGGCGGGCGCCGGGACGGTTCGGCGAGTACTTCGGGCTGACCGGGGCGACCATGAGCGCCGCCGACGCGGTGTACCTCGGGTTCGCCGACCACGTGGTGCCCTCCGACCGCCTCGACGCCCTGCGCGACGCGCTCGCGCACCGCGCCGACCCGACGAGCCCCAGCGAGATCGTGCTGCTGTTCGACGAGACGCCGGAGCCGTCGGCCCTCCCGGCATCGCGCCCCTGGATCGACGAGGCGTTCTCCGCGCCGACCGTGCCCGAGATTTTGGAGCGGCTGCACGCGCAGGGCACGACCGAGGCCGCAGCCGTGGCCGATCTCCTCGAGGGGCTCGCGCCGACCGGGCTGGTCGTGACGCTCGACGCCGTGCGTGAGGCGCGGGAGCTGCCGGGACTGCGCGCCGCGCTCGAGGGGGAGTACCGACGGGTGCTGTGGTTCGTCAACGAGCACCCGGACCTCGTGGAGGGCATCCGCGCGCAGCTGGTCGACAAGGACCGCAACCCGAAGTGGCAGCCGGCGACCCTCGCCGAGCTGCCGGCGGACGCGGGTGCGCCGGCCCGCGACTACACGCCGCAGCCGCCGCTGTTCTGAGGGTCAGTCCGCTCGCTGACGCGGGCGTCGATCGGGCAGGCTTCCGGCGGGCCCTTCTTCGTCACCGTGCAGAAAAGTGCTGATCGCACGGGATGCGGTTCGCTGTGAGCGAAGGTCCGCCCCCAGGGGGATACGAATGTCCCCGCTTCGTGGCACGCTGTCCTATGGCCGGTCGTCGGTCGGCATCCGTCTGCCGGGAGATCCGCCGCCTCCTCCTTCCTAGAAAGTCCGCCTGTGCTGGGAAAAATCCTCCTCCGCTATCTGTCCCGATATAAGTGGCTCCTCGTGGCCGTGCTGGTCTTCCAGTTCGCCAGCGCGGCTGCCACCCTCTACCTGCCCCGCCTCAACGCCGACATCATCGACAAGGGCGTCGCGCAGGGCGACACCGCCTACATCTGGCGCACCGGTCTGTTCATGCTCGCGGTCTCCCTGGGCCAGATCGTCGCCTCCGTGATCGCGACCTTCTTCGCCGCGCGCGCGGCGATGGGCGCGGGTCGCGACATCCGTGCCGACGTGTTCGGCAAGGTCAGCGGCTTCTCCGAGCGCGAGGTGTCGCAGTTCGGCGCCGGCTCCCTCATCACGCGCAACACCAACGACGTGCAGCAGGTGCAGATGCTGGCGATGATGGGCGCGACCATGCTCGTCACCGCGCCGCTGCTCGCGATCGGCGGCATCATCTTCGCCGTGCAGACCAACGCCGGGCTCAGCTGGCTCATCGCCGTGTCGGTCCCCGTGCTCCTGCTCCTGGCGGCGCTCGTGATCGGCCGCATGGTGCCGCTGTTCCGCAGCTACCAGGGCAAGCTCGACAACGTCAACCGCATCATGCGCGAGCAGCTCACCGGCGTGCGCGTCGTCCGCGCGTTCGTGCGCGAGCGCATCGAAGAGGAGCGCTTCCGCGGAGCCAACACCGACATCATGGTCGTCGGCCGCAAGGTCGGCTCGCTGTTCGTGCTGCTGTTCCCGCTGTTCATGCTCATCCTCAACGTGACCGTGGTCGCCGTGATCTGGTTCGGCGGCATCGAGGTCAACAACGGCACCGTGCAGGTGGGCACGCTGTTCGCCTTCATGCAGTACATCGGCCAGATCATGGGCGGCGTCATCATGGCCAGCTTCATGGCGATGATGATCCCGCGCGCCGCCGTCTCGGCCGAGCGCATCGGCGAGGTGCTCAACACCGAGTCGACCATGACGCGCCCCGCGAACGGCGTCACCGAGTTCCCGACGCCGGGTGCGGTCGCGTTCGACGACGTCGCCTTCACCTACCCGGGCGCCGACGCGCCCGTGCTGACCGGCATCAGCTTCGCGGCGCAGCCGGGTGAGACGGTCGCGATCGTGGGTTCCACGGGTGCGGGCAAGACCACGCTGGTCTCTCTCATCCCGCGTCTGTTCGACGTCTCGAGCGGCTCGGTGCACGTGGGCGGCACCGACGTGCGCGAGGCCGACGTGGAGGCGCTGTGGGACAGCATCGGTCTGGTTCCGCAGCGTCCGTTCCTCTTCACCGGCACCGTCGCGTCGAACCTGCGCTACGGCCGGGAGGACGCGACCGATGAGGAGCTGTGGCACGCGCTCGAGATCGCCCAGGGGCGTGACTTCGTGGAGGAGATGCCCGACGGGCTCGAGTCCCGCATCGCCCAGGGCGGCACGAACGTGTCGGGCGGCCAGCGCCAGCGCCTCGCGATCGCGCGGGCCATCGTGCACCAGCCGAAGGTGCTCGTGTTCGACGACTCCTTCTCGGCGCTCGACCTGACCACGGACGCGCGACTGCGGCAGGCGCTGTGGCGCGAGCTGCCGCACGTCACGAAGATCGTGGTCGCCCAGCGTGTCTCCACCATCACCGACGCCGATCGCATCGTGGTGCTCGAGGGCGGCACGATGGTGGGCGTCGGCACGCACGAGGAGCTGCTGGAGACCAGCGGCACCTATCGAGAGATCGTCGAGTCGCAGCTGGGGGTGGACGCATGAGCGCGCAGGACGACAAGCGCAGCGCCGCACCGAAGCGCGGGCGGGGAAAGGGCCCGGCGCAGACCGAGGAGCGCGAGCTCACGGCGGAAGAGCAGTACGAGGCCGAGCTCGCGGAGCAGGCACGGCAGAACGGCGGCGGCTGGGACAGCGTCGCGCCGGGCAAGGCCGACAACTTCGGGCCGAGCTTCGCCCGCATGATCGGACTGCTCAAGCCCTCGGCCGTGTGGTTCGTGTTCGTGTCGATCCTCGGGGCCCTGGGCGTCGTGCTGACGGTCGCAGCTCCCAAGGTCCTGGCCGAGGCGACCAACATCGTCTACCGCGGCTTCATCTCCATCCAGCTCGGCCAGCCGAACGGCGACTTCCCCGGCTTCCCCGCCGGAACGTCGCAGGACGTGGTGGTCGATGCGCTGCGCGGAGCGGGGCAGGACGACTTCGCCAACCAGGTCGGCGCCCTCGGCGACTTCCGGGTCGGCGACGGCATCGACTTCGATGCTCTGCGCTGGGTCATCGCCGCCGTCCTCGCGATCTACGTGGTGGCCGCGTTCCTGAGCTGGCTGCAGGGATACGTGATCAACGTCATCATGGTGCGCACCATGTGGCGTCTCCGCGAGGCCGTCGAGGCGAAGATCAACCGGCTGCCGCTGTCGTACTTCGACAGGGTGCAGCGCGGCGAGCTGATCTCCCGCGTCACGAACGACATCGACAACATCACCCAGACGATGCAGCAGTCCCTCTCCGGGGCCCTGACCGCCGTGCTCACCGTGGTCGGCGTGCTGGTGATGATGTTCTCGATCTCGTGGCAGCTGGCACTGGTGGCCCTGGTCGCGCTGCCGCTCATGGGCGTGATCTTCGGCGTCATCGGCCCGCGCTCGCAGAAGGCCTTCGGCACCCAGTGGCGCAAGGTCGGCCGCCTCAACGCCCGCGTCGAGGAGGCTTTCTCCGGGCACGCGCTCGTGAAGGTGTTCGGTCGGGAGCAGGACGCGCTCGACAAGTTCAAGGCCGAGAACGAGGAGCTGTTCCAGGCGAGCTTCAAGGCGCAGTTCCTGTCGGGCATCATCATGCCCGCCATGACCTTCGTCGGCAGCCTCACCTACGTCGGCATCGCGGTGCTCGGCGGCCTCATGGTCGCGAACGGTCAGCTGCGCCTCGGCGACGTGCAGGCGTTCATCCAGTACTCGCAGCAGTTCACGCAGCCGCTGTCGGAGCTGGGCGGCATGGCAGCGGTCGTGCAGTCCGGCACGGCGTCGGCCGAGCGGGTGTTCGACCTGCTCGACGCCGACGAGCAGGAGCCCGACGAGGCCGACGCCCCGCGGCTCGGCGACGGCAAGGGCGTGATCGAGTTCGAGAACGTGTCCTTCTCCTACACGCCGGAGCGACCGCTGATCACCGACCTGTCGTTCCGGGTGGAGCCGGGCCAGACGGTCGCGATCGTCGGGCCGACCGGCGCGGGCAAGACCACGCTGGTCAACCTGATCATGCGGTTCTACGAGCTCAGCGGCGGGCGCATCACGCTCGACGGTCAGGACATCTCGCAGATCACGCGCGACGACCTGCGCTCGCGCACCGGCATGGTGCTGCAGGACCCGTGGCTGTTCGCCGGGAGCATCCGCGAGAACATCCGCTACGGTCGCTCCACCGCGACCGACGAGGAAGTGCTCACCGCCGCCAAGGCCACGTACGTCGACCGGTTCGTGCACGCCCTCCCCGAGGGCTACGACACCGTGCTCGACGAGGATGCGTCCAACGTGTCGGCCGGTGAGCGGCAGCTGATCACGATCGCGCGCGCGTTCGTCGCCCAGCCGTCGATCCTCATCCTGGATGAGGCCACCTCGGCCGTCGACACCCGCACCGAGCTGCTGCTGCAGCACGCGATGGCCGCGCTCCGCCAGGGGCGCACGTCGTTCGTGATCGCGCACCGCCTGTCCACCATCCGCGACGCCGACCTCATCCTCGTGATGGAGCACGGCGACATCGTGGAGAAGGGCACGCACGACGAGCTCATCGCCGCGCAGGGCGCCTACTGGCGGCTGTACCAGTCACAGTTCGAGCAGGCCGCGACCGACCTCGACGCGGAGGAGGCCCTCACGGGCTCCACGCCCGTGGTCGTCACGGGGGAGGCCGCCGACGAGACGGCACGGGAGCAGGCCGACGACGCGATCGCCGGAGCCTCGGTCGGAGCGAACGTCCCGGCCGCGGAGGCCGCGGCCGCACGAGCGCTGCTCGATGACGGCGCCGAGGGCGCGGACCCCCGCGCCTGACACCTCGGCGGTCCCGCACCAACGACACGACGCCCCGCTCCGGATCCTCGGAGCGGGGCGTCGTCGTCTGCGCGGCCGGTGAACGGCGGCGCCTGGCTCAGTCGGTGTGGACGGTGATGCCCAGCAGATCGAGCGGGTGCGTCAGGCGCCACCAGGGACTGGGGCCCTCCACGTCTTCGCGCAGCACGAGGGCCGTGTCCTCCGTGTCGAGTGGCCCGGTGGTGGTCAGCGTGCCCACGCGGTCGTCGGCCTCTCGTCGCTCGCCCAGGTCGAACGCGGCGGTCGCGGTCGCGGCGGCACCGTTCCACAGCACGACGTCCGCGTCCTCCGCGGTGACCACTTCCACCTCCTCGCCCCACATCGTGGTGACGCGACCGACCACCGTGCCCGCGGCGACGGCCGGTTCCTCCGTCTGCAGCTCCGCCTCCGCCTGACTGAACAGCGCGCGGGTGGCCGCGAGCCGCGACTCGTCGTCGGCCTGATCCAGCACTGCCGCGAACAGCCGCACGGTCGTGTCGCCCACCTCCACATCCTTCGCGGTGAGGAGGTTCCACCCGACCAGGGTCCCGGTCTTGATGCCGACGACGCCCGGATCGGCCAGCATGCCGTTGGTGTTCACGACCGTCCCCGCGCCCGGAAGCTCGACCGAGGCGGTGCCGACGATCTCCGCGAACACCGGGTTGCGCATGGCCAGCTCGCCCAGCGCGATCAGCGCCTCCGGCGTCGCGACGTTGCGCTCATCGAAACCCGACGGCGTCACCACCGTGATCCCGGTCAGACCACGCTCGCTCAGCCACTCCTCGGCCGCCCTGGCGAACTCGGAGTTCGACCCCCAGATCTCCGAGGCCAGCCGATCGATGTAGTTGTTCGCCGAGCCGAGCAGCGTGCCCTGCAACAGCTGATACTCCGTGAGCACACCGTTGACCGGGACGTCGAGCGCCGACTGATCCTGGCGTCGATAGTCCCAGTAGCGCACGCTGTCGCCGCGGGTGAAACGGAACTCCGGTCCCTGCTCACCCGGCGCGAGCGGCATCCGATCCAGCACCATCAGGCTGCTGACGACCTTCGTGATGCTCGCGATGCTCACCGCATCCGGGATCGACGCCGACGTGGTCATGCCGGCGACCCCCACGGCCGCGCTGCCCTCCGCAGGCCACGTGAGCTCGGCGGCCGTGGCGGGCGTCGTCTCGAACTGCACCGCCTCCACCGCCGGGGGCACCTCGTGCAGCGGCCACAGCAGCGTCGTGCCCGAATAGGCCAGGACGAGCCCGGCCAGCACGCCCAACGGCACGAGCAGGCCGGGGCGCGCGATGGCCGGACGCAGCCGGGCCCCGCGGAACAGGCCCGCGGCGGTCTCTTCCTCGGGCTCGGCATCGAGCGAGACGGCGGGAGCGTGCGCCGCGACATCGGCGGGATCCACCCAGGTCAGCGCGGTCGCCGGGGTCGCGTCATCGGCCCAGTGCGCGGCCGCACCGGACAGGAGGGCGACCGCGGCATCGTCGTCTTCGGCCGGGGGAGCCGGCTCCGACACCCTCGCGCGGAACGGCGGCTTGGTCAGCGGCGGCGTCGCTGCCGTGATCGTAGAGGAGGCGGCGTCCGCGGCGGGCGGGGCCGACGCGACGGACGCGATCGCGGGATCAGCGGAGGGGGAGGCGTCGGCCGCGGGGCGGTCGGTGCTCCCGTCCGCGTCGCCTGCGTCGGCGGCGGCGTCGGTCGAGGAGGCGGAGTCCGCGGCGGGCGGGGCCGACGCGACGGACGCGATCGCGGGATCAGAGGAGGGGGAGGCGTCGGCCGCGGGGCGGTCCGTACTCACGTCCGCGTCGCCTCCGGTCGCGGCGCCGTTCGCGGAGGCATCGGTCGCGGTCGCGGTGCGCGCACGGTCGCCGAACAGCGCGCCGAGACCGGAGGTCGACACGGCGGAGGCGGCGGGAACCCGCGCCGGGGGTCGCGCGTCGTCGTCGCCCGCGTCGTCGCTCCCGGTCGGTGGGGTGGTGGTCGCCCGCGCCCGCGAGCGCAGCGCGGACGTGGGGGCGTCGTCGGAGGGGGCAGCAGTCGGAGCGGGGCCGTTGCCGCCGATGCCCGTCGCCTCGCCGGCGGGATCGGATGCGGTCACCCGCTTACGGTACCGAATCCGGCCGGGAATCGGCCGCGCCGGGGCGGCGACGCGCCAACCGGCGGACCGGGTAGGATCGTCAGCACAACCACGGGAGTCCGGCGAGCCGGGCTGAGAGGGAGCGAATCGCGCTTCGACCGTCGAACCTGATCTGGGTCATGCCAGCGCAGGGAGGAGTTCCTATGAGTACGTCCACGTCCACGTCCGCATCCGCGAAGACCTCGACGGCGGCCGCGCCGCGCAACTACCTGCGCTGGCGCATCGTCGACATCGTCGTCGCCAGTGTCCTCGGTGTCGCCGCCGGCCTGATCTTCCTCGCCTGGAACGTCGGCTACCTCGGCCCCAAGGCCCTCCTCGAACCGCTGCTCCCCGGGCTGCAGGGCCTGCTCGACGGCCCCTGGCTGTTCGCGGGCGTGCTCGGCGGACTCATCATCCGCAAGGCCGGAGCCGCGATCTACGTCGAACTGCTCGCCGCCGTCGTCTCGGCGCTCATCGGCAACCAGTGGGGCGGCTTCCTCACCCTGGAGGCCGGGCTCGTGCAGGGGCTCGGCGCCGAGCTCGTCTTCCTGCTGTTCTTCTACCGTCGCTGGTCGCTGCCCGTCGCGATCCTCGCCGGTGCGGGCGCCGCACTCGCGGGCGGCATCAACAACCTCGTGCTCTGGTACGCCGGATCCGGCCCGGCGTTCACGACGATCTACCTGCTCAGCACCGTCGTCTCCGGCGCGGTGATCGCGGGGGCGCTGTCGTGGGTTCTGGCCAGGGGCATCGCGGCGACCGGCGCGCTCGACCGGTTCGGCTCCGGCCGCGAGGCGCGCGTCCGCGTCTGATGGGGGCCGAGCAGGCCACCCCCGCCGCCGTCGAGGCTCGAGGGTGGGGGTGGCGTCACGCGAGTCGCCTCGCCTGGGCCCTGCGCGACGTGTCGTTCCGCATCGAGCCGGGCGAGCGCGTGCTCGTGCTCGGCGCATCCGGCGCGGGCAAGTCGACGCTGCTCCACGGGCTCGCCGGCGTCCTCGGCGGCGAGGAGGAGGGCGAGAGCGAGGGCCGGCTGCTCGTCGACGGCGCCGCGGCGACCGCCACCCGGGGTCGCGCGGGACTGGTGCTGCAAGACCCCGACTCGCAGGTGATCCTGGCACGCGTGGGCGACGACGTCGCCTTCGGCTGCGAGAACCTGGGCATCCCGCGCGCCGAGATCTGGCCGCGCGTCACCGCGGCCCTGGAGGCCGTGGGGCTCGACGTGCCGCTCGACCACCCCACCAAGGCGCTGTCGGGCGGCCAGAAGCAGCGCCTCGCGCTCGCGGGACTCCTCGCCATGCGCCCCGGACTGCTGCTGCTCGACGAGCCCACCGCGAACCTCGACCCGCACGGGGTGGCGGAGGTGCGCGACGCGGTGTCGCGCCTGCTCGACACCCACCCCGCCACGCTCGTGGTCGTGGAGCACCGGCTCGACGTGTGGCTGCCCCTCATGACCCGCGTGATCGTGATCGGCGAGGGCGGCGTGGTCGCCGACGGCCCTCCGCACGAGGTGCTCGGGGCGCAGGGGCAGCGGCTCGCCGACGACGGGGTGTGGGTCCCCGGGCATCCGCCCGCGTTCCCGCCGCCGCCGCGCACGGCCCCCCGCGAGGTGCTGCTCTCGGCGCGCGGGCTCGCGGTCGCCCGGGTGAAGGGTCGCCCGGTCGCCACGGGCATCGACCTCGACGTGCACGCGGGAGAGGCCGTCGCGGTCACCGGGCCCAACGGCGCCGGCAAGTCGACGCTCGGCCTCACGCTCGCGGGACTCCTTCCGCCCGCGGGGGGAGCAGTGGTCGCCGCGCCCGAGCTCGCGGACGGCGCCGACCCCGCGCCCATCCGGTGGAGCTCGCGCGACCTGCTCACCCGCGTCGGCATGGTGTTCCAGGAGCCGGAGCATCAGCTGCTCGCCACGACCGTGCGCGACGAGCTCGCCGTCGGCCCCCGCGCGCTCGGCCTCCCCGAGGACGAGATCGCCGCGCGCACCGACGAGCTCCTCTCCCGCCTGCGCCTCGACCGTCTCGCGGCCGCGAACCCGTACACGCTGTCCGGCGGGGAGAAGCGGCGCCTCACGGTCGCGGCCGCGATCGCCACACGCCCCCGGGTGCTCGTGCTGGACGAGCCCACGTTCGGGCAGGACGCGCGTACGTGGGCGGAGCTGGTCGCGCTGCTCGCGGCCTTGCGCGACGAGGGGTCGGCCGTGGTCGCGATCACGCACGACCTCGACGTGGCCAGAGCCCTCCACGCCACCCGGTTCGACCTGGGCGGCATGCCGTGACCCTGCTCGACGCGAAGGCCCGCACCGGCGCGGTGGCCCGCATCAACCCGGTCGCCAAGCTCGGCGTGAGCGCGCTGATCGCCGTGCCGCTCATCCTCACGCTCGACCCGGTCTCGGCCGCGGTAGCCCTGGCGCTCGAGTTCGTGCTGTTCCTGTTTGCGGGCATCGGCTGGCGGGAGTTCTGGGTGCGCACGTGGCCGGTGTGGCTCGCGGCGCCGCTCACCGGGCTCACGATCGCGCTGTACGGCGAGACCTCCGGCACCGTGTACGTGGACTGGTTCGTGCTGCGCATCAGCGAGGGCTCGCTCGCCCTCGCCGTGGCGACGATGCTGCGCGTGCTCGCGATCGCCCTGCCGTCCGTGGTGCTGTTCGTGACCGTCGACCCCACCGACCTCGCCGACGGGCTCGGGCAGATCCTCCGCCTCCCCGCCCGGTTCGTGCTGGGTGCGCTCGCGGGCCTGCGCATGGTCGGGCTGTTCCTCGACGACTGGCGGGCGCTCGAGCTGGCGCGGCGCGCACGCGGGGTGGCCGACCGCGGGCGCCTGCGCCGTTTCTTCGGGATGGCGTTCGCGCTGCTGGTGCTGTCGATCCGCCGCGGCGCCAAGCTCGCCACGGCCATGGAAGCGCGAGGGTTCGGAGCGCCGGGGCGCCGCACGTGGGCGCGCGAGTCGCGGTTCGGGGCGGCGGAGTGGCTGCTGCTCGCGGTCGGCGCGGCCATCTCCGGCATCGCGGTCGCGGCGGCCGTGCTCACCGGAGCCTGGAACTTCATCCTCGGTCCCGGCGCCTGAGCCTCACCCCGTTTACGCGAGGGGCGGGAGATACGTCAACGCGCCGTGGCTAGCGTGACGAACGGAGTGAGAAGCCGACTCAGCCGAAAGGACTCCGCACATGAGCACTGCACCCACCGACGGTCAGCCGATCTTCACCCGGCCGGGGGAGGCCACGGTCGCACCGCGACACGTGATCCCCGACGCCGAGTCGCTCCCGTCGACCGCGAAACAGATCGTCGAGGACGAGACCATCCTCGACGGCAACGCCCGTCTGAACCTCGCGACGTTCGTGAGCACCTGGATGGACGACGAGGCCAAGCAGGTGTACATGGCCTCGTTCGACAAGAACATGATCGACAAGGACGAGTACCCGCAGACCGCCGCGATCGAGGACAACTGCTGGCACATGCTCGCGAACCTCTGGCATGCGCCGGATGCCGCCCGCAGCATCGGCACGTCCACCATCGGCTCGTCCGAGGCGTGCATGCTCGGCGGGCTCGCGTTCAAGCGCCGGTGGCAGCAGGCGCGTCGCGCCGCGGGGAAGGACGCCTCCTCGCCGAACCTCGTGATGTCGAGCGCCGTGCAGGTGTGCTGGGAGAAGTTCTGCAACTACTTCGACGTGGAGCCGCGCTTCGTGCCGATCAGCGAGGAGCACAAGACGCTCGACGGGCACGAGCTGGAGAAGTACGTCGACGAGAACACGATCGGGGTCGTGGCGATCATGGGCGTCACCTACACCGGCATGTACGAGCCGGTCGCGCAGATCGCGGCGGCGCTCGACGAGATCCAGAAGAACACGGGGCTCGACATCCCGATCCACGTGGACGGCGCCTCCGGGGCGATGATCGCCCCGTTCCTGCAGCCCGACCTGGAGTGGGACTTCCGCCTGGAGCGGGTGCACTCCATCAGCACCTCCGGCCACAAGTACGGGCTCGTGTACCCCGGACTCGGGTGGGTCGTGTGGCGCGACGCCCAGTGGCTGCCGGAGGACCTCGTGTTCCAGGTCAGCTACCTCGGCGGGGAGATGCCCACGTTCGCACTGAACTTCTCGCGCCCCGGCGCACAGGTGCTGCTGCAGTACTACCTGTTCCTCCGCCTCGGCTTCGAGGGGTACCGGGCGGTGCAGCAGGCGTCGCAGGACGTGGCGAAGTTCCTGTCGGCGGGCATCGCGAAGCTCGACGCGTTCGAGCTGTGGAACGACGGCAGCGACATCCCCGTGTTCGCGTGGCGGTTGAAGCAGGGGCATACCGACAACTGGACCCTGTACGACCTGCAGGATCGGTTGCGCATGCGCGGCTGGCTCGTGCCCGCCTACCCGATGCCCGCCGACCTGGAGGAGCTCACGGTGCAGCGCATCGTGGTGCGCAACGGCCTCAGCATGGACCTGGCCGCCGAACTGCTCGACGCGATCACCGCCGAGGTCGCGCACCTCGACGCCCTCACCGCGCCGATGCCGGGCGACCACCCCGACTCGGCGTTCCACCACTGAGGCGCGGGTCATGTCTGCACACGGTGCCGAACACGCCCCCCGTCCCGCCGTCACCTCGTCGACCCGCGTCTCCCGGCCCGCGGTGGCCGTGCTGGGGGTGGGGCAGCTCGCCCTGCTGACGCTCGTCGTGGTGGCGAGCCTGCGCTCCCTGCCGGCGATGGCGGTCTACGGCCTCGGGAGCATCATGCTCTACCTCATCCCGGCGATCCTGTTCCTGGTGCCCACGGCGCTGGTGGCGGCCGAGCTCGCGACCGGGTGGAAGGGCGGCGTCTACGTCTGGGTGCGCGAAGCCCTCGGCAACCGCTGGGGGTTCACCGCGGTGTGGCTCCAGTGGATCCAGAACGTGGTGTGGTTCCCCACCCAGCTCGCCTTCGTGGCGGGCGCGCTGGCGTTCGTCTTCCTGGATCCGTCGCTGTCGAGCTCGGGCTTCTTCACCGCGGTCGTGATCATCGTCTGCTACTGGGGTGCGACGCTGGTCACCCTCCGCGGCGGCGACCTGTTCGCCAAGCTCGGCTCATGGGGCGGCATCCTCGGCACGCTGCTGCCCGCCGTGCTGCTGATCGTGTTCGGCGCGGTCTGGGTGTTCAGCGGCGAGAAGAGCCAGGTCCCCCTCGAGGCGTCGGCGATGATCCCGCCGTTCACCGGGCTCGCCTCGATCGTGCTGATCGTGTCGAACGTGCTGGCCTACGCCGGTATGGAGGTGAACGCGGTGCACGTGAACCAGATGAAGGACCCCGGCCGCGGCTACCCCCGCTCGGTGTTCCTCGCGGCGGCGCTCATCCTGCTCGTGTTCATCCTGCCGACCCTCGCGATCGCGGTCGCGGTGCCGCCGAAGGAGCTCGGTCTCACGAACGGCATCATGCTCGCGTTCGGGGAGTACTTCGACCACTGGAGCATGGGCTGGGCCACCGCGGTGGTGTCGGCCCTGATCGCCGCGGGCGCCCTCGCCTCGGTCGTGACCTGGGTCGCCGGCCCGTCGAAGGGCGTGCTGGCCGCGGCGGAGACGGGGCTGCTGCCGCCGCTGCTGCAGAAGAGGAACAAGGCGGGCGTGCAGTCGGGCATCCTGATGCTGCAGGGCACGATCGTGACGGTGCTCGCGGCGATCTTCATCATCGTGCCGAACGTGAGCGCGGCCTTCGTCGCGCTGATCGACATGGCCGCCGCGCTGTACCTCGTCATGTACATGCTGATGTTCGCCTCGGCCCTCGTGCTGCGGCGGAAGGCGCCGGACGTGAAGCGCGCGTACCGGGTGAAGGGGCTGCCGCTGGTCGCCGGGGTGGGCTTCGTCGCCTGCCTGGCCGCGTTCCTCCTCGCGTTCATCCCGCCGGACGGCTTCACCGCGTTCCCGCCCGCGGCCTACCCGTGGATCGTGGGGGCGGTGATCGTGGTGCTGGGTGCTCCACCCCTGGTGTTCTACGCGGTGCGCCGTCCGTCGTGGGACCGCCGGCCGGCGGACGGCAGCCTGCCCAGCGACGCCCACCCGGAGGCCTGAGCGCCCGGAACCGACGCCGACCCGCCGCCCGTCACAGGGGTAGCGGGTCGGCGCCGTCTTCGCGGGAGCCGTACCCCCAGCGGAGCGCGATCAGCCCCGGCGCGAACCCCGAGCGCACGGTGGTGGCCGTGCGGTTCGCGGGAGGCAGCGGCACGATCTCCTCCTCGCCGCCGACCATCGTGACCTCTTCGATCCAGGTGGGCGACGGCGACCGCGCGAGGTCCACGTGCAGGAGCAGCTCGGGCGTGCGGTACATGCTCGCGTAGGTCACGAGCCGGTCGCGCGGGTAGGGGAGCGGGTAGTGCAGGGTGAACTCGATGAGCGCGGACTGCCGCTGCTCGGGCGGATCGTCGACGGCGAGGAGCATGCCGAACGCCATGCGCGAGGAGTGCGCGTGGCGCTGCACCACGCGGCACCCGGTCACCGCGGTCAGCTCGGGCCACACGTCGGTCGGCACCCCGGGAAGGTCGATGTACGGGATGAGGCCGGCTCGTCCGCTGGGGGGCCGGAGGATCGCGCGGTAGTGGATGGTGTCGACGAGGCCGTGCGCGTCGGTGGTGCAGACCGCGTGGACGGAGTGGGTGTTGAACGACGCCGCGGGGTCGATGCCGAGCGCGCGGAACGTGTCGAGGATCGGCCCCTCCCTCGTCCAGTCCTCGCAGGGTGCCCGCGGCTTGGGTGGACGTCCGGCGCGGCGGCTGTGTCCGATGCGTCGCTGCAGGGTGCCGCTGTCGAGCAGGAGCAGCGTCTCGAGCTCCTCGACCGCAGCGAGCGAGCAGACCCCCTCGGGTTGCCGCGTGCCGTTCTGCCAGCAGCTGAGGGTGGCGATCGAGACGGGGTTCCCGTGTCGTCGGAGCCGATCGCTCAGCTGCGCGAGGGACGTGCCGCGGGCCGCGATGGCCTCCCGCAGTGTCTCGGCGAACCCGGCGACGGGAGCGGGTGGCGACGGATCGAGGTGCATGAGGCCTCCTGATCGGGGGGTCGTCCCACCCATGACACCAGATCAGACATCAGATGTCGAGAGTTCGTTGCCGCATCCCGACCTGCGCGCCGCCGGCCGGGAGGGTCAGGTGGCGTTCCAGAGGTCGCGGTAGTACGCCATCCGCTCCCGGTCGGGTTCGAGGCCGTACGCCTCGACGAGGGCGTCTTCCCACCCCGGGCCGTAGTTCCACCCGGTGCTCATGGCGGCCACGGCGATGTCGGCCCAGCGGTCGGCGACGCCCAGCTGCGCGAGGTCCACGTGCGCGAGCCACCGGCCGTCCGTGCCGATCAGGGTGTTCGGGCAGCAGGCGTCGCCGTGGCTCACCACCGCGCGGTCGATCGGCGGCGGAGTGCGCAGCGACTCCGGCACCACGATGCCCCGGCGCTCCGCGTTCGCGATGCGCGACGGCACGCTCCACTCCCACGGGCACTCGGCCACGGGCAGCGCGTCGTGCAGCGCCCGCAGCGCCTCACCCACCGCGCGCACGGCGGTCGCGGGCTCGGTCGTCCACCGGGGATCCACGGCGCTCAGGCCGTCGAGGGCCGCCGTCACCAGCCACTCGTGCGTCTCGTCCTCGCCGCTGTCCAGCACGGTCGGCGCGCTGATCCACCGCGCGGCCCAGCGCATTCGCTCGGCCTCGTCGCGCAGCGTGGACTCGAGGTTGCGCGGACCCCACTTGATGTAGAACGGCTCGCCGACGCCGGTCGCGCGGAACGTGAGACCGCCGTCGTCGTTCCGCCAGACGCAGACGAGGTCTGCTCCGCGGGACAGCTCGCGCACCCGGTCGGGGACGACGACGGACTCGGCGGGGATCGTCATGCTCCCATCCTGCCGGACGCGCGGACGCTCAGGGCCGGCCGGTCGCGCGAGGAGCGGACGCCGTCTCCGGACGGGCGGTGTCGTAGGCTCGCCTCGACGCCGTCCCCTCACGCCCGGTCGCACCGGCACCACCGCGGCCCGGGTTCGTCCTGGAACCAGGAACCACCTAGGCTGGGACTGCGTTTCAGGCATGTCGCACGACGTTCGAAGGAGAACCTCACATGCAGATCAGCGGACAGGGCGCCCTCGTCACCGGAGGGGCGTCGGGCCTCGGGCTCGCCACCGCGCGTCGCCTCGCGGCGGCCGGAGCCCACGTCACGATCATCGACCTCCCCTCCTCGGCGGGTGCCGAGATCGCGGAAGAACTGGGCGGGATCTTCGTGCCCGCCGACGTCACGAGCGTCGACGAGGTCGCGGCCGCGGTCGCCGCCGCACAGGCCGCCGCCCCGCTGCGCGTGGTGATCAACTGCGCCGGTATCGCCCCGCCCGCCAAGGTGCTCGATCGCGAGGGCAACCCCGCGGTGCTCGCCGACTTCGAGCGGATCGTGCGCATCAACCTCGTCGGCACCTTCAACGTCATCTCGCAGGCCGCGGCCGTGATCGCGAAGAACGAACTGCACGACGAGGAGCGCGGCGTCATCGTCAACACCGCCAGCGTCGCGGCGTTCGACGGTCAGATCGGGCAGCCCGCGTACTCCGCGTCGAAGGGCGGCGTGCACGCCATGACCCTCCCGATCGCTCGCGAACTCGCCCGACACGGCATCCGCGTGTGCACCATCGCCCCCGGCATCATGGAGACCCCGATGCTGATGGGGCTGCCGCAGGAGGCGCAGGACTCGCTCGGCCAGCAGGTGCCGTTCCCCGCCCGCCTCGGCCGACCGGACGAGTACGCCGCCCTCGCGCAGCAGATCGTCGAGAACGGCTACCTCAACGGCGAGACCATCCGCCTCGACGGCGCCATCCGCATGGCACCGCGCTGACCACCCGCCCCGAAGGAGAACCCATGTCACTCGCCGGCAAGACCATCCTCATGTCGGGCGGCAGCCGCGGCATCGGCCTCGCGATCGCGCTGCGCGCCGCCGCCGACGGCGCCAACATCGCCATGCTCGCCAAGACCGACACCCCGCATCCGAAGCTCGAGGGCACCGTGCACACCGCGGCCGAGCAGATCCGCGCGGCCGGCGGCCAGGCGCTGCCGATCGTCGGCGACGTGCGCGAGGACGACGACATCACCGAAGCGGTCATGAAGACGCAGGGCGAGTTCGGCGGCATCGACATCGTGATCAACAACGCCAGCGTGATCGACCTGTCGCGCTCGCTCGACCTCTCGGCGAAGAAGTACGACCTGATGCAGGACGTCAACGTGCGCGGGACGTTCATGCTGTCGCGGGCGGCCGTGCCGATCCTGAAGGACGCCGAGAACCCGCACATCCTGTCGCTCTCGCCGCCGCTGAACCCCAGCCCGAAGTGGCTCGGGGCGCACACGGGCTACACGCTCGCGAAGTTCGGCATGACCATGGTCACGCTCGGGCTCGCGGCCGAGTTCGCGCGCGACGGCATCGCCGCCAACACGCTGTGGCCCCGCACGACCATCGCGACCGCCGCCGTGCAGAACCTCCTCGGGGGCGACAGGGTGATGGCCGCGAGCCGCACGGCCGACATCTACGCCGACGCCGCCTACGCGGTGCTGTGCCGGCCGGCCGCGACCACCACGGGGCAGTCGCTCATCGTGGAGGACGTGCTGGAGGCCGAGGGCGTGACCGACTTCTCGCGCTACGCCGCCGTGCCCGGCACCCCTGACAGCGCCCTGTTCCCGGACATCTTCCTCGACTGACCCGGTCCGCGCGGGATCAGAAGAGCAGGTAGAGCGCGCCGAGGATCGTGAGCGCGATCACGATGCGGTCGAACACCCGTTGATCGAGCCGTCGTGCCACGCGCAGTCCGAGGAGGGCGCCGAGCACCACCAGCGGCGCGAGCAGCGCGTCCGTCAGCAGCACCGGCGCGGTGAACAGTCCGATGCCGGCGAGGAACGGCACCTTGATCACGTTGATGATCGCGAAGAACCAGGCCGAGGTGCCCAGGAACACCTGGACCGGGGTGCGCGTCGCCAGGAAGTACATCGACATCACGGGTCCGCCGGCGTTGGCGACCATCGTCGTGAAGCCGCCCAGGGTGCCGTAGGCGCCGGCGAGCACGAGTCCGCCGCGGGGCGTGACCGTCGTCTCGACGCGCGACTGCCGCCATCGTCGCCACAGGGTGACGGCGATCATCAGCAGCAGGATCACGCCGATCGCGCGCCGCACCACGTCGTCGCCCGTCAGGGCGAGGAAGGCGAAGCCGAGCAGCAGTCCGGCGATGACGGCGGGGGCGAGTCGCAGCAGTGTCGGCCAGTGGGCGTGCCGACGGTAGGCGAGGAGCGCGAACACGTCGCCCACCATGAGCAGCAGCAGCGTGGCCGCGGTCGAGGTGCGGGCGGGCAGCACCGCGGCGAACAGCGCGATCGCGAGGATGCTGCCGCCGGGCAGTGCGGTCTTGGAGATGCCGATCACGACCGCGGCCAGGCCGAGCGCCGCCCAGGCCCACGCGTCGAGCGCCATCACCGGCGCAGCTCGTCCGCGATGTCTTCGAAGCCGCGGGCGGTCGCGAGGTCGAGCGGGAGCACGCCGTCGCCGTCGCGGATGGTCGGGTCGGCGCCGCCGTCGAGCAGGGCGCGCACCACGGCGACGTAGCGCCCCGAGCCGTCACCGAGCACGATCGCCTCGTGCAGCGCCGTCCACCCCAGGTTGTTCACGTGGTCGGGGTCGACGCCCGCATCGAGCAGGATCTGCACGGTGTCGAGCAGTCCGCGCTCTGACGCGGGGATGAGGGCGGTGCCGCCGAAGCGGTTGGTGCTGGTGAGGTCGGCGCCGTTGTCGAGGGTGAGGCGCAGGATCTCGTCGTGACCGCGGGCACCCGCGTACAGATAGGCCGAGTCCTGGATGTCGTCCTTCGCGTTCACGTCGGCACCCGCGGAGATCAGCGCGCGGGCGGCCTCGACGTGGTTCGCCTTGGTGGCCGCGACCAGTGCGGTCATGCCGCCCTCGCCGCGGGCCTCGATGTCGGCACCGGCGTCGAGCGCAACCCGGACGGCGGCGGCGTCACCGCGGGCGGCGGCGTCGAGCAGGGCGGACGTGGCGTCGCGCGGGGCGGGCGTGGTGTCGGTCATCGGGGCCTCCGTGGTGGGTGCGGCCGGGTGCGTGGCGGTGGTCGCCGTGCACGCCGAGGTGAGCAGGGCGACCCCCGCGAGGGCCGCCCAGAGCACGCCCCGCCGCATCCGCATACCTCTGGTATACCAAACGGCCCGGAGGCGGGGGAGCGTCAGCTCCGCACGGAGGCGAGCGCGGCGGCGAACCGGGCGGCGCGCTGCTCCAGGTCGGCCCAGTCGGACGCCGCGATCGAGGCGCCGTTGGCGAGGTCGCCGCCGGCGCCCACCGCGACCGCGCCCGCGGCGTACCAGTCGGCGAGGTTGTCGGGCTTGACGCCGCCGGTGGGCATGAGCGGGGCGTCGGGGAACGGGCCGCGGAGAGCGCCGAGGTAGGCCGCGCCGCCGAGCGAGGCGGGGAAGATCTTCACGACGTCGACACCGAGCTCGAGCGCGCCCATGACCTCGGTGGGCGTGAGGGCGCCGGTCATCACGACGCGGCCGGTGTCGAGCATCGCGCGGGTGAGGGCCGGGAGCGTGCCGGGGCTCACCAGGAACTCGGCCCCGGCGTCGGCGGCCTGCGCGGCCTGCGCGGGGGTCGTCACGGTTCCGGCGCCGATGTAGGCGGCGTCACCGTGGCGGGCGATCAGCTCGCGGATCACGGCCGGGGCGTCGGGCGTGGAGTAGGTGACCTCGATGCCGGTCACTCCACCCCGGATGATCGCCTCCGAGGCCTCCAGGGCGAGTTCGGGCGAGGGGGCGCGGAGGACGGCGAGGACGCCGGTGGTGCGGGCGCGGGCGAGACGGTCGGACATGGCGCTCCTTGATCGAGGGATGCGTCCATTCTTCCGCACCACAACTTGTCATTACAAGTTGTGCTACTTGGCGACGAGCGTCGTCTCGAAGCTGTAGAGGTCGGGGCGGTAGCAGTGGTGGCCGAACTCGATCGCGGCGCCGGACTGGTCGAACGAGATGCGCTCCATTGTGAGCACGGGGCCGCCCGCCTCGATCTCCAGCAGCTCCGGCTCGTCGTCTTCCGCGCGGCGGGCGCCGATCTTCTGCTTCGCGATGCGGATCGCGACGCCCCGGGCGCGGAGCACCTGATAGAGGCCGCGCGACTCCAGCTGCTCGGTCGAGATGTCGGCCAGCTCGCGAGGGAGGTAGTTCTCGAGCACCGCGACCGCGACGCCGTCGGTGCTTCGTCTGCGGCGCAGATGCAGCACCTCGGTGCCCGGCTCGAGCCCGAGCGCGAGGGCCACCTCGTCGGTCGCGGGGATGATCTCGTGGGTCAGCACCTGCGTGCCCGGCTCGTGGTTCGCGCTCTGCAGGTCTTCGTACAGGCTGGTCAGCTCGACCTGCCGCGTGACCGAGCCCTGCACCACCTGGGTGCCGATGCCGCGGCGGCGCACGAGCAGGCCCTTGTCGACGAGCTCCTGGATGGCGCGGCGGATCGTGGGGCGGGAGAGTCCGAGCTGCTCCGCGATCGAGACCTCGTTCTCCAGGCGGGCGCCCGCGGGGATCGCGCCGGACTGGATCGCGCTCTGGAGTCGTGTGGACACCTGGAAGTAGAGCGGGACGGGCCCCGTGCGGTCGATGTCCGCGAAGAGCTCGTGGGGCCAGGGGGTGACGACATCGGCCATGGATGCTCCGCTCTGGGTTGGGGAGTCACATTGTAGCGACAATCATACGAGCGACTCCAGACGGCGTCGAGGCGCAGTATTCCGCGGATCCCGGCCGCGCCCGCGCACGACGGCGCCGCGGGTGAGCTCCGAGATGCTTAAAGTGCTATTGTGCTGACATGACGGGAGCAGCGTGAGCTTCGGGTGGGATCCCCACCTGCTCGTCGAGCTCGGGCTCCTCGGGCTGGCGTTCGTGCTCTCGCTGGCCGTGGGCGTCGAGCGCTCCCGCAAGCAGAAGAACGCCGGGCTGCGCACGCACGTGCTGGTGGGCCTGGGCTCGGCCATCTTCACCCTCATCTCGGCCTACGGCTTCGAGGGCGTGCTCGGGCCGGAGGTGGCCGTCGATCCCTCGCGCATCGCGGCGCAGGTGGTGTCGGGGATCGGGTTCCTCGGCGCCGGCGTGATCTTCGTGCGCAACAACGCCGTGTCCGGGCTCACCTCGGCCGCGACCATCTGGGTGGTCGCGGCGATCGGCATGGCCTGCGGGGCGAACATGCCCCTGCTCGCGATCGCGGGCACGGGTCTTCATCTCCTCACGGTCGGCCCGCTGTCGCGGCTGCGCGACCGCGTGCGCCCCGAGCCCGAGCGCCTGCGCGTGACCCTGCAGTACGAGGCCGACCGCGGCGCGCTGCGCGAGGTGCTGGCGGCGGCCGAGCGGCGGGGGCTGCCAGCCACACTGCTCGGTGCTGCGCGCATCCACGGTGAGGCGGACATGCGGGCGACGCTCGAGTTCGCGGAGGCCGAGCCGGGGTCGCGCTCCGAGCTGATCGACGCGATCGCCCGCCTCGACGGGGTGCGCTCGGTCGTGGTGCAGGGCTTCTCCGAGGACGATTGATGCATATGTCATGACCTGCTAACATTCGAGACGAACCCAGGGTTCGACCATTCAATGGAGAAAGGACAACGCGTGATCCGCATCGCGAACGCGCCGGTGAGCTACGGAGTCTTCGAACTCGCTCGACCGGACCTCGTGGCCCTCCCCGACGGGGAGCAGCTCGCCCGCTGGATCAGCGAAGCCGGATACCAGGGCATCGACCTGGGCCCCGTCGGTCTCCTCGGCCAGGGCGCCGAGCTCGACGAGCGCCTCTCCCGCCACGGCCTCGACCTCGCCGGCGGCTGGGTCGACCTGCCGTTCGCGGGCGAGGACGAGGAGTTCGCCGCCGCGCTGGCCGGCCTCGACCGCACGCTCGACGTGTTCGTCACCGCCGCCGACCGCGGCCAGGACCTCGCACCGCTGCCCACCCTCGCCGACTCCGGCAGCCCCGCCCGCAAGGCCCGCCCGGGCGGCGCCCCCGAGCTCACGCTCCGCGGTGCCGCGTGGGACCGGTTCGCCGACCGGGTGAACCGCGCCGCCGCGCGCGTGCGCGACCGGGGCCTCGAGCCCACCTTCCACCACCACGCGTGCACGCACGTCGAGACGCCGGAGGAGATCGACGCGCTGCTCGCCTCCACCGACGTCGACCTCACGTTCGACTCCGGTCACCTGCTGATCGGCGGCGGCGACCCCCTGCCCGACTACCGGCGCTGGCGCGAGCGGATCAACCACCTGCACCTGAAGGACGCCCGCACCGCCCTGCTGCACGACGCCCTGGCCGCCGACGACCCCATGCGCTCGGTGTGGGAGAAGCGCGTGTTCGTACCCCTCGGGGAGGGCGACCTCGCCGTCGACGCCCTGCTCGACGAGATCGTCGCGAGCGGGTACTCCGGATGGCTGATCGTCGAGCAGGACGTGGTGCCGCGCTCGACCGCCGACGTGGAGCGCGCCGTGGCCGAGCAGGCCGCCAACCGCGAGGCCCTGCGGCGGTGGTTCGCATGAGCGCCGCCGTCACCCGCGTCGCCGTGATCGGACTCGGCGCGATCAGCCAGAGCGTGCACCTGCCGCTGCTGCGCCGCAACGCCGAGGCCTTCGCGATCGCCGCGCTCGTCGACCTGTCCGCCGCGCGCACCGCCGACATGGGCGCCCGCTACGGCGTGCCGTCCGCCCGGCGGTTCACCTCGGTCGACGAGCTCGTGGCCGCGACGGCCGCCGGCGACCTCGACGTGGACGCCGCCATCCTCGCCACCACCGGCTCGCACGCGGGAGACACCCTGCGGCTCGTGCGGGCGGGCATCCGGGTGCTCGCCGAGAAGCCGCTCGCCTACTCGCTCGCCGAGCTGGACGAGCTCACGGCGTACGGGCGCGAGGCCGGCCTCGACCTGCGCGACTGGGTGCGCGTCGGCTACATGAAGGAGTACGACACCGCGTCGCTGCGCGCGAAGGAACTGCTCGCCGACGTGACCCTGCGCGCGATCGACGTGCAGGTCATGCACCCGCTCGACGGCTCGCAGCTCGCCTACGCGCGGCTCGCCGCTCCCACGGGCGACGTGCCCCGCGACACCATCGAGCCCCTGCTCGCCGCCACAGCCGCCATCGTCGACGGTGCCGTCGGGTCAGACCTCCCCGTCGACCTCCGCACGCTGTACACCAACGTCGTGCTCGGCTCGATCGTGCACGACGTGGGGCTGCTCCGGTCGCTCGTCGGTGGTCTCGGCGAGGTCGCGTTCGCGCAGCACTGGGGCCCGAAGATGCCGGGCTCCGTGCACGTGCGCGGCACCCTCGCCCGCGACGAGACGCCGTGGACCGTCGACTGGCACTACATCGACGGCTACCCCGACTACCAGGAGACCGTCGCGTTCCACCACGAGGCCGGATCGATCGAGCTCGTGTTCGGCGTGCCCTACGTGACGAACCTCCCCACCATCCTCCGCGTGACCGAGAGTCACCCGGAGCTCGGCATCCGCGTGAGCGAATCGCGGTGGATGCAACAGGAAGCATTCGAGAACGAGCTGTACGCGCTCGCGGCCCTGGTCCGCGGCGAACGCCCCGACGGGGCGAGCGTCGAGGAGTCGGTCGCCGACGTGCGCGTCGGGCAGCGGATCATCCGCGCGCTCGCGGTCTCGAAGGGCCACGCGCTCGACCCGAGCGCCGAAGCCGCGCAGTAGCCATCCCGCAACACCCGAATCCGAGCGCCACCGCTCGGCGATCAACGACAAGAAAGGTCGGAAATGGTCACGCAAGGAAAGCGCCGCCTGCTCGCGGCGTTCGCCCTCACCACCGTCGGTGCGGTCGTGCTGGCCGGCTGCTCCGGAGGATCGGAGCCCGAGGCCGAGGAGTCGACGGGGCCCGTCACCCTGACGCTCACCACCAACTCCATCACGGGAGGCAAGAACGCCGCCGAGGCCGACTGGATCGCGGACTGGGTCGTCCCCGAGTTCGAGAAGGCCATGGAGGAGGACGGCAAGGACGTCACCGTCGAGTTCCAGCCGCAGGGCGTCGACGACGAGGACTACAAGACGAAGATCGCCCTCGACCTGCAGTCCGGCAAGGGCGCCGACATCATCGGCATGGACGGCATCTGGGTCGGCGAGTTCGCCGAGGCCGGCTACATCAAGCCGCTCGCCGAGGTCGGCGGCGACGCCGTGGACGACTGGGACGGCTGGGGACAGATCCCCGACGCCGTGCAGAGCGCGCTGTCGTTCGACGGCGACCGCTACGGGGTGCCCCAGGGCGCGGACGGCCGGGTGCTCTACTACAACAAGGACCTGTTCGCGCAGGCCGGCCTCGACGAGGACTGGGCGCCGGAGAGCTGGGACGACATCCTCGATGCCGCGAAGGACCTCAAGAAGATCGACGGCGTGACCCCGATCCAGCTCAACGCCGGTACCGCGATGGGCGAGGCCACGACCATGCAGGGCCTGCTCCCGATGCTCGTCGGCACCGGCGAGCAGGTGTACGAGGACGGCAAGTGGATCGGCGCCACCGACGGCATGCAGGAGGTGCTCGACCTCTACAAGACGATCTACGTCGATGAGGGCCTGGGCGACCCCGTGCTGCAGCAGGAGGCCTCCGGCCGCGACACGTCGTTCCAGCTGTTCGCCGAGGGCAAGATCGGCATCCTCCTGGAGGGCGACTACTTCTGGCGCTCCGTGATCAACCCCGCGGAGGGTGTGGGCACCGCGCCCATGGCCAACCGCGACGAGGTCGTCGGCTACGCCAAGATCCCCGCGGTCGAGCCCGGCGAGGGCATCAAGGGCCAGGACTTCGTGTCGATGTCGGGCGGCACCGGCCGCGTGCTCAACCCGAACTCGAAGCACGCCGAGCTGGCGTGGGAGCTGCTCGCGTTCATGAACTCGCCCGAGGCGTACGAGGCCCGTGCCGCCGGCACGCTCGCGATCTCGCCGCGTGACGACGTGAACGAGAAGCTGCTGTCGTCCGACCCGATGCTGACGTTCGTGAGCCAGGAGGTGCTGCCGATCACGGCGTACCGCCCCGGTCTCGCCGCGTACCCGCAGGTGTCGGTGCTGCTGCAGCAGGCCACGCTCGACGTCGCCACCGGAACCTCGGTCGACGATGCGCTGAAGACCTACGTCCGTGGTCTCGAAGGCGTCGTGGGACCGGACGCGATCTCCGAGTGACCATGACGAATGCAACGATGCCGGCGGGGAGCGTCCGCGCTCCCCGCCGGCGCCGCGCGGAGGACGTCGCCGGTCTGGGGCGCGCCAGGGCGACGCTGTTCGCGGCCCCCGGGCTCCTCCTGATCGGCCTGTTCCTCCTCTTCCCCGCGATCTGGACCGTCTACCTGGGGATGACGAACTACCGGCTCACCGGCTTCGCGGCCGCCAACCCGCAGTTCGTCGGCCTGGACAACTTC
Source organism: Microbacterium sufflavum (assembly GCF_023091155.1). Taxonomy (NCBI): domain Bacteria; kingdom Bacillati; phylum Actinomycetota; class Actinomycetes; order Micrococcales; family Microbacteriaceae; genus Microbacterium; species Microbacterium sufflavum. The sequence continues at coordinate 640,046 of NZ_JAHWXK010000001.1, read as the reverse complement.
TCCACCGCGCTGAACGACCCGCGGTTCTGGAACTCCCTGTGGCTCACGCTCGTGTTCGTGCTCGTCTCGGGCATCATCGGGCAGACCGTGCTCGGATTCGCGCTGGCGTGGATGCTGCGCAACGTCCGTCCCGGCGTCAAGACCTTCATCGAGACGCTCGTGCTCGCGGCCTGGGTCATCCCGGCCTCGGTCGCCTCGTTCCTGTGGCTCGCCCTGCTCGACCGCCGCACCGGCACGCTCAACGCCCTGCTCGGCACCGAGGGTGCCGCCTGGCTGATCGAGCATCCGATGGAGTGCATCATCATCTTCAACATCTGGGTCGGGACCGCGTTCTCGATGCAGCTGTTCTCGTCCGCCATCAGCGCCGTGCCGCCGTCGCAGCTGGAGAGCGCCCGCATGGTCGGCGCCAACACGTGGCAGCAGCTGCGCGACGTGATCCTGCCCAACATCAAGGGGCACCTGCTCACCAACACGCTGCTGATCACGCTGTGGACGTTCAACACGTTCACGCCGTACCTGCTGACCGCGGGCGGCCCCAACGGGCAGACCGACATCCTCTCGGTGTACATCTACCAGACCGCGATCCCGGGCGGACAGCTCGGCCTCGGTGCGGCGATCTCGCTCATCATGCTCCTGATCAACCTCGTGATCGCGCTGATGTACACGCGCGTCTCCCGGGGTGCGAATCCGAAGAAGAAGAAGGTGCGCTCATGATGTCGACCATCAAGACCGTCGCGCGCGACCGGTCCGTGACCCACTTCGTCTCGCGGATCCTGTTCACGCTCGTGCTCGTGATCGTGTCGCTGTTCTTCGCGCTGCCGATGGTCTGGCTGATCCTCGCACCGTTCGACGCGACCCCGTCGCTGACGGTGTCATGGCCGGACTGGACGCTCGACAACTTCGCGCGCCTGGCGGAGAACCCCTACGCGCTGAAGTCGATCCTGAACTCGCTGATCCTCGGCGTGGGCACGATGGCGCTGGTGATCGTGCTGGGCGCGCTGGCCTCGTACGCCATGAGCCGCATCAACATCCCCGGCCGCGACGGCATCCTCTACGGGCTGCTGCTGCTGTCGTCGATCGTGACAGGGACCGCGGCCATGGTGCCCACGTTCCAGCTCATCAACCAGCTGCAGCTCATCAACACGCACGTCGGGGTGATCCTCGTGCTCGCCGGCGGCATTCTGCCCACCGTGATCTTCATCCTCAAGGACTTCATGGACTCGATCCCGAAGTCGTACGAGGAATCGGCGCGACTGTACGGCGCAGGGCCCTTCCGCATCTTGAAGGACGTGGTCGTGCCGATCGCCCGGCCCGGGCTCGCGTTCATCGCGATCTGGACCATCGTGCAGGTGTGGGGCAACTTCCTCGTCCCGTTCCTGCTGCTGCGCACGCCCGACATGCAGCCGGCCGCCGTGCTCATGTACACGTTCTACACCGAGAGCGGCCAGGCCGACCTGCGGCTCATCTCCGCGTTCTCGCTGGTCTTCTCGGTGCCCGTCCTCCTCATCTACTTCTTTGTCAACCGCCGCTACGGCTTCCGCTTCCACGGAGGGATCAAGTCCTGATGGCCGCCATCACTGCAACCCAACTCGTCAAGGAGTACCCCGGCGGGGTGCGCGGCGTCGACAGCGTCGACGTCGAGATCGCCGACGGCGAGTTCTTCGCCCTCCTCGGTCCCTCCGGCTGCGGCAAGACCACGCTGCTCCGCTCGATCGCCGGCCTGGAGAGCATCACGTCCGGCCGCCTCACGATCGGCGACAAGGACGTCACGAACGCCGAGCCGGGTGAGCGCGGCGTGGCCATGGTGTTCCAGGACTACGCGCTGTTCCCGCACATGGACGTGGCCGACAACATCGCCTACCCGCTGCGCATCCGCCGCGTCGCGAAGAACGAGCGCCGCACCACGGCCGAGTCGGTCGCGAACGGCCTGTCGCTGAACGGCCTCATCGAGCGTCGCCCCGGCCAGCTCTCGGGCGGGCAGCAGCAGCGCGTGGCCCTCGCCCGAGCGGTCGCCACGCGGCCCGACGTGCTGCTCCTGGACGAGCCGCTGTCGAACCTCGACGCCCGGCTGCGGCTCGAGGCGCGCACGTTCCTCAAGGAGCTGCAGCGCGACCTCGGCGTGACCACCGTGTTCGTCACGCACGACCAGGCCGAGGCGCTCGCGCTCGCCGACCGGATCGCGGTCATGAAGGCCGGGAAGCTGCAGCAGATCGGCTCGCCGCGGGAGATCTTCCACCGCCCCAACAACACGTTCGTCGCGGGGTTCATCGGCTCCGTGCCCATGAACCTGCTGGAGACCACGGTCACCGGCGGCCACGTGCGCATCGGCGACACCGACGTGCCCGTGCCCGCCGAGGCTGCCGCGGACGTGCGCGACGGGCAGGCCGTGAGCTGGGGCATCCGCCCGGAGTACGTGCGCTGGTCGACCGAGCCCGTCGCCGACGGCATCGCCGCAGAGGTCGTGGTGACCGAGACCCTCGGTGCGACCAGCCTCGTGCTGGTGAGCTCCGGCGACCACAAGCTGCAGGTCGTCGTGCCCGAGGAGCTCGAGCCGCAGCCGGGCGACCGCGGCTGGATCGTGCCGCAGCGCAACCGCGCCCTGCTGTTCGACACCGAGACCACGGAGCGGATCGGCTGATGGCCGCGATCCGCACCACCCTGCGCCTCACGCACGAGATCCAGAACGCGGACCGCTACGTGCGCGTGCCGTTCGAGGTGCCGCCCGGCACGGACTCGCTCGAGGTGCGCCTGTCGTACGACACCGAGGCGGCCGTGATCGACCTCGGCTGCGAGGGTGCGGCGGGGTGGCGCGGATGGTCGGGCGGCTCGCGGCAGGACTTCGTGATCCGCACCGACGACGCCACGCCCGGCTACCTCCCCGGTCGCCCGGAGGAGGGGGAGTGGCACGTGATCCTCGGCGTGCACCGGCTCCCCGCGGGCGGGACCGACGCGACCGTCGAGGTGCTGCTCCCCGCGGAGTCGGGCATCGACCACGGCCCGGTGCCCGCGCGGATCGACGGGGTGCCCCGGGGGAGCAGCCGCGAGCTGCCCGCGGACGCCGGACTGCGGTGGTACGCGGGTGACTTCCACGCGCACACCCTGCACTCCGACGGGCACGAGAGCATCGCGGGGCTCGCGTCGCTCGGGGTGCGGGCGGGCCTGGACTTCCTGTCCGTGACCGACCACAACACCACCAGCCACCACGCGCACCTCCCGGTCGTGGGTGCGCAGCAGGGCATCACGCTTCTGCCCGGCCAGGAGGTCACGACCCACCGCGGTCACGCGAACGCGTTCGGCGACATCGGCTGGATCGACTTCCGCCGTCCGGCCCAGGAGTGGGTCGACGAGGTCGAGCGCCGGGGCGGTGTCCTCAGCGTGAACCACCCGATCTCGGGCGACTGCTCGTGGCTGCACCCGCTGGAGCGCACGCCCCGGGCGATCGAGCTGTGGCACTCCACCTGGTACCGCGAGCTGATCGCCACCTCGCCCCTCGCGTTCCACGAGCGCTGGGACAAGGGGGCCGTGCTGCTGGGAGGCGCCGACTTCCACATGCGGAGTCAGGGTGTCGGCCCGGGCACGCCCACCACGTGGGTCGCGGCGGAGGACGACTCGGCCGAGGCGATCCTCGCCGGGGTCGCCGCCGGCCGCACCGCGATCATGGGCGGCGTCGCCGTGCGCGACGGCCTCACCGTGCCCGAGCTGTTCACCGCGCCCGTGCTGCTGCGCGTGGACGGCGACCTGCTCGCGATCGACGCCGACGGGCTCATCCTCGTCGACGGCGCGGGCGAGCGTCGTGCCGTGCACGGCGACCGCGCCTCCTTCTCCGGCGATCCCGCCGCCGGCCCGTACTACCTGCTGCACCCCGACCGCAGCATCGCCGCCCTGTGCGCCTGAGCGCCGCCCGAACCCCCCGAGATACAGGAGTCCCCGCCCGTGAGCAGTGAGATCGTCGTCGTCCCCCACACCCACTGGGACCGCGAGTGGTACGAGCCGCACGACGTGTTCCGCCTGCGGCTCGTGCACATGCTCGACCGCCTGATCGGCATCCTCGAGGCGGAGCCGTCGTACCGGTTCACGCTCGACGGGCAGGCCGCGGCCATCGAGGACTACCTGGAGATGCGCCCGGACATGCGCGACCGCGTGGTGGCACTCGTCGAGAGCGGGCAGCTGAGCATCGGCCCCTTCCTGATCCTGCTCGACGAGTTCGGCTGCGACGGCGAGACCATCGTGCGCAACCTGGAGCTGGGCCGCGCCGCGAGCGCCCGCCTCGGCCGCACCATGCCCGTCGGCTACCTGCCCGACATGTTCGGCCACGCGGCGCAGATGCCGCAGATCCTGGCGGGCTTCGGCATCCGGCACAGCGCCCTGTGGCGCGGCGTGCCCGGTGACGTGCAGGAGCACGCGTTCTCCTGGGTCGCGCCCAACGGCGACGCGGTGCGCTGCGAGTACCTGTTCGACGGCTACGGCAACGGCCTCGACATGTTCGCCCTGCCCGGTCAGCTCCCCGCGCTCGCCCCCGACTACGCCGCCCGCACCGCGTCGTGGTACGGCGACGACCCCGTGCTGGCGATGCTCGGCACCGACCACTCCGCGCCCCCGGAGGACCTGGCCGAGGTGATCCGCGACTACGACGCGATAGGCGGTGAGCCCCGCCTGTCGATCGCGACGCTCGACGAGCACCTCGCGCGCTACGCGACCGATGCGGACGCGCTCGCCGCGCTGCCCCAGGTGCGCGGGGAGATGCGCTCGCACGCCCGCGGCAACCTGCTGCCCGGCGTCTTCTCGATCCGCACGAACCTCAAGCGCGAGATGGCCCGCTCGGAGCAGGCGCTCGCCGCGGCCGAACGGCTCGACCTGCTGTACGGCACGCGCGACCACCGCTCGTTCTTCGACACGGCGTGGTACCGCCTCGTGGAGAGCACCGCGCACGACTCGGTCACCGGCTGCGGCGTCGACAGCACCGCGGAGCAGGTGGGCACCCGCATCCACACGGCCGGGCACATCGCCCGCGGCGTGATCGACAGCGTGCTGCGCGACCTCGCGGTGTCGGTGAGCCCCGCGCAGCACCTGGTGTTCAACCCGTCCGGCTTCGCCCGGCGCGCGCAGGTGGAGGTCACGCTGCACGGTGTGGATCCCGCCGCCCTCGCCCCCGGGGTGCAGGTGCTCGACCCGCTGCCCACGGTGCTGGGCGACGAGCAGTTGCGCACGGCCGACCTGCCCAAGCTCCTGCGCCGCATCCACGGGCGCGAGCTGTTCGGGCAGCAGATCAACGGCTACGCGTGGGGCGAGCGGTCGCTGCGTTTCGAGGTGGCCGAAAGCCCCCGCGGGGTGTGGGATCTGGCCGCGTTCACGGTCGAGCTGGAGGAGCGCGTGGCCGCCGATGCCGCGGGCGACGACCTGTGGCACGTGGAGACCATCGCGGATCCGCGGCACCGGGCGCTGCTCGCGGTCGACCTCGACGGTGTCGCGCTCGCGGCCGTGTCGGAGACCTCGGCCCCCGCGCCCCTCGACCCCGTGCGGGTGACCGCGACCTCGCTGTCGAACGCGGCGCTGACCGCGACCGTGAACCCCGACGGCACGGTGCGCATCGACGGCGCGGACGGCTCCGCGATCGACGGCGCCCTGGCCCTGGTCGACGAGGGCGACTGCGGTGACTCGTACAATTACGGGCCGGTCGACCCCGCCTCCGCCGTGACCGCCCCGGCATCGGTCGAGGTGACGGTGGTCGAGGAGGGGCCGCTGCGCGGGCGACTGCGCATCCGCCGCGTGTACGACCTGCCGGAGCGCCTGGACGCCGACCGTCGTCGCGGCGCCGCGACCGTGCCGCTGGTGACCGAGACCACGGTCGAGCTGCGCGAGGGCGAGGGCTTCCTCCGGGTGGGCATCGACTACGTCAACACCGCGTCCGACCACCGGCTGCGGGTGCTCGTGCCCACCGGGGCCGCGGGGCTGGAGTCGTCGCGCAGCGCTGGTCAGTACGGGCTCACGGTGCGCGGGCGCGAGGCCGAGGGCGGCTGGGGCGAGTTCCCGCTGCCGACCTACCCCGCGTACCGGTTCGCCGCGGCGGGCTCGACGGCGGTGCTGGTGCAGAAGCTGTCGGAGTACGAGCTCGTCTCGACCGCGGGGGAGCAGGACGCCCTCGCGGTGACGCTGTCGCGCTCGGTGGGCATGATGAGCGTGAACCTGCACCCGCTGCGCGATGAGCCGGCCGGCTCCGAGATCCCGGTGCCGGGCGCGCAGTACCTCGGGGTGCCGGTGCACACCGAGCTGGCGATCCTGGTCGGTGCCGACGATGCGACGGCGGTGCGGGCGTCCGACCTGTTCCGGCACGAGCCGCTCGTGGTGCGGGGCACCGGAGAGACGGACGGGCCGCTGCCGGAGCCCGCGTTCCGTGCGGAGCTGTCGGGTGACGTGGTGCTCGAGTCGGCGCGACGCGTGGACGACGAGGCCGAGCTGCGCTTCGTGAACTACCTCGACGGCGAGCGCGACCTGGCGTTCGCGGCCGAGGGTGCGTGGGCGCGTACCGATCTGCGCGGTGAGGTGCAGGAGGACGCGCTGGACACCCGCGGTGCGCGAGTGGCGGGCGGCGGCGTGGTCAGCCTGCGGCGCGCGATCCGGTGACGGCCGCACGGGTGGGAGCGCAATAGTGCTAATGTTAGGACAAATGCAGCGAGAGGAGGCGGGGCGATGAGCGAGCGACCACGGGCGACCGAGATCCTCAGCATCGGACGCCTCGGCGTCGACCTGTACCCGCTGCAGGACGGCGTGGGGCTCAGCGAGGTCACGAGCTTCGGCAAGTACCTCGGCGGCAGCGCCGCCAACGTCGCGGTCGCCGCCGCCCGGTACGGCCACGACACCGCGCTGTTCTCCCGCGTGGGCGACGACCCGTTCGGGCAGTACCTGCGCGACGAGCTGGAGCGCCTCGGGGTGTCGAGCCGGTTCGTCGCCACCGACCCCGACTACAAGACCCCGATCACGTTCTGCGAGATCTTCCCGCCCGACGACTTCCCACTCTACTTCTACCGCGAGCCGTCGGCGCCCGACCTCCAGCTCCGGCCGGACGACGTCGACGCCGACACCGTGCGCGACACGGCCCTGGTGTGGTTCACCGCGACCGGCCTCAGCGAGGACCCCAGCCGCACGACCCACCTGGAGCTGCTGGAACAGCGCGGCCGCCGGGCGCACACCGTGTTCGACCTCGACTACCGCCCGATGTTCTGGGAGTCGGCCGAGGCCGCACGCCCGTGGGTCCAGCGGGCGCTGGGCTTCGCCACGGTCGCCGTCGGCAACCGCGAGGAGTGCGAGGTCGCGGTCGGCGAGACCGATCCCGAGCGTGCCGCCGACGCCCTGCTCGACCGCGGCGTGGAGCTCGCGATCGTGAAGCAGGGCCCCCGCGGCGTGCTCGCCAAGACCGCCACGGAGCGCGTCGAGATCCCGGCGCGACAGGTCGCCGTGGTGAACGGCCTCGGGGCGGGCGACGCGTTCGGCGGTGCGCTGTGCCACGGGCTGCTCGCCGGATGGCCGCTGGAGAAGACCCTGACGTGGGCCAACGTGGCGGGCGGCATCGTCGCCGGCCGCCGCGAGTGCTCCACGGCGATGCCGACCGAGCGCGAGATCGCGGAGGTCGTGAACGGAGATGCGTGACATGACAGCACTGACGCAAGAGGACTTCGAGCGACTGCGCACCGTGCGGGCCGAGTCCCCCCGGGCGATCCGCGAGCTGCTGGCCGCGCGCCGCCGCCGCGACATCATCCGCGGCGACGGACGGCTGTTCATCATCGCGGCCGACCATCCCGCACGCGGAGCCCTCGCGGTGGGCGCGGAGCCCTACGCCATGGCCGACCGCTACGAGCTGCTCGACCGCCTCGCGATCGCGCTGCGCCACCCGGGCGTCGACGGGGTGCTCGGCACGCCCGACATCATCGACGACCTGGCCGTGCTCGGCCTGCTCGACGACAAGATCGTGGTCGGCTCGATGAACCGCGGCGGGCTGCGGGGTGCGAGCTTCGAGATGGACGACCGCTACACCGGGTACGACGTGCCGGCGATGGTGGACTCGGGCATCGACTTCGCCAAGGCGCTGCTGCGCGTGAACCTCGACGACGACGGCACGGCGCCGACCCTGGCCTCCACGGCCGACGCGGTGACCGCGGCGGCCCGCGCCGACCTGCCGATCATGCTCGAGCCGTTCCTCAGCCGCCGCGTCGACGGCCGTATCGTCAACGACCTCAGCCCCGACGCCGTGATGCTGTCCATCGCGATCGCGAGCGGCCTGGGCGCCAGCAGCGCGAGCACGTGGCTCAAGCTGCCCGTGGTCGACGACATGGAGCGCGTGCTCGCCGCGACCACCCTGCCCGTGCTGCTGCTCGGCGGCGACGCGGGTGCCGACCCCGACGACACGTTCTCCTCGTGGGAGGACGCCCTGTCGCTCCCCGGCGTGCGCGGCCTCACGGTCGGCCGCACGTTGCTGTACTCCGCCGACATCGACGTGGCCGCGGCCATCGACGTCGCCGCCTCCCTCGTCCACCCCGGCCTATCGGCCTGATCCCGAAGGACCCGCATGAGCTCCGACACCCCCGTCATCGGCCACTGGATCGACGGTGCCCCGCACGCCTCGACCAGCGGGCGGACCGCCCCCGTGTTCAACCCCGCCACGGGCGCCGAGACCGCCAGGGTCGCGCTCGCCGACGAGGCCGAGATCGCCGCGGCCCTCGCGTCCGCGGAGCGCGGTTTCGCGGAGTGGAGCACGTGGTCGATCGCGAAGCGGCAGGGCGTGCTGTTCGCGTTCCGGGAGCTGCTGAACGCCCGCAGGGGCGAGCTCGCCGCGATCATCACCGCCGAGCACGGCAAGGTGCTCTCCGACGCGATGGGCGAGATCCTGCGCGGCCAGGAGGTCGTGGAGCTGGCGACCGGGTTCCCGCACCTGATCAAGGGCGCCTACTCGGAGAACGCCTCGACCGGGATCGACGTGTACTCGCTCAAGCAGCCGCTGGGTGTCGTGGGCATCATCTCGCCGTTCAACTTCCCGGCGATGGTGCCGATGTGGTTCTTCCCCGTGGCGATCGCGGCGGGCAACGCGGTGGTCCTCAAGCCGAGCGAGAAGGACCCGTCCGCCGCGCTGTGGCTGGCCGAGCTGTGGGCCGAGGCGGGGCTGCCCGCCGGGGTGTTCACGGTCCTGCAGGGCGACAAGCAGGCGGTCGACGGGCTGCTGCACAGCGACATCGTGCAGTCGATCTCGTTCGTGGGATCGACGCCCATCGCGCAGTACATCTACGAGACGGCGTCGCGCACCGGCAAGCGCGTGCAGGCCCTCGGCGGTGCGAAGAACCACATGCTGGTGCTGCCGGACGCCGACCTCGACCTGGTCGCGGATCAGGCCGTGAACGCGGGCTTCGGTGCCGCGGGCGAGCGCTGCATGGCCGTGTCGGTCGTGCTGGCGGTGGAGCCCGTCGCGGACGAGCTCATCGCGAAGATCACCGAGCGGATCGCGACGCTGCGGGTGGGCGACGGCGCGGGCGACGGCACCGGCGAGCCCGACATGGGCCCGCTGATCAGCGCGGAGCACCGGGCGAAGGTCTCCGGTTACGTCGACATCGCGGAGGCCGACGGCGCCCGCATCGTGGTGGACGGCCGTGGCCTGACGGTGGACGGACGCGAGGACGGCTTCTTCTTCGGCCCCACCCTGATCGACGACATCCCCACCGACTCCCGCGCCTACACGGAGGAGATCTTCGGCCCGGTGCTCTCGGTCGTGCGGGTCGAGACGTTCCAGGAGGGCGTCGACCTGATCAACTCCGGGCGCTTCGGCAACGGCACCGCGATCTTCACGAACGACGGGGGAGCGGCCCGCCGCTTCCAGCACGAGGTGCAGGTGGGCATGATCGGCATCAACGTGCCCATCCCGGTACCCGTCGCCTACCACTCGTTCGGCGGGTGGAAGGCGTCGCTGTTCGGCGACGCCAAGGCGTACGGTGTGCACGGGTTCGACTTCTTCACCCGCGAGAAGGCCGTCACCAGCCGCTGGCTCGACCCCGCCACCCACGGCGGCATCGACCTCGGCTTCCCGCAGAACCGCTGACGACACCGACCATCCGATCGACACCGACAGGAGGCGCCATGACCGCGAACGATCCGTGGTTCCACCCGCGCGGTGCCCTCGGCCGCGACGGCTGGGAGAGCGTGGTCGACGAGGCGCTGCCGGGGTGGGCGCACACGGGCCTGCGCGTGGGCGTGCTCGCGGACGGGGAGAGCCTCGCGCTCGCCGAGTCCGGGGTCGAGCGCATCGTCGTCCCGCTCGCGGGCTCCTTCACGGTGACGCACACCGAGGGCGGCGCGACGACGGAGACGACCCTCGCCGGACGGACCTCCGTGTTCCAGGGTCCCACCGACGTGCTGTACCTCTCGTGCGCCGCGACCGCGGTGATCCGCGGGACCGGACGGGTCGCGGTGGCCTCCGCCCCGACGACGGTCGTGCATCCCACCCGGCACCTCCGCGCCGATGAGACCCCGGTCGAGCTGCGCGGGGCGGGGCGGTCGAGCCGGCAGGTGCACAACTTCGGCACCCCGGCGACCCTCGACGCGGAGCGCCTGATCGTGTGCGAGGTGCTCACTCCCGCGGAGAACTGGTCGTCGTACCCGCCGCACAAGCACGACGCCCACGTGCCGGGGCGGGAGTCGCGCCTGGAGGAGATCTACTACTTCGAGGCCGCGCCCACGCGTGACGGCGGGCGGGCGGCGTCGGCCGACGCGGCGTTCGGGATGTTCGCCACCTACTCCTCGGACGCGGGCGACATCGACGTCTCGGCGATGGTGCGCACGGGCGATGTCGCGCTCGTGCCCTACGGCTATCACGGGCCAGCGGTCGCCGCCCCCGGCTACGACCTCTACTACCTGAACGTGATGGCGGGCCCCGACCCGGAGCGCTCGTGGCTCATCACCGACGACCCCGCGCACGCGTGGGTGCGCGACAGCTGGAGCGGGCAGGACATCGACCCGCGGCTTCCCTATCGAGCAGAAGGAGCGCAGTGATGCGGACGAGGCGGATGACGGTCGGCCAGGCGCTGGTGGAGTTCCTGGCGCAGCAGTGGACGGTCGACGGCGAGCACCGCGAGCGCACGATCCCCGGCATGTTCGGCATCTTCGGGCACGGCAACGTCGCCGGTCTCGGGCAGGCGCTGCAGCAGTACCACCTCGAGCAGCCGGAGCTGATGCCGTACCACCAGGCGCGCAACGAGCAGGCGATGGTGCACCAGGCCGTCGGGTTCGCACGGATGCACCGCCGCCGCGCGACGTTCGCCAGCACGGCCTCGGTGGGCCCCGGCGCCACGAACATGCTCACCGGTGCGGCCCTGGCGACCACCAACCGCCTGCCCGCGCTGCTGCTCCCCAGCGACACCTTCGCCACGCGCGTCGCCGACCCGGTGCTGCAGCAGCTGGAGCGACCGCACGACATCGGGCTCACCGTCAACGACGCCTTCCGCCCGGTGTCGGTGTTCTTCGACAGGGTGCAGCGGCCGGAGCAGCTGTTCTCCGTGGCGCTCGCCGCGCTGCGGGTGCTCACGGATCCGGCCGAGACCGGGGCCGTGACGATCGCGCTGCCGGAAGACGTGCAGGCCGAGGCGCTGGACGTGCCGGTCGAGTTCCTGCAGGAGCGGGAGTGGCACGTGCGCCGGCCGCTCCCCGAGCGCGGACCCCTGGCCAGGGCGGTCGCCGCGATCCGCGGGGCCCGGCGACCGTTCCTCATCGCGGGCGGCGGTGTGCTGTACTCCGAGGCGGAGGGCGCGCTGCGCGACTTCGTCGAGGCGACCGGCATCCCCGTCGGCACGACCCAGGCGGGCGGCGGCGTGCTGCCGTGGGATCACCCGCAGTACCTGGGCGGGGTCGGCGCCACCGGCTCCACGGCCGCGAACCGGCTCGCGGCCCAGGCCGACGTGATCATCGGCGTCGGAACGCGGTACAGCGACTTCACGACGGCGTCGAGGTCGGCCTTCCAGCACCCCGACGCGGTGTTCGTGAACGTGAACGTCGCCCCGTTCGACGCCTACAAGCACGGCACGCAGCTGCCGGTGATCGCCGACGCCCGGGAGGCGCTGGAGGCGCTGACCGCCGAGCTGCGCGGCACCCGCGTGCGCACGGAGCTCGCCGACGAGGCCGCCGCGCAGAAGCGGGAGTGGGACGCGACGGTCGACGCCGCCCTCGCCCCGACCGGCCGCGACCTGCCGGGGCAGCCCGAGATCATCGGGGCGGTGCGGGCCGAGGTCGCGGACCGTGACGTGATCGTGCAGGCCGCGGGTTCGCTGCCCGGCGACCTGCACAAGCTGTGGCGCGTCAGCGACCCGCTCGGCTACCACGTGGAGTACGCCTTCTCCACGATGGGCTACGAGATCGCGGGCGGGCTGGGCGTCAAGCGCGGGCTGGAGGCGGCGGGCGACGACCGGGACGTGGTGGTGATGGTCGGCGACGGCTCCTACCTCATGCTCAGCTCCGAGCTCGCGACGGCGGTGGCGGAGGGCATCAAGCTCATCGTGGTGCTCATCCAGAACCAGGGCTTCGCGTCGATCGGGCACCTGTCCGAGACGGTCGGGTCGGAGCGCTTCGGCACGAAATACCGCCGGTACGACGCGCAGGCCCGCAGCTTCCAGCACGGCGACGTGCTGCCGGTCGACCTCGCCATGAACGCGCGCAGCTACGGCGTCGACGTGATCGAGGTCGCCCCCGGTCCCTCCGCGATCGAGGACCTGCGGGCGGCGGTGCGCGCGGCGAAGGCGGCGGAGCGCACCACCGTGATCCACGTGGAGAGCGACCCCACGGTCTACGCGCCGGACGGCGAGGGCTGGTGGGACGTGCCGGTCGCCGAGGTCGCGTCGACCGACAGCGCCCGGCGGGCCCGCGCGGAGTACGAGCAGCAGCGCACGGCGCAGCGCCCGCTGCTCGGCTGATCCGGCCCAGCCGCCTCCCACCCGGCCCCCGGTATCCTGGAAGGATGACTGAGAACCCCCGCACGCGCGAGACGCGCCCCCAGGCAGCGCCCGCGTCGTCCCGCTCGGGGGCGATCCGTGAGACCCGTGCCCCCCAGGTGCGCCCGGCGACCGAGGGCTGGACGCAGAAGAAAGACGCCGAGGGTCGTCCGCTGCTGCAGTTCGCGAGCCCCAAGCGCGGCAAGCCGCCGGTGCACCTGGCCGACCTCACCCCGGCCGAGCGCATCTCGAAGGTGAAGGAGCTCGGGCTGCCCGGCTTCCGCGCCAAGCAGCTCGCCACCCACTACTTCCGCCACTACACGTCCGACCCGGCCGAGATGACCGACCTCCCCGCCGGGATCCGCGACGAGCTGGTCGCGGGCATGCTCCCGCCGTTGATGACCGAGGTGCGCCGGCTGGAGACCGACCGTGGCGACACGATCAAGTTCCTGTGGCGCCTGCACGACGGCGCGCTCGTCGAGTCGGTGCTCATGCGCTACCCCGGCCGCATCACCCTGTGCGTGTCGAGCCAGGCCGGCTGCGGCATGAACTGCCCGTTCTGCGCGACCGGCCAGGCCGGGCTGACCCGCAACATGTCGACCGCCGAGATCATCGAGCAGATCGTGCGGGCCAACCGGGCGATCGCGAACGGCGAGCTGGGCGGCAAGAAGCGCGACGACCACTCGATGGAGCGCGTGTCGAACATCGTCTTCATGGGCATGGGCGAGCCTCTCGCGAACTACAAGCGCGTGATGGATGCGGTGCGCATCATGGTCGCGCCGCAGCCCGACGGCCTGGGCATGAGCGCCCGCGGCATCACGGTCTCCACGGTCGGCCTCGTGCCCGCGATCAGGAAGCTCGCCGACGAGAACATCCCGGTCACCTTCGCGCTGTCGCTGCACGCGCCCGACGACCACCTGCGCGATGAGCTCATCCCGGTGAACTCGCGGTGGAAGGTCGACGAGGCCCTCGACGCCGCCTACGACTACTACGCCAAGACCGGCCGTCGCGTGTCGATCGAGTACGCGCTCATCAAGGACATGAACGACCACGCCTGGCGTGCCGACCTGCTGGCCGAGAAGCTCAACCAGCGCGGTCGCGGCTGGGTGCACGTCAACCCGATCCCGCTGAACCCGACGCCCGGGTCGATCTGGACCTCGTCCGAGCGTGACGTGACCGACGAGTTCGTGCGCCGCCTCAACGACGCCGGCATCCCGACCACCCTCCGCGACACCCGCGGCAAGGAGATCGACGGGGCGTGCGGTCAGCTCGTCGCCACCACCGAGGACGAGGCCGCCGCCGCCGCGATGGCCTGATCAGGGCTTTCCTGAGAGCGACTCCAAGGCGGGCTTCGTACCCTGTCCGGATGCCCTATTCCGCCCATCGCCCGGGTCGCTTCGACTCGCAGGGTCGGATCATCCTCGACGGCGACCCGAACGCCGAGACGGATGACCTCGACTTCCTGCGCGAGTTCGAGCCGACGGGACCCGACCCCGACCCCTTCGTCGACGCTCCGGAGCGTGCCGAGTCCGCGCGGACGACGGAGGACGCCGACGCCGATGCCGCAACCGAGGAGCAGCCGGCCCGCGCGCGTCGCGTCCGCCCGCCCCGTCGTCGCCGCACGGCCGCCGAGCGACTCCGCGCCCTCGCGATCCTCGGCGGCGCGGAGGGCGAGATCCTCGACCGCGTGCCCGGCGAGACGCCCCGCTTCGTGCAGATGTTCTTCGTGCTCGCCGGCACCGCACTGGTGTCCGCGATCTCGATGCTGTTCGCGCTGACCACGGGTGTGCAGGCCGCGATCTGGCTCGCGGTGCCGCTCGCGGTGGTGTGGGCGCTCATCATCTTCAACCTCGACCGGTTCCTCACCTCGACCATGACGTCGACCAGGAACGTGTGGAAGCTCATCGGGCTGGCGATCCCGCGGGTGATCATGGCGGCCATCATCGGCTTCGTCGTGGCGGAGCCGCTCGTGCTGCAGATCTTCCACAACGACATCTCTCGCGAGGTCGCCGCGACCAACATCGTCCAGGCGCAGTCCGATCAGGAGGCGCTCGAATCGGGCCCGGAGCGCAAGGCCCTCGATGCCGCCTCCGAGCGGGTCTCGGAGCTGGAGAACCAGGCGGCGACCGGGATCGTCGCGGGCACCGACTCGTCGTCCGCCAGCGAGTCGGCCGCGCAGGCCACGGTCGACGACCTCACCGCGAAGATGACCGCGCAGCAGGCCGTGATCGACCAGGCGCGCGTGCTCTACCAGTGCGAGCTGACGGGCGAGGGCGCTGGCACCGTCCCCGGGTGCACCGGGGTGAACGGCGAGGGCGCGAGCTCGCAGGCCGCGCAGGCCCAGCTCGCCGAGGCGCAGCAGACCTACGACGCGCTGGCCGCCCAGCTGCGCACGGCCAACGACGAGCTCGCGGCCGCCGGCACCGCCGCCAAGGAGAACACCTCGACCTCCGAGACGCAGAACCGCCAGCAGGCGAAGGACGAGCTTCCGGCCGCGCGCGAGACGTATGACCAGGCGCTCGCCGCGTACAACGCCCGCGCGGATGCGGTCGCGCAGGGCAACGCGGGTGCGGTGGGGCTGCTCAGCCAGATCAGCGGACTCAACCGGCTCAGCGAGAAGGAGCCGGCCATCCTGTGGGCGCACATCCTGATCGCCGCGCTGTTCTTCATGATCGAGCTGCTGCCGGTGCTGGTGAAGGTGCTCACGAGCTACGGCGACCCGAGCCTGTACGAGAAGGCCGTCGCGATCCGCAAGCAGGTGGCGCTCGACCGGGTGACGGCCGAGGGCTTCCGCGACCGCGCCGACATCGTCACGACCCCGGGCGCTCAGGCCACCTGACGCTCGCGCCCGCTCGCGCGCCCCGCGGTGGCTGAGGGATCCGCGTCCCGCACGGGGGTCCGTGCGCCGGCGGGGGAGCCCGGTGCCGTGAACGGCCCCGCGGTGCCCGGGTCCGCGGCAGCGGCGGGGCGATGCGCAGGGGCGTCGTGCGGGGCCCGGGCGTCGCGCGGCACCCCGGCACCCCGCGCGCGGGCGGACGTGAGCACGTCGTGCAGGGTCCGCGCGCGGA
Source organism: Microbacterium sufflavum (assembly GCF_023091155.1). Taxonomy (NCBI): domain Bacteria; kingdom Bacillati; phylum Actinomycetota; class Actinomycetes; order Micrococcales; family Microbacteriaceae; genus Microbacterium; species Microbacterium sufflavum. The sequence continues at coordinate 624,022 of NZ_JAHWXK010000001.1, read as the reverse complement.
GGGCCGGCGTCGCGGCGACGGCGAGGACCAGGGAGCGGACGAGCACGATCGCGGCGAGCGGCCGCCCGCCGTCGCTCCCCGTGATCGCGGCGTCGAGGCGGCGCAGGGGGCCGACCAGCGCGGGGTCGTCGAGCGCACGGTCGTCGGCGAGGTGAGCGAGCAACCGGTCGATGGTCCAATCCGCGGGGATTGGCCCCAGATCCGGCGTGAGAGTAGTGGTGGAGGTGTCCATTGGTCCAGAATCGGGTCACATGGACACGGACGACAGGGCCAATGCGGCGCCGATGGACCACGGATCGGCCCGGGATCGCGCGACTCCGCTGGTGCGAGCGGGCGAGGTGTCGACCGAGGGGCTGGCCGCTCGGCTCGGCCGCTGGACCCACGGCGACGGAACGCTGGCGACCCGGCTCGCGCGCGGCATCTCGGCGCTGATCGCGGGTGGCGAGCTCCGCGCGGGCGACCGGCTGCCGGCCGAGCGCTCCCTGGCGTCCGCGGTGTCGGTGTCGCGCGGCACGGTCGTCTCCGCCTACGCCGTGCTCGCGGAGCAGGAGCTCGTGGAGCGGCGGCAGGGGAGCGGCACCCGCGTGGCGGGGACCGGTGCCCCCACCGCCCCTGCGCGTCCCGGTCGCGGCGAGGCCCTGTTCTCCGCGGTGCCGAACACGATCGACCTGCTGCGCACGGTGCCGCAGATCCCGGAGCTCGGCGTGCAGCTGATCCGCGACCATCAGCCGCGTCTCGACCTCGCGCTGCTGCCCGAGACCGACCCCGCAGGGCTCCCGGTGCTGCGCGAGCTGATCGCCGAGATGTACCGCGCGGAGGGCACGCCCACCACGCCCGAGCAGATCCTGGTGACGCACGGCGCGCAGCAAGCGATCAGCCTCGTGGTGAACGCGCTCGTCGAGCCGGGCGACATCGTGCTCGCGGAGGAGATCACCTGGCCCGGGGTGACCGACAGCGTGGGGCTGCGCGGCGGCACCGTGCAGGGGGTGCCGATGGGCGCGGACGGCCTCGACGTGGTCGCGCTGGAGCAGGCGATGGCCCGGCTGCGCCCCGTGCTGGTGGCGCTCAACCCCCACCACCAGAACCCCACGGGCACGCGCCTGCCCGCCGCGGCCCGGCACCGCGTGGCCGAGCTCGCCGCGCAGTACGGTGTGCCGGTGATCGAGGACCGCGTCGTCGCGGGGATCTCGTTCGACGGCGTCGTGCCGCCCACGCTCGCCTCGGAGCGACCGGACGCCCCCGTGATGGTCGTCGAGTCGGTGTCGAAGTGGGCGTGGGCGGGGCTGCGGATCGGGTGGCTGCGTGCCGACCCGGTGCTGGTGCGGCGTCTGCGCGGCGCCCGGCAGCTCGCCGACCAGTCCACGAGCGTGCCCGGTCAGCTGCTCGCGCTCGACCTCATCGCGCACGCCGACGAGCTGCGGCGGGCCAACAGCCGCGTGCACCGGGAGCGGCTGCGGCTGCTGGAGCACCTGATGGCCGAGCACCTGCCCGACTGGACGTACGTGGCGCCGCGGGGCGGACTGGCGCTGTGGGCCGCGCTGCCCCGGGGGTCCGCGTCGGCTCTCGCCCGCGTCGCGGCGACCCACGGCGTCTCGATCGCCGGCACCGCCGCCTTCGCCGCGTCCCCCACGGCCCCCGACGACCACGTGCGCCTGCCCTTCACGGCGCCCGATGACGTGCTCACGGAAGGGGTGCGCCGCCTGGGCGCGGCGTGGGGCGAGTATCGGGAATCCCTCGGCCGACCGGCCTGAGCGTCCGCCGCCGGGACTAGCGTTGATCCATGGTCAACTATCGCTATCTCGGCAACAGTGGTCTCAAGGTCTCGGAGATCACCTACGGCAACTGGGTCACGCACGCCTCGCAGGTCGAAGACGACGCGGCCGTCAAGACCGTCCATGCGGCGCTCGACGCCGGCATCACCACGTTCGACACCGCCGACACCTACGCCAACACGGCGGCCGAGGTCGTGCTCGGCAAGGCGCTCGAGGGCCAGCGCCGCGAAGGGCTCGAGATCTTCACGAAGGTCTACTTCCCGACCGGCCCGAAGGGCCCGAACGACACCGGCCTGAGCCGCAAGCACATCATGGAGTCGATCAACGGCTCGCTGAAGCGCCTCGGCACCGACTACGTCGACCTGTACCAGGCGCACCGCTTCGACTACGAGACCCCGCTGGAGGAGACGTTCCAGGCGTTCGCCGACGTCGTGCGGCAGGGCAAGGCGCTCTACATCGGCGTCTCGGAGTGGACGGCCGAGCAGCTGCGCGAGGGTCACGCGCTGGCGACGCAGCTCGGCATCCAGCTCATCTCGAACCAGCCGCAGTACTCGATGCTGTGGCGCGTGATCGAGGGCAAGGTCGTGCCCGCGTCGGAGGAGCTGGGCATCTCGCAGATCGTGTGGTCGCCGATGGCGCAGGGCGTGCTCAGCGGCAAGTACCTGCCCGGGCAGCCGGTGCCGGAGGGCTCGCGCGCGACCGACCAGAACTCCGGGGCCGGGTTCATCCAGAGCTTCCTGCAGGACGACATCCTCACCGCGGTGCAGCGTCTCAAGCCGATCGCCGAGCAGGCGGGGCTCACGATGCCGCAGCTCGCGATCGCGTGGGTGCTGCAGAACCCCAACGTGGCGGCGGCCCTGGTGGGCGCCTCCCGGCCCGAGCAGCTCGCCGACACCGTCAAGGCCTCGGGCGTGACGCTCGACGCCGACACGCTGTCCGCGATCGACGAGGCCCTGGGCGACACGGTGAACCGCGACGCCGAGCACACGTACTCCGTGTCCCCGAAGAGCCGCCTGGTCTGACCGGGGCAGGCGAAGGCCCCCTCCCGCGATCAGCGAGAGGGGGCCTTCGTCCGCGCGCGGGCTACTCCTTCACGGCACCGGCCGTGAGGCCCTGCACGATCCAGCGGCTGGCGAGGGCGAACATCACCATGGTCGGCAGGATCGTCAGCACGGCCGCGGCCGACATGGAGCCCCAGTCGATGTTGAACGTGGAGATGAAGCCGTTCAGCGCCGAGGGCACGGTGCGGTTCGCGTCGGTGTTCATCAGCACGACCGACAGGAACAGCTCGTTCCAGCAGTTGACGAAGTTGAAGATGAACGCCGCGATGATGCCGGGCGTCATGACCGGCACCAGCACCCGGAACAGGGCTCCCAGGCGCGAGCAGCCGTCGATCATCGCCGCCTCCTCCAGCGCGTCGGGCACGTTCTCGAAGAAGCCGCGCAGCATCACGGTGGAGAACGGGATGCAGATCGCGATGTAGACGAGGATGAGTCCGGGCTTGGTGTCGACGAGGCCCAGGTCGGTCATCATCGAGTACAGCGGGCCGAGGGCGATGAACGCGGGGATCATCTGCGTCAGCAGGAACGCGATGAGGATCGCCCCCTTGCCGCGGAACTCGAAGCGCGCGAGCACGTAGGCGCTGAGCAGGGCGATGAGCGTCGCGACGGCTCCGGCCGACACCGCCACGATCGCCGAGTTGGCCAGGAAGACCCCGAACGAGCTCTTCTCGAACAGGCTCGTGAAGTTGTCGAACGAGGGCTCGCTCGGCCAGTACTCGATCGGGAAGCGGTTGATGGTCCCCGGCGACTTGAACGCGGTGAGCGTGATCCAGTACAGCGGGAACAGCGTGATCAGGAGCCACAGGGCCAGCCCGACCACGCGCACGACACCGCCGACGGTCACCCGCGGCCTCGGTCGCGGAGCGGCCTTCGGGTCGGGCACCGTGATCCGACGGGTCTCGGTGATCGAGGAACCGGTCCGGGTGGTCGAGGTGATGGTCATCGCTGCACCCTCCGCATCGCCATCAGATAGAAGGCGCAGAACACCATGAGGAACGCCACGACGATGAGCCCGATGGCGCTCGCGATGCCGTAGTTGCCCTGCTGCGTGTAGTTGATCATCCACGTCGTGATGATGTGGGTCTGGTTGGCCGGGCCGCCGTTCGTCATCGCGTAGATGATGTCGGGGAAGTTGAAGATCCAGATCACGCGCAGCAGGATCGTCAGCAGCAGCGTCATCGAGATGTACGGGATGATGATCGAGAACAGCTGCCGCACCTTGCCGGCGCCGTCGAGGCTCGCCGCCTCCAGCATCTCGTCGGGCACCGACTGGAGTGCCGCGAGGATCATGATCGCGAAGAACGTCACGCCGTACCAGATGTTCGCGACGATGACGGCGAACATCGCCAGCTTCGGGTCGGCCAGCCAGGGCAGCGGGGCGTCGATGAGGCCGGCCTTCATGAGCAGGTCGTTGACCACGCCGAACTCGGCGTTGAACATCCAGCGGAACAGCATGCCGATGAGGAAGCCCGACACCGCCCACGGGAAGAACACCAGCGCCTGGTAGAGCCCGCGGAAGCGGAACCGCTTGCGCAGGGCCAGCGCGATGAGGAAGCCGATGACGAGCTGGGGCACGAGCGAGCCGACCACCCACAGCACGGAGTTCCACGCCACGGTCGGGAACGCCGGGTCGCGGAACACGGCGAAGAAGTTGTCGAAGCCGACGAACGGGGTCGACGTGAGGTCCCACAGGTTCCAGTCGTGGAACGCCATGCGGGCGCCCTGCAGCATGGGCCAGTAGGTGAACCAGCAGACGAACACGATCGCCGGGGCGAGGAACGCCAGCAGCGTCAGGGCGTGACGGCCGCGGAACGGCCGACGCCGTCCGCGTGCCGGGGAGGCCCCGCCGGCAGTGCCGACGGAGCCCCCTTCACGGATGGTGCGGGCCACGGGTCAGCCCTTCTCCGCGGCGTACTTCTCGGTCCAGAACGCATCCCACGAGGCGAGCAGGTCCTTCGTCGACATGGTGCCGAGCAGCACGCTCTGCACGTCCTGGTCGGACTTCTGGATCCACTCGGTCCACCAGCTCACGCCGCGCGGCTGGCGCACGTTGACGTACGTGTCCGGGTCTTCGGTCATGGTGACGTAGCTGGTCCAGGGGCCCGTGGAGTAGAACTCGTCGTCGGCCGCGGCGGCGATGATCGGCACGAGGCTGTTGGCCTGGGCGAACTCGGTCGCGGGCTCGGCCGACGACAGGAACTCGACCAGCTTCACGGCCGCCTCGGTGTGCTCGCTGTTCTTCGCGACACCCCAGCCGGCGACGGCGAGCGGCTGCGCGGCCTTGCCCGAGGGGCCGACGAGCAGCGGAGCGGTGTCCCACTGGTCTTCGGTGAGGGAGGAGTCCTGCACGGTCGCGATCACCTCGGGGTCCTGCAGCAGGAAGGCCGTGGTGCCGTTCGTGAAGCCGGCGACCATCTCGGGGTAGCCCCAGGAGACGGCGGACGGCGGCGACGCCTCCTTGAAGAGGTCGAAGTAGTCGTCGACCGCATCCTGCGCCTCGGGAGCGGCGAAGATCGTCGAGCCGTCCTCCATGAGGAACGCATCTTCCGTGTCGAGCCCGTCGATCGTGTAGGCCTCGATCGCGGCCACCACGTTGCTGTTGGCGTTCTGGCCGCCGCGGAACGCGTAGCCGTAGATGTTGTTCGACGGATCCTGGATCGCGGACGCCTGCTCCAGCAGGTCCTTCCAGCTGTGCGGGGGACCGTCGAAGCCCGCCTCCTCCACGAGGTCGGTGCGGTAGAACAGCGACAGGCCGTAGAAGCCGTACGGGACGAAGTAGCTCTTGCCGTCCTCGGCGACGCCGGCGGACTTGGCGTTGTCGGTCAGCGCGTCCCAGCCGTCCCACTTCTTCAGGTCGGGGCCGAGGTCGTACAGCCAGCCGTTGTTGGCGAACGGACCGACCGTGATGTCGCGCACCTCGAGCACGTCGACGCCCTTGCCGGACTGGAGCATCTGCTGGATCTTCTGATCGGCCTGCTCGGTGGGCGGCGAGACCAGGTTCACCGTGATGTCGGGGTTCTCCTTCTCGAACTCGTCGAGGAGCCCGCGGATGAGCTCGGTGCGCGCCGGGTTCGTCAGGCTCTCGACCATCTGGAGGGTGACGTCTCCGTCGCCGCCGGACGAGCCGGAGCCTCCGGAGCAGCCGGTGAGTGCGAGGACGGCGACGGTGCCGACTCCCGCTGCGGTCGTCAAGATCTTGTTCTTCACGATGTGCCTCTCGGTGGGGGATGGGTGGGTGTGTTTCGGGTGGGTCGGGTCGTGCGGGTGGTCAGGGGAGGATGAGGGCGTCGGCGGGGCGGATGCCGGCGCGGCGCAGGATCGCGGGGATGCAGCGCTCGACGAACGCCTCGACGTCGGAGGCCTCGGTGTAGAGGTGCGCGGAGAGGCGGAAGTAGCCGACCCCGCGGAAGCTCGTGAAGGCGGTCTCCACGCCGACCTCGTCGAGCAGGTCCATGCGCAGCGCGTCGGCCTCCTCGCGCGTCGCGCCGAGCCCGAGCGGCAGGCGGATCAGGCGCATGGACGGCACGGGGGAGGGCAGCGGGGTGAGCGGATCCTCGTCGCCGTACGGGCGCAGCGCCTCGGCGATCAGCTCGGCTCCGGCGTCGGCGCGCTCGGCCATCGCGGCGCGGGCGTGCTCCCACCCGAACTCGGTCTCGATGAACTCGATCGCGGTGGGGGTGGCCAGGTACGTCGTGGCGTCGATCGTGCCCTGGGTGTCGAAGCGCCCGGGGTAGGGCTCGCGGGCGGCCCACGAGTCGATCAGCGGCCACAGCTCGTCGCGGTCGGGTGCTGCCGTGACGAGCAGGGCCGAGCCGCGGGGGGCGCAGGGCCACTTGTGCAGGTTGCCGAACCACCAGTCGCCGCCCGCGACCGCGGCGGCGTCGGCGATCAGGCCGGGGGCGTGGGCGCCGTCGACGAGGGTGCGCACGCCGCGCTCGGCCGCGAGGTCGGCGATGCGGCGCGTGGGCAGCAGGCGGGCGGTGGGCGAGGTGATCTGGTCGACGACGATCAGCCGGGTGCGCGGGGTGAGGGCGTCGGCGAACAGCTGCACGATCTCGTCGTCGGGCGCGAGCAGCGGGAGGGCGACGGTGCGGACGGTCGCCCCGAAGCGGCGGGCGAGGCGTTCCGCCCCCATGGTGATCGCGCCGTAGCCCTGATCCGTCACCAGGATCTCGTCGCCGTGCTCGAGTCGCAGCGCGTTGTACACGACGGTCGCCGCGGCGGAGGCGTTGGGCACGAAGACGCTGTCGTCCGCCCGGGCGCCGACGAACGGGGCGGTGCGCTCCCTGGCGTCCTGCACGCGCTCGGCGATGCGGGGGAACCACTCGACCGGGCTGAGGTCGGCGCGGCGACGCAGGGCGTCCTGGTGCGCGACCACGACCGACGGCACCGCGCCGAACGACCCGTGGTTGAGGTGCACGACCGCGGGGTCGAGAGGCCAGGCGTCGCGCGCTCGCAGGCCGGAGTTCAGCGTGAGCGGAGCGGGGAACAGCGGAGCGGGCATCGGACCTCATCGATGAGTGGGGGCGAGTTGTTGCACAACTTTGCCACAAGGCCCCGATTTTGGCTACGAATCCGCGAAGATGAAACATAGTTGTCATACGAGTTTGTCGCGTGGAGCGGTTCCGACAGACTGCACGAGGGGCGGGGGTGTCAGGGAGGATGACGATGAGCGCACTCGACACGGCGTTGCACGGCCTGCGGGCGCTGATCGCCGACGGTGCGCTGCGCCCCGGCGACCGCCTGCCCAGCGAGGGGGAGCTGTGCGAACGGCTCGGCGTCTCCCGCGGATCGCTGCGCGAGGCCATCCGCACGCTCGCGGCGCTGGGCGTGCTGGAGACGCGCCACGGCTCGGGCAGCTACGTCAGCGAGCTGCGCGCGGCCGACCTCATCGGCAGTCTGTCCCTCACCGTCGGGCTGCTGCCCATGGCGGGAGTGCTGGAGCTGACGGAGCTGCGCCGGGTGCTCGAACCCCATGCCGCCGCACTCGCGGCCGCCCGCATCGACGCAGACACCGTGGCGGCGCTCGCCGCGGTGCTGGACGAGATCGAGGCCACGACCGACTTCGAGGCGCAGTCACGCCTCGACCACGAGTTCCACATGCGCATCTCCGCGGTCGCGGGCAACGAGGCCCTCACGAGCCTGATCGACGTGCTGCGCTCCCGCTCCCGGGCGTACCGCATCTCGGAGCCCGACGACGCCGCGGAGCTCAAGGTGCACTCCGACGCCGGGCACCGCGCGATCCTGCGGGGCCTCGCCGCCGCCGATCCCGTCGCCGCGTCGGCCGCGGCATCCGCGCACGTCGCGTACACCGAGTACTGGGTGCGGCGGTACTCCGGGCTCGACGACGTCCCGACCGCGGAGACGCCGTCCGCCTGAGTGCGCGCCGGCGGGGTCCGCTCAGCCGAGGGTGATGTCGACCTGGATCTCGGTCGCGAGTCGCTCCAGGTCGGCCCGCAGTGCGTCGAGGTCGACCGTCGGCGGCACCTTCGCGATCACCGACGCCTCGAACAGCCGTCCGCCCGCCATCGCCGCATCGCGGGTCTCGGTCGCGAGCTCCTCGATGCTCAGCGCGTGCGCGTTCAGCGCGGCCGACACCTCCCGCACGATCCCGGGATGGTCGTTGCCGAGCACCTGCATCACCAGCAGCCGCTCCTCGTCCTCCTCCGCCACGCCGCGGGTCCCGGTGAGCACCGACAGCGTCAGGAGCCCCTGACCCTGGATCGCCCGGAGTGCGGTCTCCAGGTCGCCCGCGCGGTCGGTCGGCACCGACACCTCGATCACGCCCGCGAACGTTCCCGCGAGCTCGGCCAGCGAGCTGTTCTCCCAGTTGCCGCCGTGGGCGTCGACGACGTCGGCGACCGCCGCGACGAGTCCCGGCCGGTCGGCACCCGCGACAGTGAGGATGAGTGTGGTCATGGCCTCAGCGTAGGGGGCGTTCGGCGTTCGGGACATGCCCCTTGACGCGGGCGTCGTGCGCTCCGCTCAGCTGAAGTCGAGCGTGCCGCGCACGATGGAGTTCCCCGAGTGGGCCGGGTCGCCGTCGACGGGTTCGAACGAGATGTCGACGAGGTCGTACTCGTCGAGGTCGACGTTCGCGGGGATGGCGAATGCGCCGGTCGCGGCGTCGAGCACGCCGAGGCTGATGAGCGCCTTCCCGTCGTTGCGGATGAGCCAGACCTCCCGGTAGTCCTCCGAGCCGACCTCGCCGTCGAGCGACACCGTGAGGGTGCGCGCGCCGTCGCGGTCCTCGTCCACCTCTGCCGTGCCGATCGCATCGGGGTGGTCGGGGAACGGGTCGAGCGTCGCCGTGGCGACCGTGACCGGCCGGAGTGCGGCCGAGATCGCCGTCCACGTGCTCACGCCCACGGTGACGACGAGGACCGTGACGGCGGCGAGCACCCACCAGCGGGCGGCGATTCTGCGCTGCGGGCGTGGGGCGGAGGGCGGCTCGCCCGCTGTCGGTTCCGCCGGGCGGAGAGGGTCGGCCCGGAGCCGCTCCGGCAGGCCCAGCTCGTCGTGCATGCGCGCCCACACGTCGGCGGGCGGCGACTCCAGCTCCGCGTCGGCGACGGTCGACCGCGCGACACCCGCCGCGTGGGCGAGGTCGGCGATCTCGGCGGCGCACGCCCGGCACTGGTCGAGGTGCGCGCGCTCGCGCTCGGAGGCGACCGGCTCGCCGAGCGCGAGCAGGGCGAGCTGCTCGGGGTCAAGGTGCGACACGGTTGACCTCCAATCGGTCGCGCATACGGGAGAGGCTCCGGCGGATGTGGCTCTTCACGGTACCCAGAGGCATGTCCAGCCGTCGGGCGATCTCCTCGTGCGTCAGGTCGTCGAAGAACGCCAGCCGCATGACCTCGCGCGCCTCGGGTCGCAGCTGCCGCATCTCGTTCGCGATCAGGATGGACTGCGACAGGTCGACCGGTGCGCTGACGAGATCGTCGGGAGAGGTGACGCGCATCATCTCCTCCTGCAGCCGCTGGATGCGGGCCCGCGACTCGTGCATGTCGGCGATGCGGCGCCGGGCGATGGTCACCAGCCACGTGCTCAGACGGGCCTTCGACGGGTCGTACCCCGTTCTCGACGTCCAGGCCGACACGAACGTGCGCTGCGTCACGTCGGCGGCGTCGGCGCGATCACCGAGGGAGCGCAACGCGAGCGTGAACACCACCGGCGACCACCGCCGATACAGCTCGGCGAGGGCATCCTCGTCGCCCCGGACGAAGCGCTCGTTGAGCTGCGTCTCGTCGTCGGGGTCGTCCGCGGAGGTCATGCGCGCCTCCCTTCCGTTCGGGGCGTCGGGTGCGGGTGCTCAGGCGGGCCGTGCGATGGCGACGACATTATCGCGGTAGTGACCGGTCGTGCTGTCGAAGGGTCCTCCGCACGTGATGAGGACCAGGCCGGGCGGGCCCTCCCTGGCGAACAGCTCCCCGGTGGGGAGAGCCGCCTTCTCGTAGAAGGCCAGCGACTCCACCGCGTAGGTCCGGGGCACGCCGTTCGCGTCGGTCACCTCGACGGTCGCTCCGGCACCGAGCTCGCGCAACCGGGAGAGCGGGCCGATGGGGTATCCGACGGCGTCCACGTGCGCGGCCAGCACGACGAGTCCGGCCGTGCTGGCGGCATCGGCGCCGTACCGGTACCACCCCGCCACCGCCGGGTCCTCCGGGAGCTGCATCTGCCCTGTCGGCTCCACTCCCACGTCGACCACGGTCATGTCGACGCCGAGGTCGGGGATCCGCAGCCGGGTCGGAGGGGTCGTGGGCTGCGGTGCGGGCAGTTCGGCGGAGTGCGTCTCCGGGCGCAGCGTCGAGGTGGGGGCGGGCGACGTCGAGCGTGGGGGGTCGGAGGGGGGATCCGACGTCATCACCTCGCCCGCCCCCACGGGGGTGCAGGCGATCAGGAGCGCCGCGCACGCGGCACCGCATCCGGCGAGGAGTCCTCGCCGGATGCGGCGGCGCAGCGCCCCCGGTCTCATCGGCGCGCGATCCGCTGACGACGCACGGCGACGGTCGCACCCGCAGCCGCGATCATCGCCAGGCCGATCAGTGCCGTCGCCAGGACGATGACGGTGTCGGCGTCCCGCTGCGCCGCGTAGCCCGCGGTGCCGGAGGGCACGCCGCCGGGGTTGGTGTGCAGTCCCGAGACCGTCTGTGCGGCGATGGCGAGGGTGCCCTCCTCGGCGCTGCCCCACGCGTACAGGATCGTGAGCACGCCGTCCTGCACCGCCACGTCCTGCGGGCCGAGCACGGGGTCGGTGGTGCCGGCGAGGGCGACGGCGGCCGAGACGTTCCCGGCGGGCAGGTTCAGCGTCGCCTCGTTCGGGTTGGTCAGGTCCTCGACCACCGGTGAGCCGCCGGCGAGGATGTCGACGGCGGGCGCGGCCGCGACGTGACGGACCGTGAGCCGCCCCTGGCCGGGTGCGGTGGGGGACGTGTCGTTCGTGAAGAGGTTCAGCCCGGGGTCGCCCGCCTCGGTGAGGTGCGCGACGGCGGTGTAGTTGGCACCGGCCGTGAGGGTCAGCGTCGCCGGGCCGAGCACGGGCGCACTCGCGTCGGCCGCGTCCGGCGCGGTCAGCGCGACCTCGTAGCTGCCGGCGGGGAGTTCCAGCGGACCGGCCAGTGAGCCGGGCTGGAAGTCGTCGATGGTGCGCTCGCCGTTGACGTACACGTCGACCGGGGTGTTCGGGATGGCGTGCAGCACCGAGAGCTGGGCGCTGCCGGTGGTCGCGGCGGTCGCGGGCGTGGCCAGGGCCGCTGCGGCCAGTAGTCCGACGACGAGGCCGGCTGTGGTGATTCTTCGCACGATGCTCCTCCTTGAACAGGGGCGGCGGTCGCCACCCATTGCCCCCTTATTCCGGGCGAGGGCGGTCGGCGGATGCACCCGAACCCGATCTTGTCGGCACTCTCCGGTCCCGGTGGTGCTTTTTTAGACGGTGCCCAGAAACTGATGGACATCGATCGGGACCGCGCGCATAATCGCATCCACACACCCGGACCCGGCAAAGGAGCACGCCATGAGCGACACGAACCACCCCGCCGAACTGTTCTCGTCTTCCACCGGCCCGACCGGCGCCTCCATCACCGACTGGACCGATCTCGGCCGGGAGATGTGGGCGTACCTGACCGGCCGAGGAGCGGCGGTGAACTACACCTTCGAGGACATGACCGTCGAGGTGCCGCGCGACATCGGCCCCGACGCGCCCCGCGCCACCTGGAAGTTCAACGGCACCCTGCGGGTGACCACGAGCGACCGCGCCACCGACGGACCGCACGCCGCCTGAGCGGATACGACCATGATCCGCCTCGACATCGACCTGGAGGTCGAGCACCGCGGGCCGGACGACGACACCCCCACGCGGTTCACCGTGCACGCGGCGGGACGCGAGGTCGTCGTCACGATCGCGGACACGTCCACCCTCGGCGGCATGGGTCGCCGCGACCTCGCGCAGCTCGCCCCCGTCGCGGACGGCCTCGCGCGCCGCGGCATCCGGGTGCGGGTGGAGGGACCGCGCGGCACCCTGGTGGAGTTCGGCGACGTGCGGTCGGGACCCGTGGGTCGCGCGGTCGCGGGATCACCGCACATCCGGCTCGGCCACCTCACCACGTTGCTGACGGAACTGCAGCGCCGCGACCGCGACCGCGGCGGCGGCTCGCTGCTCTCCATCCCGCCCGGCACGCTGTTCCCGCTCGTGCCCACCGTGGTGCGCCACGTCCGCCGCCGCGTGACCACGACGCACTACCTGCCCGGCTCGGGACGCCCGCGCCTGATCTTCTCGGTCGGCTCGGGCGACTGGGACCGCAGCCGTCCGCGCGAGTTCGATCTGCTGCCCGACCGGACCGTGATCGGCTCGAGTCCCGACGCCGATCTGCGGCTCGACGGACTCGAAGCGGTGCACGCCGAGATCCGGCACAACGAGGACGACGAGTACGTGCTGTACCCGCACGCCCCCACCGGCGGCGGGTGGCCGAACCTGCCGCACAGCTCGGACGGCGCGCGCATCCTCCGCACGGGCTCGCGGATCGAGCTGGGCACCTGGCGCCTCGCCTACTACCGGGAGGAGTTCGCCGACCACGGTCGTCCGTTCGGCGGGCGTCAGGGCGGGGAATACGAGTTCCAGAAGCAGCAGCCGGTGCGACCCTACGGCTCCGGCGAGCTCGGCTGACCCGGCACCGCGAGCATCAGTCCGCCCAGACCCCGGTCGCGAGGAAGTGCTCCAGGCGGGCGCGGTGCGGGGCGAGGTCCCACCCCTGCTGCGCGACCCACTCGTCGGAGTAGTAGGTGTTGGCGTAGCGCACGCCGCTGTCGCAGATGAGGGTCACGACGCTGCCGGTCTCACCCGCGGCTCGCATGCGAGCGATGAGCTGGAACGCACCGGAGAGGTTGGTGCCGGTGGAGCCGCCCGCCCAGTGCAGCGTGCGCTCGCGCAGCAGGCGGATCGCGGCGATCGAGCCCGCGTCGGGCACCTGGATCATCTCGTCGATCACGGTCGGGACGAAGGATGCCTCCACGCGGGGGCGGCCGATGCCCTCGATGCGGCTCGGGCGCCCGGCGGGCGGGTCGACGGTCCCGGCCCAGCCGTCGTAGAAGGCGGAGCCCTCGGGGTCGACCACCGCGATCCGGGTGTCGTGCCGGCGGTAGCGCACGTAGCGGCCGAAGGTCGCGCTCGTGCCGCCGGTGCCCGCACCCATGACGATCCACCGCGGGATCGGATGCCGCTCCTGGGCGAGCTGGCTGAACACGCTCTCGGCGATGTTGTTGTTGCCGCGCCAGTCCGTCGCGCGCTCCGCGAACGTGAACTGGTCGAGGTAGTGGCCGCCGCACACCGACGCCAGGCGCTGGGCCTCCGGCGACATGTCCTCCGCGCGGTCCACGAAGTGACAGGTCCCGCCGTAGAACTCGATCAGGTCGATCTTCTCCTGCACGGTCGACCGGGGTACCACGGTGATGAACGGCAGACCGAGCATCCGCGCGAAGTACGCCTCGGACACGGCGGTCGACCCGCTCGACGACTCCACCAGCGTCGTGTCCTCGCGGATGCGCCCGTTCACCAGCCCGTACAGCAGCAGCGACCGCGCCAGCCGGTGCTTGAGCGAGCCCGTCGGGTGCACCGACTCGTCCTTCAGGTACAGGTCGATGCCCCACTCGGCCGGCAGCGGGAACAGGTGCAGGTGCGTGTCGGCGCTGCGATTCGCGTCGGCTTCCAGCAGGGCGATCGCGGTGCTGGTCCAGTCGCTCATGTCTTCGAGCGTAGTGGGGCTGCCCTCAGCCGACGGTACCCGCGGGCGAGGCCCCGCCGTCGCCGTCGACGTGCAGCAGCGACGCCTGCGACTGCTCCTGCTGCAACTGGAACTCGAAGCGCGAACGGTCGCCGCGGTGGTAGGCGATGAAGTACTCGATGGGCGTGCCGTCCTCGCTGCGGCTGACGCTGCGCAGCCGGAGCAGGGCCGAGCCGGCGCTGACGCCCAGGTGCTGCGCCTGCTCGTGCGTGGCGACGGTCGCCTCCGCGGAGCGCACGCCGTGCGTCGCCACGATGCCGTGCATCGCCAGCAGCCGGTACAGCGACCCCTCGGTCAGGTCGGCGCCGAGCGTGACCCCGCCGACGGCCTCGGGCATCCACGTGGTCGACAGCGACCAGGGCTCCCCGTCGACGTGCCGCAGCCGCTCGAGCGCCACCACGGGCGACCCGACCGGCACTTCCAGCGCCAGCGCGACCTCCTCGTCGGCCACGGTCTGCTCGTGCCGCAGCACGTCGCTGTGCACGTGCCCGCCGCGACGCTCCACGTCGTCGTACAGGCCGACGAGGGTGTGCACCAGGCTCTCGCTCGTGCGCGGGCGGGAGACGAACGTGCCCTTGCCCTTCACCCGCTCGACCAGCCCCTCGTGCTCGAGCTGCGCGAGCGCCTGGCGCACGACCGTGCGCGAGATGCCGTAGCGCTCGCACAGGCGGTGCTCGCCGGGCAGCGGGTCGCCGGGCTGCAGGCCGTCGCGGGCGATGCCGTCGATGATCAGCTGCCGCAGCTGGTCGTACATGGGGGCGGCGGAGTGGCGGTCGATCGCGTCCTCGACGGTGGTCATCAGTACGCCACCCCCGCGTGCAGGATCACGTTCGCATACGGGGTGAACTCGCCGGAGCGCACGAACGCCCGTGCCGTGCGGGTGCGCTGCTTGAACTCGACGTGCGGCACCAGCTCGATCTCGAAGCCCATCCCGGCGAAGCGCTCGCGCAGGGCGTCCAGCACCTCGGGGCTCTTCTCCGCGACCTCCGCGGATACCGTGGCGCCCTCCACCACGAGCTCGGCGAGCACGGTGTCGAGCACGTCGAGGAAGGCGGGGGCGCCCGGGCGGTAGGCCAGGTCGATGCGCTCCGACCCCGGGGGGATGGGAAGGCCGGCGTCGGTCACGACGATCGTGTCGGTGTGGCCGGTCTCGCTGATCACCCGGGACAGGGCGGGGTTGATCGTGGTGGACGTCTTGCGCATCGGTGCTCCTGGCTGGTCAGTTCGCGACGGGGGCGGTCTCGCGCTCGGTGAGGAACGCGTCGACCTCGGCGCGGTGCGGAAGGCTCGGCGACGCGCCCTGCTTCGTGACGGCGAGGGCGCCGGCGGCGGTCGCCAGGCGCACGGCGTCGGTGAGGGTGCTGCCGCTCGCGAGGGCGGCACCGAGGTAGCCCGCGTAGGCGTCGCCCGCGGCCGTGGTGTCGACGGCCTCGACGGGGAACGGCGGGACGACCGTCGCGCCCTCCGCGGTGACCACGCACGACCCCTGTCCGGCGAGCGTGACGACCGCGGCGCCCACGCCCTGGGCGAGGAACCAGCGGCCCGCGCGCTCGGCCGACGCCGCGTCGGTCACCTCGATGCCGCTGATGAGCGACGCCTCGGTCTCGTTGGGCGTGACGATGTCGATGCTGCGCCAGAGGGCGGGCGGGAGCTCCGCGGCGGGGGCGGGGTCGAGGATCACGGTCATGCCGTGCTCCCGGCCGCGCGCCGTGATGTGGGCGGTCAGCGCCGACGGCGTCTCCAGCTGGGTCAGCAGGACGGAGGTGGTGGGGGCGAGGGCGGTGAGCGCCTCGTCGATCTGCGGGGTGCTGAGCGCGGCGTTCGCGAGCGGCACCATCACGATGTCGTTCTGCGCCGACGCGTCGACGCGGATGTGCGCGATGCCCGTGGGGCCGGGGACCGTGCGCAGGTGGGTGAGGTCGACGCCGGCGGCCGTGAGCCCGTCCACCACGAGGTCGTGGAACAGGTCGTCTCCCACGCAGCCGACGAAGCTCGTGCGTGCACCGGAGCGTCCGGCCGCGACCGCCTGGTTCGCCCCCTTGCCGCCGAGCATGAGCGTGAACTCGTCGCCCAGGATGGTCTCGCCGCGGGCCGGCAGCCGACCGGAGAAGGTGGTGACGTCGGCCGTGACGCTGCCGACGATGACGACGCCGGTGCGGTCGCCGGGGTGTGCGGGTGTCATCTCGCTCCTGATCCTCCTCGACAGCGCGGGCGCTCCGGTGGCGTTGACTAGGCTCGGAGCTGTCATTACATTAGCCGAAACCGAACCTGTAACGACAGGTTCCCGCGAGGAGACCCCGATGACCCCGATCGCGCCCCGCCTGTACGTCGACAGCGCCGACGTCGACCGCGTCTCCCGGCTGCTCGCCGCGGGCGTGGTCTACGGGGTCACCACCAACCCCACGATCCTCGAACGGGGCGGCCGCACCGCCGCGGAGATCCCCGACCTCTACGCCCGATGGGTCGAGGAGGGTGCCCGCGAGGTGTTCTTCCAGACCTGGGGTGGCGACACCGCCTCCTTCCTGCGCAACGCCGAGGGCATCCGGGCGCTGGGCGACCGGGTCGCGGTGAAGGTCCCCGCCACGCCCGACGGCTTCGCGGCCGCGTCCGCCCTCGTGCGCGACGGGGCGACCGTGCTCGTCACGGCCGTGTACTCCGTGGCGCAGGCCCTCGCGGGCGCCGCGATCGGCGCCCGGTACCTCGCGCCCTACCTCGGCCGGATGCGCGACGCGGGCGTCGACGGCGAGGTCGTGATCGCGCGGATGCAGGAGATGTGCGCGGGGACCGACTCGAACGTGCTCGCCGCGTCGCTGCGGTCGGCGGAGGATCTGGTCGGCCTCCGACGCGCCGGCGTGCCCTACTTCACCGCCGCCCCCGACGTGCTCGACCAGGTGCTGTTCAACCCGGTCAGCGACGCCTCCGCCGCCGAGTTCGACGCGGCCATGGTGCGCCTGGGAGCCTGACCCGCCCCGCTCGCTCCGTCGCGGTGCGGCTCAGGCGGTCGCGGCCTGCCGCAGCCAGCGCTCCACGCCCGCGATGTGGGCCGTGGCGAGTGACGTGGCGAGAGCGGAGTCGCGCTGGGCGATGGCGTCGGCGATCGCGCGGTGCTCCGACAGCGTGCGCTCGACCGCGCCGCCCTCGGTGAGCCCTCGCCACACGCGAGCCCGCACGGTCTGGCTGCTGAGGTGCTCGATCAGGCTGGCCAGATAGGCGTTGCCCGCCATCGCCACGATGTCGCGGTGGAAGCGGATGTCGTGGTCGACGAGCTCCTCGATGCTCACGCCGGCGTCGATGCCGGCGACCTCCTCCTGCACGGCCGCGATCGCCTCCTCGCTGCCGAGCGTCGCGGCGAGCCCGGTCGCCTGCGACTCGAGCATTCGCCGCACCGCGAACATCTCCAGCATCGAGTCGTCGTCGTGCATGTCGACCACGAACGCGATCGCTTCGAGCAGCAGATGTGGCTCCAGGCTCGTGACGTAGGTGCCGTCGCCGCGGCGCACGTCGAGCACGCGGATCACCTCGAGCGCCTTGACCGCCTCGCGCATCGAGTTGCGCGAGAGCCCGAGTCGTTCGGACAGCTCCTTCTCCGGGGGCAGGCGATCGCCGGGCGCCAGTTCGCCCGACACGATCATCGCCTTGATCTTCTCGATCGCCTCGTCAGTGACAGCCATGGCGTCATCCTTGCACAGTGATCGGATGTCTACGGCAGGATGGGGGCATGCGCACCCTCGACTCGCACCTGCACCTGTGGGACCCGGAGGTTCTGACCTACTCGTGGCTGGAGGGGCCCCTCGCCGCGCGGTTCGCCGCGGAGGAGATCGAGGGCGCCCGCATCGACGGGTCGACCGAGGAGCGCGCGATCTTCGTGCAGGCGGGCACCGCGGTCGACGACGAGCTCGACGAGGTGCGGTGGGTCGCGGGACAGGCCGAGCGGCTCGGGGTGGTCGGCATCGTCGCGGGTGCCCGACTCGACCGCGGCACCGACACGACCGTCCACCTGGAGAGCCTCACGGCGGAGCCGCTGGTGGTGGGCGTGCGGCACATCCTGCAGGACGAGCCGGATGCGGTGGCGCTGTCGTCCGCGTTCGTGACGGGCGCGCGAGAGGTCGCGGCCCACGGCTGGGCGTTCGACGCGTGCGTGCGGTCGTGGCAGCTGCCCGACGTCGCGCGGCTGTCCGCCGCGATCCCCGAGCTGCGCATGGTGCTGGATCACCTCGGCAAGCCCGCGGTCGGCACCGCGCACGCTCCGCTGGCCCCGACCGCGGAGTGGGAGCGCGACCTCGCCGAGCTCGCACGCCACCCGCAGGTGTACTGCAAGGTGTCGGGTCTTCCGGCGGAGGCGGGTGGTGACTGGAGCCTCGTGCAGCTCGAGCCGTTCCTGGACACCGCGGCCGACGTCTTCGGGCCGGAGCGCCTGATGTGGGGTACCGACTGGCCGGTCTCCGCGGTCGGCCCGGCCCGCACGGACGCCGCCTCGGACGCCCCGTCGACGTATCAGCCGACCGCCCGCAGCCGCTGGGCCGACGCGGTCTCGACGTGGGCGGACTCCCGCGGCATCGACCGGGCCGCCCTCTTCCACGACACCGCGGCCGCGTTCTATCGCCTCTGACCCCCCCCGCCCCGTCCGCCCCATCCCGTCGCGCGGTGCGCGTGCGATATGTCACCCCCGAAGCTCCTGCGCGGCACGTTTTCGATCCCGCACCGACTCCGCACGGCAGGCCACACGCGAGAGGGCCCGGCGGCTCAGGGAGTCGCCGGGCCCTCTCGTCGGGGAGGGTGCGAGGTCACTCGGGGCGGAGCCGCAGCTGCGCCATCCCGCCGTCCACCTCGAGGAACGTGCCCGTGGTCGAGCCCGCGCCCGGTCCCACCAGGTAGGCGACGGCCGCGGCGACCTCGTCCGGGCTGACGAGCCGTCCGTGGGGCTGTCGTGCTTCGAGGGCGGCGCGCTCGGCCGCGGGGTCGGCGGCGGTGTCGAGCAGTCGTCCGACCCAGGGGGTGTCGGCGGTGCCGGGGTTCACGGCGTTGACGCGGATGCCCTCGCGCAGGTGATCGGCGGCCATCGCGCGGGTGAGGGCCGACACGGCGCCCTTCGACGCGGAGTAGAGCGCGCGCTGCGGGAGGCCGGTGGTGGAGGCGATCGACGCGGTGTTGCACACGGCGGCGGCGGGCGACGTCCGCAGCCACGGCAGTGCGGCCGAGGTCACGCGGGCGATGCCGGTCACGTTGATCGAGAGCACGCGCGCCCACTCGTCGTCGTCGTTCGCGGCGATGTCGCCCTGCGCGCCGATGCCGGCGTTGTTGACCACGATGTCGATGCGGCCGAAGCGCTCGGCGACCGCGGCCACGGCCGCGTCGACGCTCGCGCGGTCGGACACGTCGGCGGTGAACGCGGCGAAGCGCTCGTCGGCGTTCGTCGTGTCGCGGTCGAGCACGGCGATCGTGGCGCCGTCGTCGTGCAGTCGGCGGGCGATCGCCGCGCCGATGCCGGAGGCTCCGCCCGTGACGATCGCCACCAGGCCGTCCATCGTTCCGCTCACTTCTGCGCCTCCCATGCCACGAACTCCTGTCGCTGCCGGCCGAGGCCGTCGATCTCGATCTCCACCACGTCGCCCGGGGCGAGGTAGGGGTACTTGCCCGACAGGGCCACGCCCTGCGGGGTGCCGGTGAGGATCAGGTCGCCGGGCTCCAGCGTCACGTACTGCGACAGGTGGTGCACGATCTGCTCGACGGGGAAGATCATGTCGCTCGTGTTCGAGTCCTGCCGCGGCTCGCCGTTGACGAAGCTGCGGAGGCCGAGGGCCCGGTGGTCCACCTCGTCGGGCGTGACCAGCCACGGTCCGGTGGGGTTGAAGCCGAACGCGATCTTGCCCTTCGACCACTGCCCGCCCGACACCGCCATCTGGAAGTCGCGCTCCGACACGTCGTTCGCGGCGACGAAGCCGGCGACGTGCGCCATCGCCTCGTCGGGGGAGTCGAGGTAGGCGGCGCGGGCGCCGATCACGATGCCGAGCTCGACCTCCCAGTCGGTCTTCTCGCTGCCGCGCGGAATCGTGACGGTGTCGTTCGGGCCGACCACGGTGTTCGGGGTCTTGAGGAAGATGATCGGGATGGTCGGCGGCTCGGAGCCGGACTCGGCCGCGTGCGCGGCGTAGTTCATGCCGATGCAGATGACCGCGCTGGGGCGGGCGATGGGGGCGCCGACGCGCATCCCCGCAGCGTCGGGCAGCTCGGGGAGCTCTCCGGCGTCGCGCGCGGCGGCGACGCGGGCGGCGACGTCTCCGGCGAGGAAGTCGCCGTTGACATCGGATGTCAGTGGGCGGAGGTCGAGGTAGCGGTCACCCTCCACGAGGACGGGGATCTCCGCCCCAGGGGTGCCGAGCCGCGCGAACTTCATGATTCTCCTGATCGTTCGGGAAGCCGCTCTGCGGCGGCCGGTCTCGTTGACAGTATAGACATCGGATGTTTACACTCCAAGGGATCCGCACGGAAGAAGTCCCGTGCATGGAGAGGAATCCCGTGAGCCGTATCGTCGCCCTCGACACCACCGACATCCGCTTCCCTACGTCCCTGAGCCTGGACGGGTCGGACGCGATGAACCCCGACCCCGACTACTCCGCCGCGTACGTCATCGTGCGCACGGATGCGGAGGACGACATCGAGGGGCACGCGTTCGTGTTCACGATCGGACGGGGCAACGACGTGCAGGTGGCTGCGATCGACGCCCTCGCGGGGCACCTGGTCGGCCGGGAGCTCGAGCCGCTGCTCGACGACATGGGCGGCACCTTCCGCGAGATCATCGGCGACTCGCAGCTGCGCTGGCTCGGGCCGGAGAAGGGCGTCATGCACATGGCCATCGGCGCCGTGATCAACGCGCTGTGGGACATCAAGGCCAAGCGCGCGGGCCTGCCGCTGTGGCAGCTCCTCGCCCGGATGACGCCGGAGGAGCTGGTCGACCTGGTCGACTTCCGCTACCTCACCAACGCCCTCACCCGCGACGAGGCGCTGGACATCCTCCGCGCCGCCGAGCCCGGCCGCGCCGAGCGCGAGCAGCAGCTGCTCGCCACCGGCTACCCCGGCTACACCACCAGCCCGGGGTGGCTGGGCTACTCCGACGAGAAGCTCGAGCGCCTGGCGCGCGAGGCGATGGCCGACGGCTTCACGCAGATCAAGCTCAAGGTCGGCGCCGACCTGCAGGACGACATCCGCCGCTTCCGCAAGGCGCGCGAGGTGTGCGGCCCCGACTTCCCGATCGCGATCGATGCCAACCAGCGCTGGGAGGTGTCGGAGGCGATCGAGTGGGTGAACGCCCTCGCCGAGTTCCACCCCGCCTGGATCGAGGAGCCCACGAGCCCCGACGACATCCTCGGGCACGCCGAGATCGCCCGCGGGGTGGCGCCCATCCGCGTCGCCACCGGCGAGCACGCGCAGAACCGCATGATCTTCAAGCAGCTGCTGCAGGCCGACGCGATCTCCGTCATGCAGATCGACGCCGTGCGCGTGGCCGGGGTCAACGAGAACATCGCGAACCTGCTGCTCGCCGCGAAGTTCGACGTGCCGGTCTGCCCGCACGCCGGCGGCGTCGGGCTGTGCGAGGCCGTGCAGCACCTGTCGATGTTCGACTTCGTCGCCGTCTCGGGCACGCGCGAGGGCCGGCTGATCGAGTTCGTCGACCACCTGCACGAGCACTTCGTCGTGCCGACCGACATCCAGGGCGGCTCGTACATGGCGCCCACCGCGCCGGGTACCGGCATGGAGATGAAGGCCGACAGCATCGCCGAGTACACCTGGACGGGTGCGCATGTCGGTGCCTGACCGCCTGGCCGTCCCGAC